>DASWWC010000161.1:0-13470 GCA_036401055.1 Roseateles sp.
TCTTCGCAGCACCCGCCGCCGGCCCGGCGGTCACGATCGCCGAAACGGGCGGTCACGATACCGAAACGACCTCGCCGACACCCTTCATCGGTGTCGGTCACGATGACCGAAATGACCGGTCACGTTCGCCGAAATACGCAGTGTCGATGTCCGCCTCGCGCAGGTAGCCGCGCTGCAGCGCCTGCCGGTAGCGCTCGCCCAGGCCCGGCGTGTGCGACAGCGTGGCGCCGTTGCATTCGTTGTCCACGCCGGCCTTCAGCGCCATGGCCGCGCCGGCCACCGCGTCGGGTGCGACCTTGTGGTGGGCGTGGATGTCCACCACCGCGTCGCAGTCCGACACCACATAGCCCTGGAAGCCCCAGTCGCGCCGCAGGATGTCGCCCAGCAGCGTGCGGCTGGCGCAGGCCGGCTCGCCGTTGACGCGGTTGTAGGCGCACATGATGGAGCCCGCCTGCGCATCGACCATCGCGGCGCGGAAGGCCGGCAGGTAGGTGTCCTCCAGGTCCTGCATCGACACCCACACATCCACCGAGTGACGCGTCGACTCCGGCCCGCTGTGCACCGCGAAATGCTTGGGCGAAGCGATGACCTGCGGCCGCGCGGCGTCCGGCCCCTGCATGCCGCGCACATAGGCCTTGCCGAGTGTGGCCGTCAGGAAGGGATCTTCGCCGTAGGTCTCCTGGCCGCGGCCCCAGCGCGGGTCACGGAAGATGTTGATATTGGGCGACCAGGTGTTGAGCGCGCCGCCGATGCGGTGCGTGACGGGCTGGCCGCGGCCCAGCGCGTAGACGGCCCGCACCTCGGTGCCGATGGCGGCGGCCACGTCCTGCATCAGGCCCTCGTTGAAGCTGGCCGCCAGCCCCACGGGCTGCGGGAAGTTGGTGGTGGGCCCCGGGCCGAAGGCGCCGTGCAGCGATTCCGTCCACCAGTTGTAGGCCGGGATGGCCAGCCGCGGGATGGCCGGCGCGCCGTTGTGCAGCTGCTCCAGCTTCTCGTCCAGCGTCAGCCGGGCCACCAGGCCGCGGGCCTGGGCATCCACATCGGCCGGCGGCGCGGCGGCGGCCAGGCCGGTGCTGACCAGGCCCCAGGCGAGGCAGGCGGCGGGAAGAAGTTTCAAGCGTGTCTCCGCTGTCGTTGTGCGCCCAGTTTCTGGTAGCGCAATCAACAACACCAGTCGCTTTTCCCGGATTGACGGCGGCAAGGCAACCGCCGTCCGTCGACTTTCCCTATGAAAACTGCCCCATCATCAGGCCGATGAATTCTCGGTTGTGACCGATACCAATTTGGCCATAACACCCCTCAGGCGAAGACCTTGCCCGGGTTCAGGATGCCCAGCGGGTCCAGCGCCTGCTTCACGGCCCGCATCAGCGCCACGGCCTCGGCGCCGGTCTCGTCGAGCAGAAAGCCTTGCTTGTGCAGCCCGATGCCGTGCTCGCCCGTGCAGGTGCCCTCCAGCGCCAGGGCGCGCGCCACCATCTGCGCGCTCAGCCGCTCGGCGGTGGCCAGCTCCTCGGGCTGGTCCGGGTCCAGCAGATAGGCCAGGTGGAAGTTGCCGTCGCCCACATGGCCCACGATGAAGTAGGGCAGGCCGGCCGCCTCCACCTCGGCGATGGAGGCGTTGATGTTCTCCGCCAGGCGCGAGATGGGCACGCAGGTGTCCGTCGTCACCGCGCGGCAGCCGGGGCGCGTCTGCAACGCCGAGAAATAGGCGTGGTGCCGCGCCGCCCACAGCCGTGTGCGCGCCTCGGGCGTGGTGGCCCATTCGAAGGCCTCGCCGCCATGGTCGGCCGCCACCTCCTGCACCACGGCCGCCTGCTCGGCCACGCCCGCGTCACTGCCGTGGAACTCCATCAGCAGCATGGGCGCCTCCTTCAGGCCCAGCCTGTCGTGGGCGTTGACCGCCTTGATCGCGTTCGCGTCCAGCAGCTCACAGCGCGCGATCGGCACGCCGATCTGGATGACCTGCATGGCCGTGCGCACGGCCGCATCGATGCTCGGGAAGAAGCAGACAGCCGCCGACACCGCCTCGGGCAGCGGGTGCACCTTCAGCGTCAGCTCGGTGATGACGCCCAGCGTGCCCTCGCTGCCCACCAGCAACCGCGTCAGGTCATAGCCGGCGCTGCTCTTCTTGGCGCGCGACCCGCTGCGCACCACCTCGCCGCTGGCAGCCACGAAACGCAGCCCCAGCACGTTCTCGCGCATCGTGCCGTAGCGGACCGCGTTCGTGCCGCTGGCCCGCGTGGCGGCCATGCCGCCCAGGCTGGCGTCGGCGCCGGGGTCGATGGGGAAGAACAAGCCCTCGTGCTTGAGCGCCTCGTTCAGCGCCTTACGCGTGACGCCGGGCTGCACGGTGACCGTCAAGTCCTCGGCATCGAGGCGCAGGACGGCGTTCATGCGCGACACATCCAGGCTGATGCCGCCGCGCACCGCCAGCAGATGGCCTTCCAGCGACGAGCCCGCGCCGTAGGGGATGAGCGGCACGCGGTGCTGCGCGCACAGCGCCACCACGCGCGCGACCTCGGCCTCGCTGTCGGCGAACACCACGGCCTGCGGCGGCGGCACGTCGAAGACGGATTCGTCGCGGCCGTGCTGCTGGCGCACGGCCAGCGCAGTGGAGCAGCGGTCGGCGAAGGCAGCACGCAACGCATCCAGCAATTCGGCCGGCAGCGGCGGCGCGGGAGAAAAGTGTTCGGGCGCGTTCATCGGCGGGCTCCACGATCGGTTGCCAAGATTCTCTTGCAGTGCCAGCATGTCCTCACAGCGTTTCGGGAGACCCTCATGGACCCCACCCTGACCTGGCTGCTGTTGATCGCCGCCGCCGTGCTCATCCTGTTTGGCGCCGTGCGCTTCGACCTGCTGGCCGCGCGCTGGCGCGACGTCTTCCGCGGCCCGCCGCCACCGCACGATGCCCCACCCGCGCCGCGCTTCACAGCGGCCCCCGGGTTGCGCCCGCACGGCGCGCCGGTGCACAAGCCGGCCTTCCACCGCAGCGGCCGGCGGCACTGAGCCGGCCGCGATGCCCCCTCTGCGGGGGGTTCGCCGACCTCGCGGATTGCCTACCCTGAGCCGGGTTTCATGTTCGGGGGGCCACCATGAAGAAGCTGAGGTCACTGCTGTCCACCATGTTGGGCGCGATGGCAACACCCGCCATCGCGGTCATCGTCTGCCAGGGCAATTGCTCAACGGCACCACCCAACCTCAATGTCGGCAACAGCGGCGGTGGCCAAGGCTCGCTCAGCGTGACGGGCGGATCGGTGCTGTCTTTCGGCGGCCTGGGTGCCGTTGGCGCATTCGGGCTGAACCAGCCGACCGGCATCACCGACGGCGCGATGCTGGTGCACGGTGCCAACTCCACTGTCGCCGTCGGCGGCGTATCCAACTCGCAGTTCTGGGTCGGCAGCGATGGCGGAACGGGCGTGCTTCACCTGAGCAACCAGGCCCGGCTGAGCATCGATGCCTTCAACAACCCGAACGGCTTCGGCGACGCGCGGCTCTACGTCGGTCGCAATGGCGTTGGCCGCGTGACCATCAGCGACGGCGCCGAGCTGCTGGTGCGCGACCTGGGCGGCTGGGGGGCGGACGACGACATCATGATCGGCCGTGGCGGTAACAACTTCGATGGCGAAGGCCACGTCCAGGTCACGACCGGTGGCCGGTTGATGCTGAGCGGCAACAGCGCCTACCTGAACGTCGCCCGCGCCAACGTCAGCGGCGACGGCAGCAAGCGCGGCGTCGGCCATCTGACAGTGGATCACGGCGGCCAGATGCTCATCCATGGCGGCACCGGCGAGGGCGGCCTGCACATCGCGCGCGGCGACAACAGCGATGGCAGGCTCATCATCAAGGGCGCCGGCAGCCGCGTCGACATGCGCGGCCGCTACACCACGGCGTGGATCGCCAATGACTGGTATGCAACGACCCGTCAGGGCAGCGGCCGGGCCGAACTCATCGTGCGGGACCATGGCGTGCTGTCGCTGCAAAGCGACCCCGTGCCCACCGGCCAGTTGCGCACCGACATGCACATCGGCTTCGGCCTCGGCCACGCCGAGGTGACGGTGGAGGGCGGCGGCCGCATCGAACTCGCCAACGGGCTGAAGATATCCACCGACGGCTCCACCGGCGAGCGCAAGCAGTTCGGCCAACTGACCATCAACGACACCGGCGTTGTCAGCGCCGGGGCCTACACCTTCATCGGCAACGGCGACGCCAGCCGCATCAGCGGCGTGCTGGCAGGAACCGGCACGCTGATCAGCCCGCGCGTCGAACTGCGCGACGGCGGCATGATCGCTCCGGGCAACTCACCCGGAACGCTGAACATCCAGGGCGACCTGACCCTCAAGGGCGGCGTGCTCGAACTGCAGGTAGGTGGCCTGGGGGCCGGCGAGCACGACGTGCTGAACATCAGCGGCGCCTTGACCGTCAACGGCGGCACTATCAACCTTGCCTTCATCGACGGCTTCCTGCCCAAGGCTGGCGATGGCTTCACGCTGCTGCAAGCCGCCAGCATTCAGGACCTGGCGACGGCCCGATTCAGCTTCACCGGTGTTGCGGCCGGCTTTCAGTTCAGCCTGGACCCCAACGGGGGCTTGCTGAGCTTCCAGGCCCTGAACGACGCCCTGCCCGTGCCCGAACCCCAGACCTGGCTGCTCGCCCTGCTGGGCCTTGCCGGTCTGGCGGCGAAGGCGCGCCTGAGATTCAGGCAGGATGCGGGTCCGACCATAGACCCGCATCTGCCATGGGCAACCGACTTTCCCAGATCGCCACCCGCACCGGCGACGACGGCACCACCGGCCTCTCCGACGGCAGCCGTGTGCCCAAGGACCACCTGCGCGTGCAGGCCATGGGCGACGTCGACGAGCTGAACTCCAACCTGGGCCTGCTGCTGGCCGAGCCACTGCCGGACGACGTGCGCGAGCTGCTCGTCACCATCCAGCACGAGCTGTTCAACCTGGGCGGCGAACTCTCCTGGCCCGGCGGCGAGCTGCTGAAGGACGCCGCCGTGCTGCGGCTGGACGAGGCGCTGGAACACTACAACGAGCATCTGCCGCGGCTGAAGGAGTTCATCCTGCCGGCCGGCACGCGCAGCGCCGCCATCGCCCATGTGTGCCGCACCATCGCGCGCCGTGCCGAGCGAGCCGTCATCACGCTGGCGGCCACCGAGGCAATCCGCGCCGCGCCGCGGCAATACCTGAACCGCTTGTCCGACCTGCTGTTCGTGCTGGCCCGCGTGTTGAACCGCGCCAACCTCGACGGCCTGGGCGGCGACGACGTCTACTGGCAGAGCGAGCGCATGAAGCGGCTGGACGCCGCCGGGAACTGATCGATCAGGCCTGCTGGCGCCGCAGCAGCCGCCACGCCAGCCAGCCCCAGCGCAGCGCGGCCAGCAGCTTGCCGCGGCGCTGCCGGCCCGCCGCCGCGAAGAAGGCCGCACCGCCGCTGGCGACGGCCAGCACGGCGGGTTGGGAGAACAGGCCTTTGATCCACAGCAGCCGGTTCGCCCAGCCATCGGCGCGTTCGCCAACGCTGTCAAACGCCGCCACGGCCTGACCTCGCATGAGCTCGGAGGCAAGCAGCAGGTTGGCCTTGCGCTGCGCGCGTGCGGCCGGATCGGCGGGCAGCTTGGGAATCATGGGCCGGGCGGGCGCTTCAGCGCGTTGGCGTCCTCGCGCAGCTCGCTGATGCTGGCCGAGAACAGCGTCGAGGGCTGGGACAGCAGGCCCCTGACCTTCATTACGGCGAAGACCGCGGCGCCCACCAGCAGCAGCGTGGCCACGCCCACCGCCAGCAGACGGTAGCTGTCCCACAGCGCCACGGTCACCCACAGCACGCCCATCAGCAGGCCGAAGCCCGCCAGCAGGGCCGCCACGACGGCCCAGACCAGCAGGCTGGCGATGCGCTCCTTCTCTTCCTGGGCCTCGATGGCCAGCAGTTCGAGCCGGATGCGCGTCAGCGTCAGCAGCGAGACGCCGAGCCGCCGCAGCGGCGCGGAGACCGGCTCAGGGCTGTCGCTCAACGACGGCCGATCAGCACGCCGACGGCCAGGGCAACGGCTGCCGCCACGCCGATGGCCTGCCAGGGCTTCTCGTGTACGTAGTTGTCGGTCGCGGTCGCCGCGGCCTTGGCACGCTCGACGGCCTCGTGCTGAGCGTCCAGCAGCCGTTCCTTGGCGCCGTCCAGGCGATCGCGGATGCGGGCCCGCAGCGCCTTGACCTCGCCTTCTGCCTGGTTGCCCGTGGCGGTCATCAGCGCGTCGATGTCGTCCATCACCGCGCGGAAATCCGCGGCCAGTTTTTCCTTCGCCAGGGTGGTATCGCTCATCGCGGGCTCCTCATGAAAGATCAGACACGGGTACAGCCTAACCCCTTTGCCCCGGGCAGGGCATGACATCCCTCAAACGAAGCGAACTTGTCCTACAGGGCCGCAACGGCTTGGCGCAGCCGGGCTGCAAAGGCCTCGCGCAGGGCAGCCGGCGCCACCACCTCGACCTGGCCGGCGTGACGCAGCAGGTCCATCAGCAGCTCGGTGTCGTCCACATAGGGCAGGCGAAGACGCCAGCGGCCGTCGAGCAGGAATTCGCTGCGCTGCGCGGGGTGCCATTCCTCGCGTGACACCCAGGCGGCCGTCTCGGCGCTGAACACCAGCTCGGCCTCGCGCGGCGTGCCGCCGGCGAAAATGCCGTAGCCCTGGTCCAACTGGGCCTCCAACTCGTCCAGCGGCACGGCCTTGGCCTCGGCCTCCAGCAGCATGGCGGCCTCGATGCCGTCCAGCGCGAAGCGGCGGTAGCCGTCGCTGGCATGGCACCAGGCGTCCAGATACCAGGCATGGCGGTGGTGCACCAGGCGCTGCGGCGACACCTCGCGCTCGCTGCTGTCGCCGCTCTTCTTCTTGCGGTAGCGGATGGCCAGGCGGCGGCGCTTCACGACCGCACTGCCCACCGTTTCGAAGGCCTCGCTGGCCATGCGCCGCCGGGCCGTGCCGATGAGGCGCACGCGCCGGCGCAGCTCGTCGGCCTCGGCGGCATCCACGCCCAGCATGCCGGTGATCTTGTCGAACATGGGCTGCAGGTGCCGGCCCACGACACCCTGCTCGTCCAGCCCGGCCAGCATCTGCTGCATGGTCAGCAGCGCGTGCAGTTCCGCCTCGTTGAACCACACGCCCGGCAACTCGTGCTTGCCACCGCGCCACTGCTGGCCGAAGCGGTAGCCGTTCTCGCCGGCGTCGTATTCGATGGGCGCGTCCAGGCGTTCGCGCAGATAGGCCAGGTCGCGTTTCAGCGTCGCGGGCGAAACCTCCAACGCTTCCAGCAGGTCCGCAAAGCTGATGCAGCCGCGGCTGCGGATCAGCGCCTCGATCTTGTAGAAGCGTTCGGTGCGGTCCATCGCGTTCCTGAAAATATTTACAGTGTTTTCACGGTGGATCATCTCATGAGCCACCTGGCTCACAGACTGCTTGCAAGGCCCGCGAACTTCATCGGCGAGCCCAACGACCAGGAGTCCGACATGCAAGCCGTCTTCAACGCCCAGCTCACCGCCCAGCCCGCCCTCGTCCAGTACGACCTGGACATGGACGACACGCCCGCCGTCGTCAGCGCCCACGAACGCGTGGGCCTGGCCCTGGGCCGCGACTACGCGCTGCACGGCATCACGCCGCCCATCGCCCACCTGTACACGCAGTCGCCGCTGCAGCGCGGCTGGATGGCGGCCCGCGGCCGGGCCGTGCGTGCGCCGGCCACCGCACAGGTCGAGCAATGGCTGGCGCTGCGCACCCATGCCTGGGCCCGCGGCCGCCATTTCGAGGACATGCTGGTCACGCCCCACCACCTGGGCCAGCTCGACGTGAGCCACTGCCCGGCCACCCGCGAGCTGCTGGGCGACGACAACCGCAGCATCGACCGCGTCCGCGACGACGCCGGCTATGCGGCCGGCAACCTGGCCGTCATGAGCCGACGCGCCAACCTGGCCAAGGGCAGCCGCGGCCTGCAGCAACTGCGCGAGCTGGCCGACAGCTGCGCCGCCGGCCCCATCACCCGCATCGGCGGCCTGGCCGAGGCCGAATGGATGCGTCTGGCCGTGCTGGCCAGCTTCGTCATGCCGCTGAGCCACGAGGAGGCCGCACGCATGCCGCTGCGCGTGCTGCCGCCCAACCGGCTGCGCCTGTTCAACCCCATCCAGGCGCTGCAGGCGCTGGTGACGCGCCAACTGGCCACCCCGGGCTGGAGCGCCCGCCTGGCGCGGCTGGAGGCGCTGCTGCCCACCGACACGCTGCGCAGCGACTTCAACCGCTTCCTGCTGGCGCTGGCGCCCCGCGTGCTGGCCGCGGCCGAGCTGCAGCAACCACACGAGATCCGCTGGGCGCTGGAAGACGCCTGGGCGCTGCCCCTGGTCATGAAGCGGTGGACCCGTTTCGCGCTGCAGCTGACGCCCGAGCAGGCCGAGGCGCTGGTGGAGCGCGCCGCGGCCAAGAAGCTCAGCCCCGTGCATGTGCAGCGCCACGACGACGCCACCGACGGCTGGGCGCTGGACACCGGCGGCTACGCGGCCTGACACCCCCTTGGGCACGGGGGCCGGCGAGCCTGGCCTGTCACGGCGGCTTCATCACCGCGCCGGACAGTGCGCCGGTCTCAACCGGAGCCCCTCCATGAACAAGTCCCTCGCCCTGATCGCCGCCGCTGCCGCGGCCCTCGTCTCGCACAGCGCCGTGGCCGCCATCACGGCCGGCGACGTCGCCTTCACCGCCCTCAACGCCGACGAAGACGGCTGGGCGTTGGTGACCTTCGTCGACATCGTCGCCAACACCACCATCTACTTCACCGACAACGAGTGGAACGGCTCGGCCTTCAACACCGGCGAGAGCTACCACCGCTGGGTCAGCGGCGCTTCGACCATCGCGGCCGGCTCGGTGATCCGCTTCCAGAACATCGACAACGCCACCACGCTGTCCTCCACGCTGGGCACGCTGAGCCGCGCGTCGGTCTCGGGCAGCAACAACTACGGCCTGAGCGCCAGCGAAGACTCCGTCTACGCCTACACCGCCAGCTCGGCCACCGGCACGCCCACCTTCCTGGCCGCGATCACGACCACGGCCTTCGGCGGCGCCGACGCGGGCGTGCTGACCAACACGGGCCTGTCCATCGGCAACGGCGCGATCGCACTGGGCGGCGGCGCCGAGTACGAGGAATACACCGGCATCCGTGCCGGCGCGGCTGACTTCTCGGCCTACAAGCCCTTGGTCGGCAACATCGCCAACTGGACCACCAACCCCGACAACGGCAGCTACGCCGGCATGGTGCCCAACACCGCGGCCTTCAACGTCAGCGCCGTGCCGGAACCGCAGACCTATGCGCTGATGCTGAGCGGCCTGCTGGCTGTGAGCTTCGTGGCCCGCCGCCGTCGCGGCTGATCGCAAAGCCTCAAAGACAAAGCGCCCCGTGGGGCGCTTTTTTCATGCGCGGCTGGTGAACTCAGACCAGCGAGCGGAACAGGCGGATCTCTTCGACGCGGGCGCCACCCACCTCGGTCGTGCGGGCGCTGCCCAGCTCGCGCTTGAAACCGGCCAGTTCGAAGAAGCGCAGCGCGCGCTCGTTGCGCAGGTAGCACCACAGCGTGGCCTTGGTGCAGCCTTCTTCCTGCAGACCGTCGCGCGTGGCATCCCACAGCGCCAGGCCCACGCCCTTATCCAAGTGCTCGGGGCTGGCGAACAGCGCCCAGACCTCGCCGGTGGTGGCCGGCGTGCCCTTGTCGCGCGAGCGGTCGAAGCCGGCGAAGCCCATGATTTTGTTGTCCAGATGGGCCACGATGACCTGCGGCTCGCACAGGTCGATGGCCTCGCGCCAGAAGGCCTGGCGCTTCTGCACCGACATCGCATCCAGCGCGGCGGGCGGCAGCAGGTCCTTGTAGGCATCCTGGCTGCTGGCGACGTGGATCTCGGCGATGGCTTTGGCATCGCGCAGGGTGGCGGGGCGAACCTGGATCACGGACATGGAATTCTTCTTGAGCGAAACGCGGGAACGAAAGGGCGAGATTTTGATTGCCCTTGCGCGTGCAAGCCGCTCTTGACAGAGTTTTTTTATCCGCTCAAGCCAGCGCGCGATCGAGCCGTGCGGCCTTCACATGTTCCACGAGACCACGCCGCAACCAGCGCAACGGCGTGCGCTGCAGCGTCGAGAGCAGCGCGTGGTCGACGTCCATGCCGCCCAGATCGAGCGCAAAGCGATTCGCGACCTCGCTCCTGACTTTCAGTAACAACTCGGCGGTGACCAGCGCGTCGGCCATCGCGCGGTGGGCGCGTCCAGAAAAGGCCAGGCCATGAAACCGCACCATCTCGCCCAGGCCGTGCCCCTTGGACTCCGGCCACAGGCGCCGCGACAGCAGCACCGTGCAGGCGAACTCGTGCGCCGGGTCCGGCGCGATGCCGGCGCGCTGCATCTCGGCCTGCCAGAAGCCGCGGTCGAAGCTCGCGTTGTGCGCCACCAGCGGGCAGCCGGCCGTGAACCGTGCCAGCTCGCGCATGACGCTGGCCGAATCGGGTGCGCCGGCCAGCATCTCGTTGCTGATGCCGGTCAAGGCCTGGATCTGCGCCGGCACCCAGGCGCCGCTGTTCATCAGGCTGGCCCAGCGGTCCACGATCTCGCCGCCACGCACCAGCACGGCGGCGATCTCGGTGGCGCGGCCACCCGTGGCCGGGCCCAACCCGGTCGTCTCGAAGTCGACGACGGCGATGGTCTGCATGCCCATCCCTCAAGACCTCTGCGGTGGATGCAGGGGCGGGTACTTCAGGGCGTTCATCGCCAGCTTGCGTTCCACCGCGGCTTCCAGGTCCACGCCGCCATGGTCGGCGATCTGCAGCAGGTACAGCAGCACGTCCGACAGCTCCTCGCCCAGATGGCGGCGCTGGTCATCATCGAGCTGCAGCGATTGCTCCGGCGTCAGCCACTGGAAGATCTCCAGCAGCTCCGCGGCTTCCACCGTCATCGCCATCGCGAGATTCTTGGGCGTCTGGTAGGGCTGCCAGTCACGCTCGGCAGCGAAGTGGCGCAGACGCTGCTGCAGGGCTGAAATGTCCATGGTGGCAGTGTCCAATGTATTCAATACGGTATTGAAATTTCAAAGTGGTGGTGGTGGTAGAGGGCGCCTCGCGCTGTGGACAAGCGAAGAAAGTCCAGTTGTGTCAAGCATTTGAGTGCGGCACAAGCCTGTGCGCCAGACCCGGGACCGAGATGTTCGCGTTTGGGAACAACTTCGGAAAACGGGCTCGGCCTGTGGATATCTGCAAGCTTGTTCCAGAGTCATCCACAGACTTGCTCTAGACCTTCTTTACCAGTTCTGCGTGGCAAAACGCAACGGCGCCCGCTGACCCAGCGGCTAGAGTTGCCCTCCCTCGTATTTGTGAAAGCACCGCTTCGCCGGTGTCGCCAAGGAGACAACGATGAAACCCTCCCACACCCGGATCGCTGCCGCCTCGGTGGCGTTGTTGGGCGGACTGCTGCTGGCCGGCTGCGGCGGTGGCGGTGCCAGCGCTGACACCACGCCCAAGGTCGCCATCTCCTCGGTCAAGGTCTTCGGCGACAGCCTGCAGGACAGCGGCACCTTCGGCTACAAGTTCACCATCCAGAGTGCCGACAACCTGATCTATGCCGAGCGCATCGCCGCCGGCTACGGCCAGACGCTGTGCAACTACTTCAGCTTCACCGGCACGACCTTCGTGCCCAACACCGCCAAGAGCGGCTGCACCAATTTCTCCATCGGCGGCGGTCGCATTACCTATACCGGTGCGGGCGGCGCGGCCAACCCCATCACCATCGGCACGCAGATGGCCGCCTATGCGGCTGCCGGCGGCTACACCGCCAGCGACCTGGTACTCATCGACGGCGGTGGCAATGACGCGGCCGACTTGGTGGGCGCCTACCTGAGCATTCCGCGCGACGCGGCTGCGACCTATCGTGGCCTGCTGGGCACGCTGCTGACCACCACCCAGATCCAGACCGCATTGGCCGGTGGTGCCACCACCACGGCCCAGATCGGCGGCACCTACATGACCGCGCTGGCCGACAAGTTCTACGCGTCCATCAAGACCAGCGTGCTGGACAAGGGCGCGACGCACGTGGTGGTGCTGAACATCCCCGACATCACCTTCACGCCGCGTTTCCAGATGGTGCTGGACAGCATCGCCGCGGCCAGCGGCGGTGGCACCGCCGGCGCCACGGCGCGCGCCCAGTCGCAGGCCTTGTTCCAGAGCTGGATGGCCGCTTACAACGCGCAACTGGCCTCCAAGTTCGCCGGCGACGAACGCGTCGTGCTGGTGGACTTCTACAAGGCCTTCCAGGACCAGGTTGCCACCCCGGCCCAGTTCTCGCTGACCAACGTGAAGACGCCGGCCTGCCCGGTCTCCGGCTTGGGCAGTGACGGCCTGCCCACCTACAACTTCCCGACCTGCACGGCCACGGCGCTGTCCGCCGCACCGCCCGCCGGCGCGACCGGTGGCGCCGACTGGTGGAAGAGCTATGCGTTCGCCGACAGCTTCCACCCCACGCTGTACGGCCACCAGCTGACCCAGCAGCTCATCGCCAAGTCCCTGTCCATCAAGGGCTGGCTCTAAACCGCGGCACCCACTCGGAGACCCACCATGAAAACCAAGATCCTCCTCGGTGCCATGTCCGCTCTGTTCACGGCCGGCAGCGCCCTCGCGCAGTCGGCCGGCAGTTTCGTCGTCTACGGTGGCGGCGTGCAGATCCAGCCCCAGGTCGAAAGCGGCGACCTGACCGCGCCCAGCCTGGCCGGGACCAAGGTCGACGTGAAGAAGGCCAGCGCCTTCGTCGGCGGCATCACCTACTACTGGACCGACAACATCAGCATCGACCTGCCCATCGGCGGGCCGTTCAAGCATGACGTCGTCGGCGCCGGCGCGATCGAGGGTGTCGGCAAGCTGGGCAGCGTCAAGGCCCTGCCCATCACCCTGCTGGCGCAATACCGCTTCGGCGATGCCAGCAACAGCCTGCGCCCCTTCGTGGGAGCCGGCCTGACCTATGGCCACTTCTTCAAGCCCAAGGCCACGGCCGTGCTGTCCGGCATCACCGGTGGCACGCCCAGCAACCCCACCACGCTGTCCATGAAGAGCCGGCTGGGCCCCACGCTGGAAGTCGGCGCGGCCTACAACGTGACGCGGGAATGGTCCACCAGCCTGTCGCTCACCAAGAGCTTCCTGAAGACCACCGGCAGCCTGTCCACTGGCCAGACCATCGAGACCACGCTGGACCCGGTCTGCGTGAAGTTCAGCATCGGCTACCGGTTCTGAACCCGCGGCCCGGTGCCGCAGCAGTCGCAAGGGAGCCTCAGCAGTCCGTGTCAATACTCTGACGCCAAGCTGAAGCCCTGAAGACAATGCCCTGCAACGCAAGTTGCAGGGCATTGTTCTATGGGCTACGTGCAAGGACAGAGTCGAGACCAGGGCAGCCTGTTCCCGGTGTCGCTGGAC
>DASWWC010000162.1:0-5195 GCA_036401055.1 Roseateles sp.
GGCGGCGATGACCTTGGCCAGCTGGTCGGGGTTGCACCACTCGACGCGCTCGACCTTGCACACCCGCTTTGCCACGGAATGCGCGTAGGCCCACTCGCGGCCGGCGTCGGCCAGCAGCGCCTCGACCTTGCCCATCTGCGCGGTCAGGTCGCCCTTCGGCTTGCCGGACCACGTGCGGCGCCTGCCGGCCGCCTGCGCGGGCTTGCCGGCGATCCGGCGCAGCTCGTTGGCGATCGCATCCAGCTGCTTCGGCGTGCACTTGCCGGCGCTGCGCTGCTCCGGGCCGTGTTGGGCGCTGACGCGGGCCACCAGGCAACGGTAGGCGTCGTCCTCCATCAGGCACTCCTTGGCCAGCGCGTGGATCGCGCCCAGGACGCGGCGGCGAGCCTTATCGGCGTAGTCGGTGCGGCGGGTCACGTGGTCAGCTCCTTGTAGAGCCGCTCGATCCGGGCGGCATTGCGCACCGTGATCATTCTGGCGGTGAATTGGAGGTGGCCGTTGGCATAGCCAAGCCGCTCGGCCAGGAACGCCTCGGTGTATTCCTCTTCCAGCAGCAGCGCGATCAGGCGCTTGGAGCGGCCCGCCCGGACCAGCGCATGGTCGGCGGCTTGGGCCCTGGTGACCTGCAGGATCAGGCGTGCGGTGCGCGCGCGGATGCGCTGCTTCTTCCCGCTCACGATTTCCTGCAGGACGGTGTCCGCGATGTCCGTGCACGCTTGGACGGTGCGCCGGCCCACGCCCTGGCGGCGCAGCTTGAGCATGTGGGCGCGGGCCTCTGCAGCGTCCACGATGCCGTTCCAGTCGCCGGCCCGGCGCGCCTTCTGGCGCTCGTTTTCGTAGGCCGAGTTGGCCTTGCGGCACGCGACGCAGCGGCACCCGGCCATGTAGCGCAGGCGGACGCCGTGCGGCTTGTCGGCCGCCAGCTCGGCCGCGCTGCGCAGGGAGGCCTTGACCGCCATCGTCACCCCGCCTTGCCCAGCCGGAAGCAGGCTTCCAGCATGTCGAACAGTCGCCCGAACTCGCCGGCCATCAGGGCGAAGCGGGCATCCAGCTCGGCCACGATGTCGTCGCGCTCGGTGGACTCCAGCGCCTCGACGGCGCCGTCCAGCAGCTTGAACTTGCGCACCACGAGGCTTTCGTCCAGCTCGAAGGCAACGTGATCGACCCGCACCAGCGCCAGGCGCGCGCACTGGCGGCCGATGCCCAGGTGGCTCTCGATCTCGTCGCCGCGCAGCACCACGCGATAGCAGCGCACCTTGCTGCCACCGTCGGCGGCGTCCTGCAGCTCGCAGTCTTCGCCCAGCTCGAATCCATTGGGCAGCGGGTCGCCGGCCAGCCAGCCGGTGAGAATGGCGCGGGGCGAGATCTCGGCATGGAGCGGCAGCGCCGGGAAGCTGCCCAACGCCTGGCGCAGCTCGGACACGAAGCCTTCGGCGGCGCGGTGGCTGGTGGTGTCCACGGCGATGACGCCGCGGCGCAGGTCCAGCAGCGCGTCCAGGCGCCAGGGCTTGGCGTGCGAGCGCGGCAGCAGCTCCGTGACGATCTCTTCCTTCAGGCGCTTGCGCGCGCGGCCGCCGGGAACGCGGCCCTCGCGCGCGCCCATCTGATCCAGGCGTTCTTGCAGGGCCTTGTCCACCACCGCGGCGGGCAGGAGCCGGTCCTCACCGCCCAGGGTCAGCCAGAGCGCGTCGCCGCAGCGGTGCGAAAGCCCGGGCGCGTGCTTGCCGAGCGGCGGCGAGAATCCGCGGCTACTCAGTTCCAGCGGCCCCACCGGCTTGAACGCGCACGCCTGCAGGCCGTCGTCCAGCGCGCTGAGATCCAGCGAGGTGGGAAAGCGGAACATGGTGAGGGCGCGGAAGAACATGGTCAGTGCGTCCTTGGTTCGGCGCCGTCCATTTCCGTGGCGAGTTGACTCACCTGCGTGGACACGAAGGCGAGCAGCTTCGAGGCCTCATCAGCCCCGATCCAACAGGCAAGTTGGCCTGCCACGTTGCCCATCAGGCAAGCAATGAAGACCCCGGCGGCCTTGTCGTCGTCGCGCTTGTCGGCCATATCCAGGTAGCCACCGACCATCTGTCCGATTGCCTTACCAACCTGCTCGGCTGCCTCTCGCGGCTTGTCCACACGCAGGCTGAGCATCTGGGCGGAAGTCGTAGTCATGCCCGCACCTCGAACCGGATCAGGTGCGGGCGGCCCGCGCCGCGGATCGCGGCGAAGCCTTCGGTGTCGTCGCCGCGGTCGATCAGCCAGCGCAGCGCGTCGGTCACCGCGACCACGTTGAGCCGGGCGACCTCCTCGACGTTGAACCACTCGATGCCGGCGCCGTCGACGGTGACCGGGCAGCAGAACTCGATGGTGCGGCGGGCCTGGTCGTCGCTGACGCCAGGCGGCTTGCCGTACAGCTCGGACATCATCATGGGCGGGGCTCCACGATCTTGAAGTTGAAGGTGCCGGCGGCCACGTCCTTGCCCACGTAGAGCACATCCGCGTGCTTCGTGTAGCCCAGCAGCTCGGCCAGCCTGCGGGTGGCCCAGGAGCCGGAATGGCCGTTCGCGCACTTGCGGCGCGCGGTGGCGTGGAAGCCGTTGCCGTCGCGGTGCACCACGACGTCCAGCGTGCCCGGCAGCGCTTGCTTGCGCGTGCCGGCGCGGGGCTTGGCCGGATAGGTCTTGGGCATCACGCCACCTCCTCGATGATGAGCAAGGCGGAATCGAGGTCAGGACGACCTTCCCAGTCGATCAGCTTGATCCCATGCTTTCCAGCGTCGGGCCAGCCTTCATACTGCGTGTCGAAGGCATGCTGCATGCCCTCGGTATTGAGGGATTGATTCACGTCCAGCACATAGCTCAAGAAGATGCTGGCAGCCAGCTTGATTACAGCCAGCACGGGATCCTCGTCCGCATCCTCGAGGCGGTCGTCAGCGTCAATGAAGAAGCCGTTGATCTCCGATGCCAGTTCTGGCGTCAGAAGGTCGTGATCCACTTCGAGCGCAACCTGGATGTCGAAAATCTCGCTGTGGTCGATGACGTAGCGCTTCTTGCTCATCACGCCCCCGCCAGGTCAAGGGACAGCAGGCGATACTTGTCGCTGTCGCCGATGCGTTCGTAGACGCGGATGTAGGGCGTGGTGCCGATCACCTGGATGGCGTCGCCGATCGCGTCCATCGCCCGCTTCCAGCGCTCGTCGTCGATCTTGTGGCGGCGCAGGCTGAGGATCTTGCCGACGTTGATGTTGCCGGCCTTGTCCACGTCGAAGGCGTCCTGCACGATCACGCGCAACTCGCCCGGCCCCTTGTCCGTCCAGTCGTTGAGGCATTCGTCGATCAGCACCTTGGCCGCCTGCAGGCGTTCGTCGAAGGTGATGCGGTCGGCCACCGCGCGCAGGACCTTGTAGCGCCCGTCGAAGCTGACCAGCTGGACGTTGCCCTTCTTGCCGCCCAGCTTCACGCCGTACTGGTCGGCGCTCAGTTCCACCAGGGCTTCGATGTCGTCGAACGCGCCGCGCTTGAAGGCTTGCAGCTCGGTGGCCAGCTTGCTGGCGCCGAGAACGATGTCGCGCACCAGCTGGTCGCGCGCCAGGTCGATGGGCTTGATCTGCGCCTCGGGGATCAGGCGGCCGCGCGCGTCAACGCGGTAGCCGTCGGGGATGGTCTGTTGCATGGTCAACTCCTGGTGGTGTCGCACGCGGTTGCCGCCGGCACGATGGAAGGGAACTCGGGAACCGGGAAAACGACGCCGGCGAACGCGGCCATTTCCGCGTCGCTCAGGCGCTCGCGCTTCTGGAACTCCAGGCGCGCGGCCAGCTGGCGGTCGGCGTGGGTGGCGAGAATCAACATGCTCACCACGTCGCATGGGTGAAGGCGGAGCGCGTGCGACAGCTCGCGCAGCTGCTCCGCGGCTTCGCGGGTGATGCGCGGGCCGCGCACGTAGCTGGCCTTGCGCTTCGCCTCGTAGCGCTGGTTGTAGAGCTGCACGGAGGCGGAAGGCCTGGTCATTGATCCGCGCCCGCGAACACGGCCTGGAACTGGCTGTGCAGTGCGTCCACGATGCGGCCGCCGATGCACGGCAACAGCTCGCCGTCGGCATCCACGCCTTCATGCGCGCGGTGGCCCAACGACGGCATCAGCGGGCCGCCGCGCATCGCCGGCATCTTGCCGAGCAGCGTGAAGTCGTTCGCGCGCACGCGCGGTTCCGGCTTCGGCGCGGGCGGCGGCACGGGCTTGGTGCTGGGCTTGATCGGCCCCAGGCCGCACGGGTGCTCCCACGCCTTGTTCAGCACCACCAGGTGCTCGTCCTTGCCGGCGCGCTCCAGCAGGCCCACGCTCAGCCCGCGGCTGACGAGGATGTAGGCGGCGTTCTTGGACGGTGCGCCGATGTCCTTCTCCTGCAGGCGCACCAGCAGGCCGGCGACGGTCCAGCTCTTGATGTAGTCGAATGCGATGCGCAGGCGCGCTTCGCCCGGGCGCGACAGGGGGCAGGTCTCAGCCACGGGCCACCTCCAGCACCGGGCGCCCGCACAGCCGCACGCGCGCGGTTTCCGGCATTTCGTCATGCATGGATTCCAGCTGGCACCCGGCCCACTCGGTGGCGCGGACGACGGTGTAGCCGCCGCGGCCGTTCGGGTTGCGGCGCTTGACCACCGACACCAGCTCGTCGGGGATGCGGTCCACCATCAGGACCGGGCGGCGGCCATTGGCGACCACGGCGTACACGCAGAAGCCGCGGTCGCTCAGGGTCTGGATCGCTTCGCGGGCATTGGCCATCGCCGAGGCGAGGTGGTCGTTCTGCTGGGCGCGCGGGTTATCAGTCGTGGCAGTCATCGTGGGATTCCTCGGGTTTGGCGGCCGGCATCGGCAGGCCGAACTGGCCGTACAGCTGGGGTGCGGAAATGCGCAACATCGCGGCCACTTGCAGGGAGGTGGTCTCCAGCCTGTTGATCAGGTGGACGCAGGTGCGCTGCAGGTCGGCCGCGTTTGCGGCCTTGTGGTAGCCCTCGTCGGGCGTGGAGCAGACCGGGTGCCCGGCGCGGCGCAGTTGCACCACCACCTGGCGCAGCAGGCGCTCGTCGCTGGGCTTGGACGGGCGGCCCAGCACTTCGCTGGCCAGCTCCCGCACGGTGGCGCCATTGGCGGGGCCGACGCGCTTCTCCAGCGCTTCCAGTACCGTTTCGGGCGTGATGTCGCGGGGGAGCAAGGC
>DASWWC010000163.1:0-4411 GCA_036401055.1 Roseateles sp.
ACCGGCAACCCGGCCTCGCCTTCCTTCAGGATCGCCACGATCTGGCTCTCGCTGAACTTGCTCTTCCTCATCTGGGCCTCTTCCTTCTCGGCGGGCCACATTCTCCAGTTATGGACTGTCTACTTCTGGGGGAAGCTTACGTGTCGACGTCCGCTTCGGGCACATTGCCGTCCTACGCACGCCGGTCGCGAGAGTCAGCAACCGCTGCACAGCCGCCCACCAGTAGGCTCAGCTTGCCGAACTGTGAGCCCAGCATCGCCAGGCTGCGCAGCAGGGCAAGCTCACTTCCGCATCAGCGTGCTCTTGCCGTCGGCGCAGCCGGGCAAACTTACTTTCTCATCAAGGTGCTTTTGCCAAACAGCGACTCGATCAGGTCCACCGCCACCAGCGCCGTCTGGTTGCGCACGTCCAGCGCCGGGTTCAGCTCCATGATGTCCAGCGAGGCCATGCGGCCGGTGTCGTGGATCATCTCCATGCACAGGTGGGCCTCGCGGTAGGTGGGGCCGCCGCCGACCGTGGTGCCCACGCCGGGCGCCATCACGGGGTCGAGGAAGTCCACATCGAAGCTGACGTGCAGGTGGGTGTTGTCGTCCAGCGTCGCCAGCGCCAGCTCCATGGTGTGGCGCATGCCCATCTCGTCGATGAAGCGCATGTCGAACACTTCCAGGTCCTGCTCGTGCACGAAGGCGCGCTCGCCCTCGTCCACGCTGCGGATGCCGATCTGGCGCACCCACTTGGGCGAGATGGCCGGCACCCGGCCGCCGATCTCGATCAGCTCCTTGGGGCCGAAGCCGCACAGGCAGGCCACCGGCATGCCGTGGATGTTGCCGCTGGGGGTCAGCGTGCTGGTGTTGAAGTCGGCATGCGCGTCCAGCCACAGCACGCGCAGCTTCTTGCCCGTGTCGCGGCAGTGGTGGGCCACGGCGGCGATGGAGCCCAGGCCCAGGCAGTGGTCGCCGCCCAGCAGCATGGGCATGCGGCCGGTCTTCAGCTCGGCGTAGACGGCGTCGTGCACGGCCTGGTTCCAGGCCACCACCTCGTCCAGGTGGCGGTAGCCGTTCACCGGCGGCTGCCAGGGGTTGGACGGGCCCATCAGGTTGCCGCGGTCCAGCACGTCCACGCCACGCGCGCGCAGCGCCTCGGCCAGGCCGGCCACGCGGATGGCCTCGGGGCCCATGCTGGCACCGCGGGCGCCGGCGCCGATGTCGGTGGGCGCGCCGATGAGGGAGACGTTTCTGAGTTGGGTCATGGGTTGGCAGTGGCGGCGAGTTCAGGTTGGGCCTGCAGCACTTCCCAGGCCTCCTCGGCCGTCTCGACGTAGTGGAAGAGCTTTTCGTCGCCGGGGCTGATCATGCCGGTCTCGAGCAGCAGGTCGATGTTGAGGAGCCGGGTCCAGAAATCGCGCCCGAACAGCAGGATGGGGCGCGGCCGGCTCTTGCCGGTCTGGATCAGCGTCAGCGTCTCGAACAGTTCGTCCAGCGTGCCGAAGCCGCCCGGGAAGCACACCAGCGCGATGGCGCGCATCAGGAAGTGCATCTTGCGCAGGCCGAAGTAGTGGAAGCGGAAGCACAGCTCCGGCGTGATGTAGGGGTTGGGGTACTGCTCGTGCGGCAGCACGATGTTCAGCCCCACGCTCTTGCCGCCCACCTCGTAGGCGCCGCGGTTGCCGGCTTCCATGATGCCGGGGCCGCCCCCGGTGGCGACGACGACACGCCGGCCGCGCTCGGCGCAGGCGGTCGTCGCGATGCGTGCGAAGCGGCGTGCCTCTTCGTAGTAGCGGCTCATGGCCAGCTTGCTGCGCGCGACGCGCAACTGCGCTTCGTCGCCGCTGGCCTCGGCGCTCGCGACCAGGGCGAGCGCGGCGTCGGGCGCCAGGATGCGCGCGCTGCCGAAGATGACGATGGTGGATTGGACGCCCTGCTCGTTTTGCATCAGCTCGGGCTTCATCAGCTCCAGCTGCATGCGCACGCCGCGCATCTCCTGACGCAGCAGGAAGCTGTCGTCCTTGAACGCGAGGTTGTAGGCCATGCCCGGCCCGTCGTACTCGGGGTGGGGCTGCAGTGTGCAGACCTCTTCCTCGGCGGTCGGGAAGTTGCGTGTCGGGACGTCGGAGGGATTCATGTTCAGGGGCATTGTGGCCAGCTCAGCGCTGGATTTTGTGTGTCTGTCCGCAGCGATCGCGGGATTTCATGCACCGCAGACCGAGCAGCATGGGTCGCGCTGCATGCCGATCTCGCTCCACTGCATGCGCCGGCCGTCCAGCATCAGCAGCCGCCCGGCCAGCGGCTCGCCGATGCCGGCCAGCAGCTTCAGCGCCTCGGCCGCCTGCATGCTGCCGACGATGCCCACCAGCGGCGCAAACACGCCCATGGTCGCGCAGGCCACGTCCTCGAAGCCGGACTCGGGCGGGAACAGGCAGGCGTAGCAGGGCTGCGCTCGCGAGCGGCTGTCGTAGACGCTGATCTGGCCGTCGAAACCGATGGCCGCGCCGGAGACGAGCGGCCGGCCGTGCCGCACGCAGGCGGCATTGACGAGGTGGCGGGTCGCGAAGTTGTCGCTGCAGTCGATGACCACATCGGCGCGCGGCACTTCCTCGTCCAGCAGCGCGGCATCGGCCTTGACGGCCAGTGCGCGCACCTGCACATGGGGGTTCAGCGCGGCCATGCGCGCGGCGGCGGACTCGACCTTGGGCCGGTCCAGGCTGGCCATGTCGTGCGCGATCTGGCGCTGCAGGTTGGTCAGCGACACGGTGTCGTGGTCCATCAGCGTGATGCGGCCCACGCCGGCCGACGCCAGGTACAGCGCCACCGGCGAGCCCAGCCCCCCGGCGCCGATGATCAGCGCGCCGGCGTCCAACAGGCGCTGCTGGCCCTCGATGCCGATCTCGTCGAGCAGCAGGTGGCGGGAGTAGCGCAGCAGGTCGTCGTCGGTCATGGCGGCAGCATATCGGGCCACAGCGGCTCGGCCATGCTGCGCCGCATGGCCTCGATGAAGTAGCGCAGGCGGGCGGTGGGTGCCGGCGGATTGGGGTAGAGCAGCTGCACCGGCAGCGCCGACCCGCGCCAGCCGGGCAGCAGGCGCACCAGCCGGCCCGTCTCGATGTCCTGCCGCACCGACCAGCCCGACAGCAGCGCCGCGCCCAGGCCCAGCCGGGCGGCCTCGCGTGCCGCGTAGAGGCTGTCGGTGGCCAGCGCGGGGCGGATGCCCAGGCGCTCGCGCACGCCGTCGTCGCGGACCAGCTGCAGCTCCTGGCGGTAGAAGGTGGAGAGGGCGATCCAGTTCAGCGCGGCCAGGTCGTCGGGCGTCTCGATGCGGCGCCCGGCCACGAGTGACGGCGCGGCCACCAGCACGCGCGGCACCTGCGCCAGCGGGATGGCCACGACCGCGCCCTCGGCACGCCCGCCCACGCGGATGGCGCAGTCCAGCCCCTGCTCGATGAAGTTGGGCGCGGCGTCGTCCAGCAGCCATTCCACGCGCAGTCCGGGCGCTTCCTTCAGCGCCTGCACCAGCGGCGCGACCAGATGTTCCTGCCCGAACGCGTGCGGCACCTGCACCCGCAGCAGGCCTTCGGGCCGGGCGGGCTCGGCACGCAGCGACTGCTCGAAGTCCTCCCAGTCCGCGGCCAGTGCCTTGGCGCGCGCCAGCACCCGCTCGCCGGTCTGGGTCAGGCGCAGCGCGTGGGTGGAGCGCTGCAGCAGCGGCTGGCCGAACTGCTGCTCCAGGGCCTGCAGGCGCCGGCTCACCGTGGGCTGGGTGGTGCCGAGCTGGCGTGCCGCGGCCGACAGGCTGCCGGCCTCGACGATGCGGATGAAGGTCTGCATCAACAGCAGCCGGTCTGACGATGAACTCATGCGCCAAGCGTATGGCAGTCAGTCGTGTTCTGCACCTACCCGGGGTGGGGCATGGACGACACACTGCCGTCCCATGACATCGACATCCCCTCAACCCACGCTCGGCTCCGCGCTGACCCTGCTGCTCGCCACGGCCACCGGCCTGGCGGTGGCGTCCCTCTACTACGTCCAGCCCCTGCTGGGCCTGCTGTCCGTGCAGTTCGGCGTGGGCAGCGCCGCCATCGGCCTGCTGCCCACGTTGACGCAGCTGGGCTACGGCGCGGCCATCCTGCTGCTGTCGCCGCTGGGCGACCGCTACGACCGCCGCCGCATCATCGTGGTGAAGGCGGCGCTGCTGGTCGCGGCGCTGGCCTTCACTGCGGCGGCGCCCAGTTTCGCTGTGCTGTGCGCCGCCAGCGTCGCCATCGGCCTGGCGGCCACGCTGGCGCAAGACCTGGTGCCCGCCGCCGCCACGCTGGCGCCCGAGGCCCAGCGCGGCCAGCGCGTGGGCCAGGTGATGACGGGGCTGCTGCTGGGCATCCTGCTGTCGCGCGTGGCGGCCGGCGCGGTCGCGGCGGTGG
>DASWWC010000164.1:0-9919 GCA_036401055.1 Roseateles sp.
GTCCAGCGACACCGGGAACAGGCTGCCCTGGTCTCGACTCTGTCCTTGCACGTAGCCCATAGAACAATGCCCTGCAACTTGCGTTGCAGGGCATTGTCTTCAGGGCTTCAGCTTGGCGTCAGAGTATTGACACGGACTGCGAGGGGGCTGTTCGGGGTCAGCGCTGCGTCACAGCACTTCGGAGGCGAAATCCGCCAGCCGCGAGCGCTCGCCGCGCGCCAGCGTCACATGGCCGCTGTGGGCCCAGCCCTTGAAGCGGTCCACCGCGAAGGTCAGGCCCGAACTGCCCTCGGTCAGGTAGGGCGTATCGATCTGTGCCAGGTTGCCCAGGCAGACGATCTTGGTGCCCGGGCCGGCGCGCGTGATCAGCGTCTTCATCTGCTTGGGCGTCAGGTTCTGCGCCTCGTCAATGATGACGAACTTGTTCAGGAACGTGCGCCCGCGCATGAAGTTCAGGCTCTTGATCTTGATCTTGCTGCGCACCAGGTCGTTGGTGGCCGCGCGGCCCCATTCGCCGGCGGACGAGCCGCCCTTGGCCAGCACCTCGAGGTTGTCGTCGAGGGCGCCCATCCAGGGGCCCATCTTCTCTTCCTCGGTGCCGGGCAGGAAGCCGATGTCCTCGCCTACCGGCACGGTGACGCGGGTCACGATGATCTCGCTGTAGCGGCGGTCGTCGAACACCTGCGCGAGCGCGGCGGCCAGCGTCATCAGCGTCTTGCCGGTGCCGGCCGTGCCGGTCAGCGTGATGAAGTCGCACTCCGGGTCCATCAGCAGGTTCAGCGCGAAGTTCTGCTCGCGGTTGCGGGCGGCCACGCCCCAGACCGAGTGCTTCTGGTTGCCGTAGTCCTTCAGCGTCTTCAGCACGGCGGTCTTGCCGGTGATCTCGGTGACCTTGGCGTATAGCGGCGTGGCACCCGGCGCTTCCAGGTAGACCAGTTCGTTGATCAGCAGCGTGGGCACCAGTGGGCCGCTGATGCGGTAGAAGGTGGTGTTGCCCTGCTGCCAGCTCTCCATGGTCTTGCCGTGGCGCTCCCAGAAGTCCGCGGGCAGGGCCTGGACGCCGGTGTAGAGCAGGTCCGAGTCTTCCAGCGTCTTATCGTTGCGGTAGTCCTCGGCCGGCAGGCCCAGCGCGCGGGCCTTGATGCGCATGTTGATGTCCTTGGACACCAGCACGACTTCTCGGCCCGGATGGCGGCCCTTCAACGCCTGGACGACGCCCAGGATCTGGTTGTCCGCCTTGCCCTGCGGCAGACCTTGCGGCAGCGGCGTGTCGATCAGCTCGGTCTGGAAGAACAGCTTGCCCTCGGCCTCGCGGTGGCCGGTGCCCGCCAGCGGCAGGCCCTTGGCCATCTCGGCGATGCTGCTGCTCTGCAGGCTGGCGGCGAGCTGGTCCAGTTCGCGGCTGACCTGGCGCACGTTGCGGGCGACCTCGGTCATGCCCTTCTTGTGCCCGTCCAGTTCCTCGAGCGTGATCATGGGCAGGTAGACGTCGTGCTCCTCGAAGCGGAACAGCGACATCGGGTCGTGCATCAGCACGTTGGTGTCGAGGACGAACAGCTTGGGATCGCCGGCCGGCTTGCGCGTGCGCTTGGGCGCGGCGGCCGTCTTGGTCGGCGTTTTGCTCGCCGCCTTGACCGGGAGACCCGATTTGGCGCCGGTTGGGCTGGAGGCGGGAGTGGGGAGTCGCAGCACTTCGGCTGAGGGCGGCGCGGCCGGCGTCGCCGGACTCAGCGCGGGCGCGACGCTCGGGGGTGTCGCGCGGGGTTTGCTGGGGGTCAGATTGGCCGAGTAAGCAGTGGCATCGAGGCGGCTGGCGCGTTGTGCAGGAGGCTTAGGCAGTGGCATGTACGGCGTGTCGACGGGAAGTGAACCCCACGCTCACCAGGCGCCAGAAAGCAAAAAGCCGCACAAGATGAGTGCGGCTTTTTGATCTGAGACATGGATTCGACCCGGGGCATGAGCTGATTATGCACATCCCGCGGGTGCCCGCGATGTCAGGACGCAACGCGTATCAGGCGGCTTCCTTCTTCAGGCCCTTCACGGCCTTCAGCACTTCGTCGACGTGGCCGGCGACCTTGATGCCGCGCCATTCACCCACCAGGATGCCGTTCGGGGCGATCAGGAAGGTCGAGCGCTCTATGCCCTTGACCTTCTTGCCGTACATGATCTTGTTCTTGACCACGCCGAACATGTGGCAAAGCTTTTCTTCGGTGTCGGCGATCAGCTCGAACGGCAGTTCCAGTGCCTGCTTGAACTTGTCGTGCGAGGCCATGTTGTCGCGCGAGACGCCGAACACGACGGCGCCGGCCTTCACGAAGTCCTTGTGGCGATCCCGGAATTGCATCGCTTCGGTGGTACAACCCGGCGTGTTGTCCTTCGGATAGAAGTACAGCACGACCGACTTGCCCAGGAAGGCGTTGCCGGTGAACTTCACGCCGCCGGTGGCTTGAGCCTCAATTTCCGGCAGGGGTTTGTTGAGCGCAGGCGTCATTGGGGGGTGCGGCAAGTTGGTCTCACGGGGTCCCCGGTTCGTGAGCGATGTCACGCGGGCGCCCGCAAGCAATAGCCAGTGATTATAGGGCCTCGCCCCACCTCTTCGGCCGGCAGCTCATCCCTCGATCAGCAGCGCCGCCAGCACATTGCGGCCTTCGCTGGCCAGCACGTTGTAGGTGCGGCAGGCGGCGGCGATGTCCATTACTTCGAAGCCGATGCGCGCCTCGACCAGCCCGCGCCACAGCGCCGGGCTCGGGAACCTCAGCCTGGCGCCGCTGCCGAAGACGACCAGCTCCGGATTCAGCGCCTTGATTGCTTCGAAATGCGCGGGCTGAAGTTCCTCGAAGCGCGAAGGCGCCCAGGCGACCACGTCACCTTTCCACGGCACCAGCACGCTGGCCGTGTGGGGCTGGCCATTGACCCAGACGCCCTGGGTGTCATGGCGGGAGATGCTGTTGCCGCCTTGCGGCTCGTCGAGCTGGAACTTCATGGAAAGCGGGCGCAGAAAGCCGGGCGCGAGTGTCGCCCAGAACGGCATGCCGCGTGCCCGGCCCTTTAAACTTCGAGGCCCTTCTTTTTGCACTGCAGCAGACGCTGCGCCGGAGCCCCTTTTGAAGCCCATTGCCAAGTCCAGCAAGCTCGCCAGCGTCAGCTACGACATCCGTGGCCCGGTGCTGGACAAGGCCCGGCAGATGGAGGAAGAGGGCCAGAAGATCATCAAGCTGAACATCGGCAACACGGCCGTGTTCGGCCTGACGCCGCCGGACGAGATCGTGCAGGACATGATCCGCAATCTCGGCGACGCCGGTGGCTACACCGATAGCAAGGGCCTGTTCGCGCCGCGCAAGGCGGTGGTGCATTACATGCAGCAAAAGGGCGTCAAGGGCGTCACGGTCGATGACGTGTACCTCGGCAACGGTGCGTCCGAGCTGATCCAGATGGCCATCAACGCGCTGGTCAACGACGGCGACGAGATCCTGATCCCGACGCCGGACTTCCCGCTCTACACGGCCGTCGTCGGCCTGTCCGGCGGCCGCCCTGTGCATTACCGCTGCGACGAAGGCGCCGGCTGGCTGCCCGACCTGGCCGACATCGAGAGCAAGATCACCGATCGCACCCGCGGCATCATGGTCTGCAACCCGAACAACCCGACCGGCGCGCTGTATCCGAACGACCTGCTGCTGGGCATCATCGAGCTTGCCCGGCGTCACCAGCTCGTCATCTTCGCCGACGAGATCTACGACAAGACGCTGTACGACGGTAACGTGCACACGGCCATGGCGTCGCTGGCCGACGACGTGCTGTTCATCACCTTCAACGGCCTTTCCAAGAACTACCGCAGCTGCGGCTACCGCGCTGGCTGGATGGTCGTCAGTGGCGAGAAGCGCCACGCCCGCGACTACATCGAGGGCCTGAACATGCTGGCCTCGCTGCGCTTGTGCTCCAACACGCCAGGCCAGTTGGCGATCCAGACCGCCCTGGGCGGCTACCAGAGCATCGACGACCTCGTCGCCCCCACCGGCCGCCTGTGCCGCCAGCGCGACCTGGCCTACGAGCTGCTGACGCAGATCCCGGGCGTCAGCGTCGTCAAGCCCAAGGCCGCGCTGTACATGTTCCCGCGCCTGGACCCGCAGATGTACCCCATCGCCGACGACCAGCAGTTCGCCTACGAGTTGCTGGCCGACGAGAAGGTGTTGATCGTCCAGGGCACCGGCTTCAACTGGCCGGAGCACGACCATTTCCGCCTCGTCTTCCTGCCCAATGTGGACGACCTGCGCGAGGCCATCGGCCGCATCGAACGTTTCCTGGCGGGCTACCGCCGCCGTAATTCCTGAAGTCTGAGAGCCCTGCAATGAAGCCCATCCAAGTCGGCCTGATCGGCCTCGGCACCGTCGGTGCCGGCACCTTCAACGTCCTGCAGCGCAACCAGACCGAGATTCGCGGCCGCGCCGGCCGAGGCATAGCGATCGCCATGGTCGCCGCCCGCAACGCCGAGCGCGCCAAGGCCTACCAGGCCATCGTCGGCGACGGCGTGTCCTGCACGGGCGATGCGCAAGAGCTGGTGAACAACCCCGCCATCGACATCGTCGTCGAGCTGATCGGCGGCATCGAACCGGCGCGCACGCTGGTGCTGCAGGCGATCGCGAACGGCAAACATGTCGTCACGGCCAACAAGGCGCTGCTGGCGCTGCACGGCACGGAGATCTTCGAAGCTGCGCGCGAGAAAGGCGTCGTCGTCGCCTTCGAAGCCGCGGTGGCTGGTGGCATTCCCATCATCAAGGCGCTGCGCGAAGGCCTGACGGCCAACCGCATCGAGTGGATCGCCGGCATCATCAACGGCACGACCAACTTCATCCTGTCGGAGATGCGCGGCAAGGGCCTGGACTTCGCCACCGTGCTGAAGGAAGCGCAGCGCCTGGGCTATGCCGAGAGCGACCCGACCTTCGACATCGAAGGCGTGGACGCCGCCCACAAGCTGACCATCATGAGCGCCATCGCCTTCGGCGTGCCGGTGCAGTTCGACAAGGCGCACGTGGAAGGTATCTCCGCGCTGCAGGCCACCGACATCAAGTACGCCGAGCAGCTCGGCTACCGCATCAAGCTGCTGGGCATCACGCGCCGTCGTGAGAATGGCTTCGAGCTGCGCGTGCACCCGACGCTGATCCCGTCGACCCGTCTGATCGCCAATGTCGAAGGCGCGATGAACGCCGTCGTCGTGCAGGCCGATGCCGTCGGCACGACGCTGTACTACGGCAAGGGTGCCGGTGCCGAGCCGACCGCGTCGGCCGTCGTGGCCGACCTGGTGGACGTGACGCGCCTGGCCACCGCCGACCCCGACCACCGCGTGCCCCACCTGGCCTTCCAGCCCGATGCGATGAGCGACACGCCGGTGCTGCCCATGGCCGACGTGAACACCGCCTTCTACCTGCGCCTGGTCGTGGCCGACCAGGCCGGCGTGCTGTCGCGCATCACCACCATCCTGGCCGAGCACGACATCTCCATCGACGCCGTGCTGCAGCGCGAGTCCGCCGAGGGCGAGCGCCAGACCGACCTCATCATCCTGACGCACGACACCGTCGAAGGCCGCATGAACGAGGCGCTGGCCAAGATGCAGGGCCTGCCCACGGTTCTCGCGCCCATCGTCAAGCTGCGCAAGGAAGAACTGGCCTGATCATGAAGTACATCTCCACCCGCGGCGACCAGACCGAGCGCGGCTTCTCCGACATCCTGCTGGAGGGCCTGGCTCCGGACGGCGGCCTGTATTTGCCCAAGACCTATCCGAAGATCGATGCCGCCACGCTGACGCGCTGGCGCGGCCTGGCCTACGCGGACCTGGCGTTCGAGATCCTGTCGCTGTACATCGACGACATCCCGGCCGACGACCTGCGCGCCATCACGCACCGCGTCTACACGGCGGAAGTCTTTGGCACGGAAGCCATCACGCCGCTCACCTGGCTGGGCGACGGCATCGCGCTGGAAGGCCTGTCCAACGGCCCGACGCTGGCCTTCAAGGACATGGCCATGCAGCTGCTGGGCGCCTTGTTCGAGTACGAGCTGGGCCGCCGCGGCGAGACGCTGAACATCCTGGGCGCCACCTCCGGCGACACCGGCAGCGCGGCCGAGTACGCGATGCGCGGCAAGAAGGGCGTTAAGGTCTTCATGCTCAGCCCCAACGGCCGCATGAGCCCGTTCCAGCAGGCGCAGATGTTCAGCCTGCAGGACGCCAACATCCACAACATCGCCATCGACGGCGTGTTCGACGACGCGCAGGACATCGTCAAGGCCGTGTCCAACGACCTGGCCTTCAAGCGCGAACACCGCATCGGCACGGTGAACAGCATCAACTGGGCGCGGCTGCTGGCCCAGGTCGTCTACTACTTCGCCGGCTATTTCCAGGCGACGAAGAGCAACGCCGAAAAGGTCAGCTTCACGGTGCCGTCGGGCAACTTCGGCAACGTCTGCGCCGGCCACGTCGCGCGCCAGATGGGCCTGCCGATTGCCAAGCTGGTGGTGGCCACGAACGAGAACGACGTGCTCGACGAGTTCTTCCGCACCGGCGCCTACCGCCCGCGCGGCACGGCCGACACGCACGAGACGTCCAGCCCGTCGATGGACATCTCCAAGGCCAGCAACTTCGAGCGCTTCGTGTTCGACCTGCTGGGCCGTGATGGCGCGCGCACCAAGGCGCATTTCACCGCGCCGCAGTTCGAGCTCGCAGCCAGCGAGCACGCCGATATCGCCGGCTTCGGCTTCACGTCCGGCCGCAGCTCGCATGCCGACCGCATCGCCACCATCCGCCGCTGCCATGCCGAGCACGGCATCGTCATCGACCCGCACACGGCCGACGGCCTCAAGGTGGCGCTGGAGAAGCACGAGCCCGGCACGACCATGCTGGTGCTGGAGACGGCGCTGCCGGCCAAGTTCGCCGCCACCATCGTGGAGGCGCTGGGCACCGAGCCGCCGCGACCGGCCGCGCTGGAAGGCATCGAGAACCTGCCCAAGCGCGTGAAGGTGATGCCGGTCGATGTGGATCAGGTGAAGGCCTACATCCGCGCCCATGTCTGAAGCGCCCCGCAAGCCGCTGATCCCGCTGGACGACGCGCTGGCGGCGCTGCTTGCGCAGATCACGCCGCTGGGCGGCACCGAGACGCTGGCCACGGCTGACGCGCGCGGCCGCGTGCTGGCGGCGGACCTGATCTCGCCTGTTGACGTGCCGCCCGCCGACAACTCGGCGATGGACGGCTACGCGCTGCACTTTGCCGATGCTGCCCTGACGCTGCCGGTCACGCAGCGCATCCCCGCCGGCAGCGTGCCCGCGCCACTGCCCGCCGGCGAGGCGGCTCGCATCTTCACCGGCGCCCAGGTGCCACCCGGCGCGGACACCGTCGTCATGCAGGAGCACACCGAGCTGGTGGACGGCCAGGTGCGCGTGACGCAGCCCCCCAGCCCCGGCGCCAACGTGCGCCTGCGCGGCGAGGACGTGCGCGCCGGCGCCGTCGTGCTGCCCGCCGGTGCGCGGCTGGACGCCATCTCGCTGGGCCTCGCGGCCACGGCGGGTGCCGCGCAGCTGACGGTGGCACGCCGCCCGCGTGTCGCACTGTTCTCGACCGGCGACGAGTTGGTCATGCCCGGCGAGCCGCTGCCGCCCGGCGCGATCTACAACTCCAACCGCTTCACGCTGCGGGCCTTGCTCGAAGGCCTGGGTTGCGAGGTCGTCGACCTCGGCATCGTGCCCGACAAGCTCGACGCGACCCGCGCCGCGCTGCGCGAGGCGGCCTCCAGGGCCGACGTCATCCTGACCTCCGGCGGCGTGTCGGTCGGCGAAGAGGACCACCTGCGCCCGGCCGTGCAGGCCGAGGGGCGGCTGGACCTGTGGGCCATCGCCATCAAGCCCGGCAAGCCGTTCGCCCATGGCCGTGTCGGAGACGCCCACTTCATCGGCCTGCCGGGCAACCCGGTGTCCAGCCTCGTGACCTTCCTGCTCCTCGTGCGGCCCGCGCTGCTGAAGCTGCAGGGCGCCACGCGGCTGGCACCGCGGGCCTGCCGCATCGCCGCGGGCTTCGATTGGCCCAAGCCCGACAAGCGCCGGGAGTTCCTGCGCGTGCGGCTGGACGACGATGGCGGTCTGGCCCTGTTCGGCAACCAGAGCAGCGGCGTGTTGACCTCGGCCTTCTGGGCCGATGGCCTGCTGGACAACCCACCGGGCCAGGCCTTCAAGGCGGGCGACGCGGTGCGCTTCATCCCGTTCGCGGAGCTGCTGTCATGACCATTTCCGTGCGCCTGAAGTTCTTTGCCTCGTTGCGCGAGAAGCTCGGCGAGGGCGAGGCGCTGGTCCTTCCCGATGGCAGCACCGTGGCGGCGGCGCGCGAGGCGCTGCGCTCGCGCGGCGGCGTGCATGCCGAGGCGCTGGCCCCTGGCCGCGCGGTGCGCTCGGCGCTGAACCAGAAGATGTGCGCGGAATCCGCCGCGCTGGCGGACGGCGACGAGCTGGCCTTTTTCCCGCCGGTCACCGGCGGTTGAGCCGGAGCCCTGGCTGCGCATGAAGGGCGTCCATCTCACCGCCGACCTGCGCGGCGTCGACCCAGGGGTGACGGCGATGCGCAGCCCAGACGCGTTGGCCGCGCTGTGCCGCGATGCCGTGACCCGGTCGGGCCTGACAGGCGTGGCCGAACTCTTCCACCGCTTTGCGCCGGACGATGGCCAGAGCGGCGTCACCGGCGTCGTGCTGCTGGCGGAGTCGCATGTGGCGGTGCACACCTGGCCCGAACTGGGCGGTGTGACGCTGGACGTCTACGTCTGCAACTACAGCAGCGACAACTCGGCCAAGGCGGAGGCCCTGATGGACACACTGGTCGGCGCCTTCACGCCGCAGTCGGCCAGCCGCCAGTCCTGGCCTCGGGGCGCCTGAGTAGGTAGCGCTCAGCGCGCCATTTCCTGCGGCGTGGCCGTGCGCACGAGACGCAGCAGGCCGCGCGCCCGGACAAGGGCGGGCAGCACCTCGCCCTCCAGCGACTCCACGCGCCAGCGTTCGTCGCTCTGCGAGTGGGGGGTGGCGGTGTGGAAGGGGTAGGTTCGCCCGCCCCACGCGCCGTCGTCGGGAACGCCGAACACCGGGAAGGCGATGGGGTCGAGCGCATGGCAGCAGCGGCGGTCATCGATCAGGCTGCTGAGCTCGCGCACGTCGGGCAGTCGCCAGGTCTCGCGTGGCGTAGAGAGGCGCTGCGCCTCCCATTCGGCCGGCTGGGCCAGAAATCTCTCCGGCTTGCCGGTGCACTGAGGCTGTTTCGCGTCGTCGACGAGCTGGGTGCCGCGCGGGCAGCGCTGCCAGACGAGACCGAGCTGGCGGTCCAGCACCAACCAGGGCGTCGCGGGCAGGCGCTGGAAGCGTGCGGCGGGCTCGGCCATGCGTGCGTCGATGCCGACCAGGGTTGCCGTGATGGCCGGCAGCGCCAGCGCGGCCAGGCCAAGGCGTAGCCGCTTCACCAAGTGAAGCCCCGGCCGAGTGCCTGGCAGGCGCTGTCCCGCACCAGGAGCACCGCGCGCTTCACGCTCGGCGGCTCGATGCGCACCTCGCCCGAGGCCAGCGTCACGGTGAAGCGGTGGCCCGTGGCCCGGTTGTCGCGCTCGCGCGGCGTGGCAGTCCAGTAGATGCGATGGGCCGGGCCCAGGCCGGGCAGCGTGTCGGCGCTGGGGGCGCTGTAGTCGATCAACGCGGCCAGTTCGGTACGGGTGGGCAGGCGCCAGTCCGCATGGCCGCACAGGGCCTGCTCGCGCGCCTGGGCGGCGACGCGTTCCGTGTCCGCCAGCGCCACGTCGTCTTGCACAGCGCCTGTGGCCCAGGCAAGGCCGCTGGCGCGGTCGGCCACGCGGTGGGCACCGGCCCGGGCCCAGCGGGGGCCGGCCGTGGCCGGCTGCGCCCGCCACG
>DASWWC010000165.1:0-16645 GCA_036401055.1 Roseateles sp.
AGGGCCGCATCACGGACGTGGACTACGCGACCGAGACGTCCAACATGACGACCAAGCAGATGCTGATGCAGGCTTCCTCGTCGATGCTCAAGCAGAGCAACAGCATGTCCGGCCTGGTCATGTCGCTGCTGCAGTAAACACCGCCTTGCGGCCCCGAGGGGCCGCAATCAGGAAGCCAGGCCTTGCGCCTGGCTTTTCCGTTCTCAGAGCACCAAGGTGGTCAGCACATCCAGGCGCAGCGCATTGCGCGCCTCCAGGTCGTCCATCACGGTCTTCATGAAGGCGGTGTTGTGCTCGATGTTGCGCACGACCACGTAGACCACGCGCACCACGTCGTCCACGCCGAAGTCCGCGCCTCGCTTGGCCGCCAGGCCCAGCACGAGGAACTTGATCAGCGCGAAGCGCACGGCCAGGTCCATGAACTCGCGTTCCAGCTCGGCGATGCCGCGGCGCGGGAACAGCGACTTGGCGAGGTCGTTCAGCAGGTAGTTCTTCAGCAGCTGCGGATGCGCGGCCTCCAGCGGCGCCCAGCGCTCGCGGGCGGCGGCCTCCAGGCGCTCGGGCGCGCCCGGCTGGTCCAGCTGCAGGCCGTCCTGCACGTCCTGGATCAGCGCGCGGAAGGAAGGCCTGCCGCGGTGGGCGTCCAGGTAGCGGCGCGTGGTGTCGAACAGCATGCTCAGCTGGGCCTCGCGCGGCACGGTGAGGCGGTCCAGCAGCGCCGGCACCTGGGCCAGGTTGGCGGGGGCCAGGTAGTGCTCCAGGGCCTGGGCCAGCGCCTGCTCGCCGTCCGTGCCACGCACCTCGATGCGGGCGATGCGGCGCAGCATCAGGCCGGCCTGCACCAGCGACTGCGCCGCGGTCAACGTGGGCAGGCGCACCAGGCCCTGCACCGCCTGGGCCAGCAGGCGCGCATGCTTGCGCACAGGATCGGCCTCGCCGGCGGCGGTATCGTCGCGGCGGATGCTCAGCGGCACCAGCTGGGGGTTGGCGAAGGGCAGCTGCAGCGCGACGGGGTCCAGCGCGGCCGCATCGGTCAGCGCCAGCCGCGCCGACTCGGGGCAGCTCAGCGAGGCGTACATCTGGTGGTCGTCGCCATCCAGCCCGTAGGCGCGCGGGTACTGGCTGCAGGTGGTGGACAGCGCGCGCTCGCCCAACTGGCCGTGGATCTGGCACAGCCGGCTTTCATCCAGCAAGGGGCAACTGCCGTCCTCGCGCATGCGGATGCGCGCATAGGCGTGGCTGCTGCCGTCCGGCAGGCGCTCCAGGCTGTCGCGCATCAGGCCGGCCAGCGGCTCGCTGCGCACCGCCCGGTAGCTCTGGTAGCTGGGCTTGTCGATGGCCACGGTCCAGCCGGTGCAGCAGTTCTCCGGGCAGGCCGAGCCCGCGCAGCTGAACTGCTGCATGTAGCGGGGCGCTGTGGCGATGGGGCTGTGTTTGCCCATGAGCAATCTCCGGTGAATTAACCCAAGGTGCCCAGCACGCGGATCTCACGCTGCTCGGGAATCTCGTTGTAGGACAGCACGGCCAGCCCCGGCGCGAACACGCGCGCATAGCGGGCCAGCAGCGGGCGGATCTGCGGCATGACCAGCAGCACCGGCGCGGCGCCCTGGCTCTTGAGCTGCTCGCGCGCGGCCGGCAGGTGCTGCTGCAGCTGGCCCAGCAGCTGCGGGTCCACGGGGTAGCTGTCCAGCTGCACCTTGGCGCCGCCCTGGCGGGCCTGGTTCAGCGCGCCCAGCAGCAGGTTCTCCAGCTCGCCGGCAAGGTTGAACACCTGCAGCAGACCCGAAGGGCCGCCCAGCTGGGCGACGATCTGGCGTTTCAGCGTGCAGCGGATTTCAGCGGCCAGCAGGATGGGGTCCTTGGTGGACTCGGCGTTGTCGACCAGCGTGGTGGCGATGGGCACGATGTCCTTGATGGCCACGTTCTCGGCCAGCAGCAGGCGCAGCACCTTCAGCAGCTGCTGATGGGTGTAGGCCTTGTCCAGCGCGGCGGCCAGCTTGGGCGCCTGGGCGGTGAGTCGCTCCAGCAGCGCGGCGACATCGTCGAAGTTCAGCAACTCGGGCAACTGCTCGCGCACGGCCTTGGACAGGTGGGTGGCGATGGTGCTGGACACGTCCACCACCTGGTAGCCCAGGCCCAGCGCATGGGCCTTGTGCTGCGGCTCTATCCAGGTGACGGGCAGCTGGTAGGCGGGGTCCAGGCCGGGGATGCCGTCCAGCTCGCCCCAGACCTGGCCGGACGCGATGGCCATCAGCCGGTCGGGGTGCACCTCGGCCTGCACCAGCACCTGGCCGCGCAGCAGGATGGCGTACTCGCTGGCCTTCAGCGACAGGTCGTCGCGCACATTCAGCTCGGGCAGCAGCAGGCCCAGCTGCTCGCTGATGTTCTGGCGCATGCCCTTGACGCGCTGGCGCAGCGGCGCGCCCTGGGCCGGGTCGATCAGGTGCACGAGCTTGTAGCCCAGGCTCAGCGACATGCTCTCCACCATGGGCAGCGAACGCCAGTCCAGCTCGGGCGGCGGCGCCAGCAGCACGGCGTCTTCCACGGCGGCCGGCTTGACGCGGCCCTCGCGCCGCTGCGCCATGCGCCAGGCGGCCCAGCACAGCGCGACCGCGAAGCCCACGAAGGGCACCGTGGGCATGCCGGGGATCAGCGCCAGCGTCAGCATCACGCCGGCGGCGCTGTACAGCACCTGCGGCGAGGCCAGCAGCTGCTCGCCGATCTGCGTCTCCATCTGGCCCGCGTCGCTGACGCGCGTGACGATGATGGCCGACGCGGCCGACAGCAGCAGCGCCGGGATCTGCGACACCAGGCCGTCGCCGATGGTCAGCAGCGCGTACTGGCGGAAAGCGTCCGCCAGGCTGAGGTCGTGCATGAAGGCGCCGATCGCGACGCCGCCCACCATGTTGATGACCAGGATCAGGATGGACGCGATGGCGTCGCCGCGCACGAACTTGCTGGCGCCGTCCATCGCGCCGTAGAAGTCGGCCTCGGCGCCCACTTCCTTGCGGCGGGCCTGGGCCTTCTCCTGGTTGATGAGGCCGGCGTTCAGGTCGGCGTCGATGGCCATCTGCTTGCCGGGCAGGGCGTCCAGCGTGAAGCGCGCCGACACCTCCGAGATGCGCTCGGCGCCCTTGGTGACGACGATGAAGTTCACCACCATCAGGATGATGAACACCACCAGGCCCACGACGAAGTTGCCGCCGATGACCACGTTGCCGAAGGACTCGATGACGGAGCCGGCCGCATGCGTGCCCTCGTGGCCGTGCAGCAGCACCACGCGCGTGGAGGCGACGTTCATCGACAGCCGCATCAGCGTGGTCGCCAGGATGATGCTGGGGAAGACCGAGAAGTCCAGCGGCCGCTTGGCGTTGACGCTGACCAGGATGACGACCAGCGCCAGCACGATGTTGAACGTGAACAGCACGTCCAGCACGAGCGGCGGCAGTGGCAGGATCACCATGGCCAGGATGGCCATCAGGAACAGCGGTGCGGCGACGCGCAGGTCGCGCATGCGCGCGGCGAAGGGTTGCGAGGTCATGGGGTGGGGTCCGAAAGATGGGCGGGCACGTCCAGCCGGTCGGGCCAGTCGGGCTCGTGCCGGCGCTGGCCGGCGCGGAAGGCCTTGAGCTGCATCACATAGCCCAGCACCTGGGCCACGGCCTGGTACAGCGACGCGGGGATCTGCTGCTGCACCTGGCTGCTGTTGTAGAGCGCGCGGGCCAGCGGCGGCAGGCCCAGCACCTGCACGCCGTGCTCGACGGCGAGCTCGCGGATGTAGAGGGCCATCTCATCCACGCCCTTGGCGACGACGAAGGGCGCCTCGGCCTGGTGGGTGTCGTAGCGCAGCGCGACGGCGTAGTGCTCGGGGTTGACCACCACCACGTCGGCCTCGGGCACGGCGGCGCGCGCGCTGCGCCGGGCCAGCTGGCGTTGCAGTGCGCGGATGCGCTGGCGCACCTCGGGCCGGCCCTCGTTGGTCTTGTACTCCTCCTTGACCTCCTGCTTGGTCATGCGCTGGCCTTGCAGGAACAGGAACTGCTGCAGCGGCGCGTCGATGAAGGCGAAGATCAGCAGCAGCGCGGCCAGCGCCAGCAGCGCGTCGATGGTCAGGCCCGCGCCCAGCGCCAGCGCGGCGTCCAGGCTCAGCGACTGCAGCCGCACGAACTCCGGCGCCAGGTTGCGGCTCAGGTGCACCAGCAGCATCAGCACGCAGGCGGCCTTGGCGACCGTCATCGCGAAATCGCCCCAGTGCTTGCCCGACACCAGCCGGCCGAGGTTGGCCGCGGGGCTCAGGCGCTGCATCTTGGGCATCCAGTTGCCCGGCGCGAACAGCAGGCCGCCCGGCACCACGCCGGTGAGCAGCGCCGCCAGCGGCAGCACCAGCAGCGGCAGCACCAGCTTGCCCGTCAGCCACAGCGTGCCGATGAAAAGCGCATGGCCTGCCTCGGCGTCCAGGTCGGTCGGCGCCAGCGCCAGGCGGAACAGACGGCCGAAGTCGTCCATGTACTGCGGCGTCAGCAGCACCAGCAGCTTGAAGCTCAGCAGCACGCCCACGGCCATGCCCAGGTCGCGCGAGCGCGCCGCCTGGCCCTGCTCGCGCGTCTTGCGCAGCTTCTGCTGTGACGGCTTCTCGGTCTTGTCGCCGCTGCCGGACTCAGCCATGGCCGCCCCCCGCCTTCAGGCCGTGCTCCAGCAGGTCCAGCCAGCGCCGCGTCATCTCCAGGTAGTGCGTGGGCACCTGCGACAGCATCTGCGTCAGCATGAACAGGCCGAACAGCGTGACCACGGCGAAGCCCAGCGAGAACAGGTTCAGGCTGGGCGCGATGCGGTTCAGCAGGCCCATGCCGATCTGCACCATCAGCGTGGCGAACACCACCGGCAGCGCCAGCAGCAGGGCGGCCGAGAACACCCAGGCCAGGTTGTAGACCACGGTCTCCATCGACAGCGACAGCAGGCCCGAACCCACCGGCCAGGCACGAAAGCTGCCGCCCAGCACGCTGACCAGCAGCAGATGGCCGTCAACGGCGAAGAAGCTCAGCATGCACAGCACCGTCAGCAGCGCGCTGATGACGTCGGACGAGGCGCCGTTCATCGGGTCGTTCATGATGGCCATGGACAGGCCGATCTGCGAGGACAGCAGAAAGCCCAGCAGCGTGATGACGGCCATGGCCATGTGGAAGGCCAGGCCCAGCAGAAAACCCAGCAGCGCCTGCTCGCCTGCCACCGCGATGCCCTGCAGCGACCAGGGCGACACCGGCAGCGCCGTGCTCTGCGAGATCGGCATCAGCACCACTGCCAGCACCAACGACAGCAGCGCGCGGATGCTGACCGGCACCGTGGCCTCGCCGATCATGGGCGACGCCGACAGCATGGCCATCACGCGGCAGAACGGCCACCACAGGCCGGTCAGCAGCGTGGGCAGCTGGGCGTACAGCACCTCCATGCGTTCTAGCCCACCAGCGTGGCGGCGCGCTCGAAGATGGACACGCAGAAGTCCATCAGCGTGCCCACCATCCAGCGTCCCGCCAGGCCCACCACCAGCAGCGTGACCAGCAGCTTGGGCAGGAAGGACAGGGTCTGTTCGTTGATCTGCGTGGCCGCCTGGAACAGCGCGACCAGCAGGCCCACGGCCAGGCCGGGCAGCACCAGCAGGCTCACCAGCAGCATGACCAGGTGCAGGCTCTCGCCCACCAGGTCCACCGCGATTTCGGGCGTCAGCATCAGAAGGCCCTCACGCTGGTGACCAGGGTGTTGACGGTCAGCGTCCAGCCGTCCACCAGCACGAACAGCAGCAGCTTCAGCGGCAGCGAGATGACCAGCGGCGACAGCATCATCATGCCCATCGCCATCAGCACGGACGACACAACCAGGTCGATGACCAGGAAGGGGATGAACAGCATGCAGCCGATCTGGAAGGCCGTCTTCAGCTCGGACAGCGTGAAGGCCGCCAGCTTGACGGTGAAGGCGTGGTCCTCGGGCTTGGCGACGCTGTCGGCGCCGGCCAGCTTGGCCACCTGGGCCAGCGCGGTCTTGCTGGTCTGCGCCAGCATGAAGCGCGAGATCGGCGCCTCGGCGACCTGCAGCGCCTGCGTCAGCGTGATCTTCTCGCTGTCGTAGGGGATGACGGCGTCGTTCCAGATCTTCTCGCCCACCGGCCGCATCACCAGCAGCGTGAGGATGAGGGCCACGCCGGTCACCAGCCGGTTGGGCAGGCCCTGCTGCAGACCCAGCGCCTGGCGCAGCAGCGACAGCACGATGACGAAGCGCGTGAAGCTGGTCATCATCAGCACCAGCACGGGCAGCAGCCCGAGCAGGGTCATGATGATGAGCACCTGGCTCTTCACCGTGAAGTCGCCGCCGGGGCCGCCGGCGATCTTCAAGGCGTTGTCGGCCCAGGCGGGCGCGGCGGCCAGCAGCAGCGTCGTCAAGGCCGCCGTGCGCGGCCAGGCCCACCTCATGGCTGCAGGCTCTCCAGGTCCAGGCCGGCCACTTCGAGGATGCGCAGGCCGTAGTTGTCGCCCGAAACGACCACCTCGGCGCGGCCGATGGCGGTGCCGTTGACCTTCAGCGTCAGCGGCTCGCCGGCCAGCGTGTCCAGCTCCACCACGCTGTCGGCGCCCAGCTGGCTCAGCTCCTGCAGCGACATGCGGGCCTCGCCCACCTCCAGCGTCAGCGTGACGGGGATCTTGCGCATCAGCGCGCCCAGGTCGCGCTTGGGCGCAGCAGGGGCGGCCGCGCCACCGGGCAGGCCCAGCAGCTCGGGCGAGGCGTCGTCCAGACCGGTCAGCAGGTGGTCCAGCGTGTGGGTGTTGTCGTCGATCATGGGGTTCTCACTCGGCGTCTTGGAAAGAGGTCAGGCACAACTTGCCCTGGTGCTCGGCCACGGTGGCCGTGAACAGGCGTTTGCCGTCCACCAGCACGTCGCTGTCGCGCAGGCGGATCGGCAGCAGGCTGCCGGGCCTCAGCGCCAGCAGCTCGCCCAGCGACAGCTCGTGCTGCAGCAGGCGGGCCTGCAGCTTCAGGTTCAGCAGGCGGGGCAGGTCTTGCGCGGCCACCAGCGGCGGGCGCGTCCGGCTGGGCGCAAGGCGGACCAGCAGCGGCGCCAGATAGTCGGGCGCCAGCGCGATGACCACGCGGCTGGCCAGGCCCTGCTCGGCTTCGCGCAGTGTCAGCTTCAGCAGCCAGCTGCCATCGGGCAGGCCGGGCGCCATGGTCGGACGCAGCTCGGGCGTGGGCGTGTCGGTCTCCAGCAGCGAGGCCAGCGTGGTGTCCAGCAACAGCCGCGTCAGCTGTTGCTGCACGCGCTCCTCGCTGCTGGTCTCGGGCTGGCTGCCGGAGGCGTTGTCGCCATAACGCCTGGACATGACGGACAGCAGCAGCGGTCGCTCCATGCGGCAGGCAAGCAGGCCGTGCGAGCCCTTGCCAGCCAGCCAGCGGCCCGCACCCGCCACGCCGTCCAGCGGCTGGAAGACCAGTTCGCCGACCGCGTACTGGCTGCGCCAGCGTCGGTTCAGCTGCAGGCGAAGGGTCTCGTCCAAGCGCTCGCGCAGCGTTTCGGCAAAGCGCGGCAGCAGGTGCACGGGGCGGCCCAGCGCGCGCGGGTCCAGCCAGGGCTGGCAGGGCGGCGGGGTGGGCTCGGCGGTCCCGTGAGGGGGGCGCGGCATCGGGTGCATCCTTTGATTTGATGGCGCGCGGCGGGCGCCCCTGAATATCTGATGGGCGCGAATTCTAGAAAGCGGCAGGGGTTTTGTGTGGGTGGGGGTAAATGCCTGAATGGAGAGTCGGAATTAATTCACGGCGCATCGTCGGGGCGGGTTATTATTGCGCGCCGATGACAGCGTGTCGGTACAGCAACGAAATTGCCTTTGGGCAGGCCAACTTGGGGATTCGGCGCACCCCCGCGGGGCACGGGCGGGGCAAGTTGTGAACTTGTTCACGCTGCTCGATTTAAGGTCCGACTATTTTCGGCCGGCGGCTTGTGAGGGGCTGTTACTGCCGTTAGAGTGCAACCCTTATCAGGGCACACCCGAGCGAAAGCCGGGGTCGCAAAGCCTCCGGTCTACAGCCTGGCCGGCCTCCCCAGGGAGCTGCCACCAGGTCACGATAGCGGGGTTGCCAGACCTGAGTCTGCCGATCCGTGTGCTGCGCGGGTCTGTGGGTACTCTTGCCTGCCGGGCCGCTCCCCGCGGTCTGTTGTGACCTTTTTGGCGCTCGCCAGGGCTTGCCGTCGACTTGTGACCCCTCGGGGTCCGGAGGACGAAGCCTATGCATCATCAAAAGCTTTTCCTGCATGCCCGCGCCGCGATCCGGCGCGCCGGCTGCTGCTCGGCCACGCCGAGGTCCTGAAGCGGCGCTAATGCGCGCCCAAGTCTCCTGATTGCTGGTTTTCCGGATTCTGTTCCGGGTTTGGCGGAGCTTTGCTCCACGGGTATCTGCCTGTCGGGTGGTATTAAAAAAATACTGCACCGCCTGATTGGCTGATTTGATTTCGTTCAAGGGATTCATTTTGAATTCAAGGAGTGTTGAATGAATGATTTTCTGAAATCGGATTCGCGCTAGATCCGGAATTGCGCGGGCGAGTCTCGCTAGCGCTTTTATCAATATTTTCATTTTGCTTCCGTCCTGACGGAGGCAAGGGTTTGTTTCGCCCGCTGCGCGGGTTTCATCGAAAGGCTTGCAGATGATTAGCACGGCGATGCCCACAGGGCTGCTCGGCGTCCAGCGGGAGCTGGGCCGCATCGAGCAGACGGCGTTGCGCCTGGCCGGCGGCGAGCCGCAGGCGGTCAACTTCGGCCACAGCCTGGAGCAGGCGCTGCGCGGCGTTGACGCGAAGGACCAGGCCGCTGCGGCCAAGGTCTCCGCCGTTGAGCGCGGCGAGAGCGACGACCTGGTGGGCGCCATGCTGGCCAGCCAGGACGCGAGCCTGTCGTTCTCCATGCTCATGCAGGTGCGCAACAAGGTTGTCGGCGCCGTCGATGAACTGATCAAGATGCAGCTCTGAGGCGGCACGCGCGATGCTCAAGAACCTGCAGGCCCGCCTGGGCTCCCTCTGGTCCGCGCGCCCGGCGCTGCCGGCCGGCCTGATGAAGGGCCTGGCACCGGTGCTGGCGCTGGCCGTCGTTGGCACAGCGCTGGCGCTGATGCTGATGTGGCGCGACCAGGCCGGCTACAAGCCGGTGTTCGGCCAGCGCGAGCGCGTGGCCGCCGCCGACATGCTGGCCGTGCTGGACGCCGAGCACATCGCCTACCGTCTGCACCCCGACACCGGCCAGGTGCTGGTGCCAGAAGGCGAGCTGGGCCGCGTGCGCATGCTGCTGGCCGCCAAGGGCGTGGTCGCCAAGCTGCCCGCGGGCCTGGAGCTGATGGACCGCAACGACCCGCTGGGCGTGAGCCAGTTCGTGCAGGACGTGCGCTTCCGCCGCGGCCTGGAGGGCGAGCTGGCGCAGAGCATGCTCGCGCTGGACGCGGTCGATGGCGCGCGCGTGCACCTGTCGGTCGTCAAGTCCTCGTCTTTCGTGCTGAACGACGGCCAGAAGAGCACGGCCTCGGTGGTGCTGACCTTGAAGCCTGGCCGCCAGCTGTCCAACGAGCAGATCGCCGCGGCCATCAACCTGGTGGCCGGCAGCGTCGCCGGCCTGGAGCCGCAGCGCGTGAGCCTGGTGGACCAATCCGGCAACCTGCTGTCGGCTCGCGTGGACCTCAGCGAAGGCTTCGAGGCCGGCCAGGGCAATGACGCCGCACGCCACTACCAGGACGAGGTGCGCCGCAACGTGCGCGACCTGCTGGCGCCGGTGCTGGGCGAGTCCAACTACAAGCTCAGCGTCACGGCCGACGTCGACAACGACCGCGTGCAGGAGACCCGCGAGCAGTACGGCGACGCGCCGCGCCTGACCAACGAGGCTATGCGCGAGGAGTCCGACCGCGAGCGCATCGCGCTGGGCGTGCCGGGCTCGCTGAGCAACCGGCCGGTGAACGCGCCGGCCACCGCGGCCAGCGGCGCCGACGACGCGTCCAGCACGCGCCGCAACGCGGCCACGCGCCAGTACGCCTACGACCGCAACATCACGCAGATCAAGCGCAGCCGCGGCCGCCTGGCGCGGCTCAACGTGGCCGTCGCGCTGAACGACGTCGCCGCGCCCGGTGGCAAGGGCTGGACCGCGCCCGAGCTGGAAAAGATCGAGAAGCTGCTGTCCAGCGGCCTGGGCATCAACGCCGATCGCGGCGACCGCCTGACGGTGTCGCCGCTGACCTTCCCGGTGGCGCCGGCGCCCGTGCCCTGGTTCGAGCAGCGCGACAACCTCGTCGAGATCGGCACCTGGGTCGCGACGCTGCTCGCCGCACTGGCCGCCTACCTGCTGCTGGCACGCCCGCTGATCCGGCTGGCCCAGCAACGCCTGGCACCGCCGCAGGCGAAGGCTGCCGAGCTGACGCCGCTGACGCCGTTGGAAGGTGCCGCCGCCGAGCCGGCCGGCGCGCTGGGCATGGCAGGTGCTGCCGCAGCCGCCGCGCTGCCGGCGCCGGTCATGCCGGTGGTGCCGCTGCTGGAGAACTACGAATTGCCGCCCTCCGGTTCGCCGGTGGATGTGTTGGTGGACCACCTGAAGGTGCTCGCGGCCAAGGAGCCGGAGCGCGTTGCAGAGGTCGTCAAGCAATGGGTGCAGAAGAAAAATGCCCGAAGCGAATGATTTCCCCATGAGCGCCGACGCGGCCCTGAGCCCCGTCGAGCAGGCCGCCATCGTGCTGCTGAGCATGGGTGAGGAACCCGCCGCGGCGGTGCTGCGCTGCCTGTCGCGCGAGGAGTTGCTGAGCGTCACGCAGGTGATGTCGCGCATGAGCGGCATCAAGGTCGAGTCCGTCAAGACCGCGCTGCAGGGCTTCTTCGACGACTACCGCGAGCAGAGCGGCGTGCACGGCGCGTCGCGCAGCTACCTGAAGCGCTCGCTGGACCTGGCGCTGGGCGGCGACATCGCCAACAGCGTGCTGAACAACATCTATGGCGACGCCATCCGGCCCAAGATGCAGCGCCTGCAATGGGCCTCGCCGCGCTGGCTGGCCGAGCGCATCGCGCACGAGCACGTGCGCATGCAGGCCGTGTTCCTGGCCTTTCTGCCGGCCGCGCTGGCCAGCGAGGTCATCGCCGCGCTGCCGGCCGACAACCGCGACATGGTGCTGCTGAACGTGGCCCGCCTGACCGAGGTGGACCGCGACCTGCTGCTGGAGCTGGAAGACCTGGTCGAGCAATGCCTGGCCGGCCTGGGCCACCAGAGCGCCAGCGTGGAAGGCGTGCGCCAGGTTGCCGAGATCCTGAACCGCCTGCCGGGCGAGCGTGCCCAGATGGTGGAGAAGCTGCGCGCGCACGACCCGTCGGTCGTCAGCGACATCGAGGTCAGCATGTACGACTTCTTCATCCTGTCGCGCCAGAGCGAGACGGTGCTGACCCGCGTCATCGAGGAAGTGCCGCTGGAGCAGTGGGCGCTGGCGCTGAAGGGCGCCGAGGGCTCGGTGCGCGACGCCATCCTGGCCGCCATGCCGCGCCGCCAGGCGCAGAGCTTCGAGGACCTCATCCGCCGCAGCGGCCCGGTGGCGCTGTCGCGTGCCGAAGCCGCGCGCGCCGAGGTCATGGCCCGCGTCAAGGCGCTGGTGGATGCCGGCGAGATCCAGGTCCAGCTGTTCGCCGAAGCGACCGTCGAGTGAGGCCATGCTGAAGTCGCCCCGCCTCCACCGTTTCCCGCCGCTGGCCCAACTGGGCGATGCGGCCGCCGTGCCGGCCGTCGACCTGCAGGCCAGCCTCGCGCGTGGCTTCCAGGAAGGCCTGGCCAAGGGCTACGAGGAAGGCCATGCCAGCGGCCTGCAGGCCGGTGCCGACGAGGCCCGTGCGCAGGGGCGCAGCGAAGGCCAGGCCCAGGGCCGGCGTGAGCTGGCCGAGCGCTTCGATGCGCTGACCGCACCGGTGGAGGCGCTGCGCACCCAATGGCAACAGATGGTGGATGACACCCAGGCCGCGATGCGCCGCGAGGTGGTGGAGCTGGTGGAGCGCGTCGCGCGCCAGGTCATCCGCTGCGAGCTGACGCTGCAGCCGGCCCAGTTGCTGGCGCTGGTGGACGAGACGCTGGCCACCATGCCCACGGCCGATGCACCGCCCGAGGTGTTCCTGAATCCCGAGGACCTGCAGCGCTTGCGCGAGTTCGCCGCCGAGCGCGCCGAGGCCTGGAAGCTGCGTGCCGATCCGCAACTGGCCAGCGGCGAATGCCGCGTCGTGTCCGGCGGGCTGGAAGCCGATGCCGGCTGCGGCCAGCGCCTGGCGGCCTGCATGGACCAAGTGCGCGAGCAGCTTGCCGGGGAGGGCGCCGAATGATCGCCGCCGCGCTGCGTCGTGTGGAGCTGGAACCCGTGCCGCTGGCCACGCCCACCGGGCGCGTGGTCGGTGCGTCGGGCCTGCTGCTGGAGAGCGTGGGCAGCAGCCTGCGCATCGGCCAGCGCTGCATGGTCGAAGGCGCGGGCGGCGACTGGATTCCTGCCCAGGTGGTGGGCTTTCGCGAGCAGGTCTCCTTCCTGATGCCGTTCCGCAAGCCCGAGGGGCTGGCCACCGGCGCCCGCGTGCTGCCGGCCGCCGAAAGCCGTCTGCCGATGATCGGCCCGGCCTGGTTGGGCCGCGTCATCAACGGCCTGGGCGAGCCCATCGACGGCCTGGGCCGCCTGGTGGGCGAACACCCGCTGGCGGCGCAGCCGCCCAAGGTGCATCCGCTGAAGAAGGCGCCGGTGCACGAGCCGCTGGACGTGGGCGTGCGCGCCATCAACGGCCTGCTGACGCTGGGCCGCGGCCAGCGCGTCGGCCTGATGGCGGGCTCCGGCGTCGGCAAGAGCGTGCTGCTGGGCCTGATCACACGTCAGACCGTCGCCGACGTGGTGGTGGTGGGCCTGATCGGCGAGCGCGGCCGCGAGGTGCGCGAGTTCCTGGACCTGTCGCTGGGCGAGGCCGGTCGCAAGCGCGCCGTCGTCGTCGTCGCGCCGGCCGACGAGTCGCCGTTGATGCGCATGCGTGCCACCGAACTGTGCCACAGCATCGCTGCGCACTACCGCGACCAGGGCCAGCACGTGCTGCTGCTGGTCGACTCGCTGACCCGCTACGCGATGGCCCGCCGCGAGATCGCGCTGGCGCTGGGCGAGCCGCCCGCCACGCGCGGCTATCCGCCGTCGGTCTTCACGCTGCTGCCCGAACTGGTGGAGAGCGCCGGCAACGGCGAATCCGCGCAGGGCAGCATGAGCGCCATCTACACCGTGCTGGCCGAGGGCGACGACCAGCAGGACCCGGTGGTGGACACCGCCCGCGCCATCCTGGACGGCCACATCGTGCTGTCGCGCGCGCTGGCCGAGCGTGGCCACTACCCGGCCATCGACGTGCCCCAGTCCATCAGCCGCTGCATGGGCCAGGTGGCCGGCAAGCCGCATTTCGAGTTGGCCCGCCAGCTGAAGGCTCTGGCCGCCCGCCACGAGCAGGTGCGCGAGCTGCTGCCGCTGGGCGCCTACGTGCCCGGCGCCGATCCCGCCACCGACCGTGCCGTGGCCCTGATGCCGCGCATCGAGGCCTTCCTGCACCAGGGCGTCAACGAAGGCGCGTCGCTGGCGCAGACGCTGAAGCAGCTGGAAGAGGTGCTGGCATGAGCCTGCAGGCCCAACTGTCCAAGCTGATCGAGCTGCGCGAGCAGGAGCTGGAGCGCCGCCGCAGCGAGGTGGCCGGCAAGCAGCAGCTGCGCGACCGCTTCCTGGGTGCCGTGAACCGCCTGGAGGCCTTGCATGCGCAGCTGGGCAGCACCGTGGACTTCCGCCCCGAGATGGCGAGCAATGCCGCGAGCTACAAGCTGGCGCTGCAGGGCAACATCGCCCAGCACCGCCAGGAGCTGGCGCTGCGCGAGGCCGAGCTGGCCACCGCCCAGCAGGGCCTGCTGGAGGTGGCGCGCAAGCAGGAGGCCAACAACCGCCTCGTCGAGCGGCTGCGTGCCGAGCTGCGCCGCCAGGGCGACAAGGCCGAGCAGAAGCGCCAGGACGAGATGGCCGCGGCGGTCTGGTTCAGGAGACAGGCGACATGAACCGCGCTTTTCTTAAGCCGCGGGCCTCCAGGGTCGCCCTGAAGCAAGGACATCCCTTCCTTGCCGCAGGAGTACGCCATGGCTGACCTGAACCCCACCGACCTCGCCTCCCAACTGGCGACCGCCTACATCACGCCCACGCAGACGCTGCTGGACGCGCGCAACAAGCAGGCCACCGCCACGTCCACCGCGCTGACCAAGCTGAAGAGCGCGATGTCGGCCTTCGACACCGCGATGAAGGGCCTGTCGGGCAAGACCACCGGCCTGCTGCCCTACAGCGCCGCCTTTGCCGACACCAAGTACGGCACGGCCCAGACCAGCGCCACGGCACAGCCGGGCAGCTACCCGCTGTTCATCGAGCGCCTGGCCACCACCGACCAGATCGCGTTCGAGGATCTGCCGGCCGTGCCGGCCGTGCCCGGCGGCCAGCTGAAGGTCTCGCTGGGCGGCGGCAGCAACTTCACCGTCAACCTGGACAGCGCCGACACCGACGGCGACAACACGCTGTCGCAGAGCGAGATCGCCCGCGCCATCAACGGGGCCGCCGGCAACGGCGGGCTGGTGACGGCCATGGTCATGACCAGCGGCGGCCAGACCCAGCTGATGCTGAGCTCCGGCAAGAGCGGCGAGGCCGGGCGCATCAGTCTGGACACCAGCGCGCTGCCCGCCAATGCGCTGCGCAGCACGCTCGAAGACCCCGCCAAGCGCCGCCAGGTGGTGCTGGGCGAGGACGCCGTCGTCTGGATGGGCGCCCAGGGCACGGGCGTGCGCATCCAGCAGGACAGCAACCTCTTCACCGCCATAGCCGGCGTCAAGCTGACGCTGAAGGCCGCCATGAATCCCGGCGACGCTCCGGCGGTGTTGACCGTGGCCCAGGACAGCGGCGGCGCCGCCGCCAACGTGAAGGCGTTCATCGACGCCTACAACCAGCTCGAAAAGACGCTGGACGACCTGACCGCGCCGGGCAGCGCCACAAGCGCCACCTCGGCCGCGGCCTTTGCGTCGGATGCCGGCGTGCGTTCGCTGCGCAGCCGAATGAGCGCCGCGCTGCGCCAGGAGTTCGGCGGCGCCACGCTGCGCACGCTGGGCTTCAGCGTGGACCGCAGCGGCCAGCTGAGCGTTGACAACGCCAAGCTCACCACCGCGCTGACGGCCCAGCCGGCCCTGCTGGAGCAGGTACTGGGCAGCGCCGCGAGCGGCAACAGCAAGGGGGTGATGGGTTCGCTGAGCAGCACGATGCTGCTGTGGACCGACATCACCTCCGGCCAGATCAAGCAGCGCCAGGACTCCGTCCAGCGCCAGCAGCAATCCATCACCGATCGCCAGACCCGTCTGGACCGCCAGTACAGCCAGGCCTTCGACCGCTACCTGAAGCAGTTCACGCAACTGCAGCAGCTGCAGTCCCGCCTGGGTGACACCACCAGTCTGCTCTCCAGTCTGAGCACCTAGCTCAGCAAGCCCACACGATGAGCCACAACGCCTACCAGAGCTACCAAGCCGTCAACCTCAACTCGCAGACCGCCCAGGCCTCGCCGGTCCAGCTCGTGCTGGTCCTGATGGACGGGCTGCTGGATGAACTGGCCCGCGCCCGCGCCCACATCGAGGCGCGCCGCTACGAGCTGAAGGCGACCAGCCTGGAGCGCTGCGTGGCCATCCTGAACGGCCTGTCCAGCGCGCTGGACACGGAGACCGGCGGCGAGGTCGTCGCCAACCTGGCGCGGCTCTACGACTTCTGCGCCGAACGGCTCTACCGCGCCGGTGTGGAGCTGAACGCGGCCCTGGTGGACGAGGTGTCCCGCCTGCTCGATTCGCTGCGTGCCGGCTGGCAGGCGGTGCAGGCCCGCCATGGATAAGCGGGCACTCATCAGCGTGCTGACGCTGCGCCTGGATGAGGCCTCCAAGGCCCGGGACTGGGACGCAGTGGCGAGCACTGACCGCGAGCTGGCGGCCACGCTGCGTGGCTGGAGCCGCGCCGAGCTGAGCCCGGGCGAGCGCCAGGGGCTGCAGACGCTGCGCGCCGCGCACGAGCGTGCCGCCAGCCTGTGCGACGAGGAACTGCAGCGCGTCTCCGGCGTGCTGCGCCAGATGCTGACCCAGCGCGACCGCTGGCATGCCTATGCCGAGAGCGCGCACTGGGCCGACCTGCCTGGAGGCCTGGCATGAACCTGCTGGACCTCATCAAGCTGCCGGCTGCCGACACGGCGCTGCCGGTGGCCTTGCCCGCGCTTGGCCAGGCACTGCCCACGCTGCCGGCCTTTGCCGCCACGCTGGCCCGTTCGCAGCCCGCCGTGCCGCTGCAGGCCGGCCTGCCTGCGGCCCTGCCGCTGGACGACGGCACAGCAGCCATCCCCGAACTGCCGGCCTTGCCGCCCGAGGGGCTGGCCTGGCTGGCATCGCCCGCGCTGGCGCCGGTGGCCGCCGAACCCGACGATGTCGAATTGGCCGACAAGGCCGCGCCGCTCGTGGCCGCCGCGCCGGTGACGATGCCGCCGCCCGTGGCGATGCCCGCCGATGTGGCGGAGCCCGCCGCGCTGCCGCAGGACACCGAGACCGCC
>DASWWC010000166.1:0-10640 GCA_036401055.1 Roseateles sp.
TGCGGCCTCGCGGCGGTTGGGCGTGACGGCGCTGGCGCGCGGCAGCAGCTCATCGCGGTAGGCGCGCAGCAGGTCCTCGCCGGCAAAGCTGGCGCCGGTGGAGGCGCGCAGCACCGGGTCCACCACCAGTGCCACGGGCGCGCGCTCGCGCAGCCGGTCCACCCAGCGCGTGACGACGCGCAGTTGCTCGACGCCACCCAGCAGGCCGGTCTTGATCGCCACCGGCGGGAAGTCCTCGGCCAGCGCCGCGAGCTGGGCGTCCAGCTGCTCGGGCGGCACGGGGAAGACGGCCTCGACGGCCACGCTGTTCTGCGCCGTCAGCGCGGCGGCGACGGGGCACAGGTACACGCCCATCGCGTCGGCCGCGCGCTGGTCGGCGTTCAAGCCCGCGCCGCCGCCGCTGTCCAGCCCGGCAATGCTCCAGATGATGGGTTTCGTCATGGGATCAGAAAGGGCCTCCCGCCCACTGGCGTGCTCGCCACCGCCATATCCTGTTTCGCCATCACGCCGGCTTCAAAGCCGAGGCGCCCCGCCGTGATGGCCTGACCGAACGCGGTCGCCATGCGCACGGGATCGCCGGCCTGGGCCACGGCCGAGTTCAGCAGCACGCCGTCCAAGCCCAGCTCCATGGCCTGCGCCGCATGCGAGGGTGCGCCGATGCCGGCATCCACGATCAGCGGCACGCCCGGCAGCCGCTCGCGCAGCGTGCGCAGCGCGAATGGGTTCAGCAGGCCCTGGCCCGAGCCTATGGGCGCCCCCCAGGGCATCAGCACCTGGCAGCCCGCGTCCAGCAGGCGGCGGCAGGTGACGAGGTCGTCGGTGCAGTAGGGAAAGACATCGAAGCCATCGCGCGCAAGTTGTTCGGCGGCGTTGACCAGCTCCCACGGGTCCGGCTGCAGCGTGTGCTCGTCGCCGACGACTTCCAGCTTGATCCACGCCGTGCCGTACAGCTCGCGCGCCATCTGCGCCAGCGTGACGGCCTCGCGCGCGGTGCGGCAACCGGCGGTGTTGGGCAGCAACTGGCCGCCGATGTCGCGCAAGGTCTCGCGGATGGCGGCGACAAAGCCGTTGTCGCCGGCCGCGGCCAGCGTGCGCTTCAAGCCCACGGTCAGCACCTGGGCGCCGCTGGCGTGGATGGCCCGGCGCAGCACATCGGGCGAGGGGTAGCCGGCCGTGCCGAGCAGGAAGCGGCTGGTCAGCGTGTGGCCGTAAAGGGTGAAGCTCACTCAGCCTCCGGTGATGGGTTGAATCAAGGTCAGCTCGTCGCCCGGCTGGATGGTCGTCGCCTCGCGCCGGCCGCGCGGCACGAAGACGCCGTTGAGGGCCGTGGCGACGTCGTGGGGCGCCCTGCCCTGTTCGGCGAGCAGCGCCGCGACGGTCAGGCCGGCACGCCAGGGCTGGGGTTGGTGGTTGAGCGTGAACTCAGACATGGCGGAGTGCCTGCTCGGCCAGCGCCGGCGCCAGCAGCCAGCCGTGGCGGAACAGGCCGTTGATGCGCAGCAGGCCGGGCTCGTGGACGAGGCACGGCCGGTGGTCCGGCAGCGCCGGGCGCAGGTTGGTTTCCAGGTGGACGATGCGCGCCTCGGCCAGCACCGGCAGCACGCTGTGCGCCGCCGCCATCAGCTCGACGGCGCTGCGCAGGCTGACGGGCGAACGGTCCTCGCTCTCGACCTCGGACGCGCCGACGACGATGAGGTCGCCTGGCCGCGGCGCGAGGTAGACGCGGTGGCGCGGATGCAGAAGCCGAACGGGACGGTTGAGCGCAACGCCCGGCGCGTGCAGCCACAGGATCTCGCCGCGCACGCCGCGCAACGCCGGCAGCTCGGGCCGGGCGCCCAGGCCGCGGGCGTCGATGGTGAGGTCGGCGTCCAGGCGCCGGCCGTCGTCCAGGACGACTCGGTGCGGCTGAACACTCGTGGCGCGGCACCCCCACAGCCAGTCGACCTCGGGCGTCTGCTCGACGAAGGCCTGCAGCAGCTCGCGCGGCAGCAGCTGGCCTTCGCCGGGCAGCCACCAGGCCTTGAGGTCGGGCGCCAGTGCGGGCTCCAGCATCTGCAACGCGGCAGGGTTCAGCGCCTCGGGGCCGTCGCCCAGCCGCGCCAGCACGCGCTGCGCGGTGCCAGTGTCGCCGCCGTGCGCCAGCAGCAGGCTGCCCTCGGTCCTCACGAGGCCAGGCTGGCCCAGCGCGGCGGCGATCGCAGGCCACAAGGCCAGCGATCGCCAGCCCAGCGCGACGACGTCAGCCTCGGCATGCTCCTGCTCGGCCAGCGGGCTCAACATGCCCGCAGCCGTAAAGGCGGCGGCACCGGGCTCGGCCGGACCGGCGGCCGGGTCCGCGACGGTCACGCGGTTCCCGGCGCGGGCCAGCTGCCAGGCCAACAGCCGGCCCATGACGCCGGCGCCTGCGATGGCGATGCTGGCCATCAGGCTTTGGCGATGGGGATGTAGAACTCGCCGCCCGCCGCCTTGAACTCGGCCGACTTCCGCGCCATGCCCTCCGCGGCCACATCGGCCGCCTCCAGGCCATGGGCGCTGGCGTAGTCGCGCACGTCCTGCGTGATCTTCATCGAGCAGAACTTCGGCCCGCACATGGAGCAGAAGTGCGCCTCCTTGGACGAGTCCTTGGGCAGCGTCTCGTCGTGATAGTCCCGCGCGGTGTCGGGGTCCAGGCCGAGCGCGAACTGGTCCAGCCAGCGGAACTCGAAGCGTGCCTTGCTCATCGCGTCGTCGCGCGCACGGGCGCCGGGGTGGCCCTTGGCGATATCGGCCGCGTGGGCAGCGATCTTGTAGGCGATCAGCCCCTGCTTCACGTCGTCGCGGTCGGGCAGGCCCAGGTGCTCCTTGGGCGTCACGTAGCACAGCATGGCCGTGCCCATCCAGCCGATCATGGCGGCGCCGATGGCCGAGGCGATGTGGTCGTAGCCGGGTGCGATGTCGATGGTCAGCGGGCCCAGCGTGTAGAACGGCGCCTCGTGGCAGTGCTTGATCTGCTCGTCCATGTTGGCCTGGATCAGGTGCATGGGCACGTGGCCGGGGCCTTCGATCATGGTCTGCACGTCGTGCTTCCAGGCCACTTGGGTCAGCTCGCCCAGCGTCTTCAGCTCGGCGAACTGGGCCTCGTCATTGGCATCGGCGCCACTGCCCGGGCGCAGGCCATCGCCCAGCGAGAAGCTCACGTCGTAGGCCTTCATGATTTCGCAGATCTCTTCGAAGTGCGTGTACAGGAAGTTCTCGCGGTGATGCGTGATGCACCACTTGGCGAGTATTGAGCCGCCGCGCGACACGATGCCCGTGCGGCGCTTGGTGGTCAGGTGGATGAACGGCAGCCGCAGACCGGCGTGGATCGTGAAGTAGTCGACGCCCTGCTCGGCCTGCTCGATCAGCGTGTCGCGGAAGATGGCCCAGCTCAGGTCCTCGGCCACGCCGCCAACCTTTTCGAGTGCCTGGTAGATGGGCACGGTGCCGATGGGGACGGGCGAGTTGCGGACGATCCAGTCGCGCGTCGTGTGGATGTTGCGGCCGGTGGAGAGGTCCATCACCGTGTCCGCGCCCCAGCGGATGCTCCACACCAGCTTCTCCACTTCCTCCTCAATGCTGGACGTGACGGCCGAGTTGCCGATGTTGGCGTTGACCTTGACCAGGAAGTTGCGGCCGATGATGGTCGGCTCCAGCTCGGTGTGGTTGATGTTGGCCGGGATGACGGCGCGGCCGCGGGCCACCTCGTCGCGCACGAACTCGGGCGTGATGAGGCCGGGGATGCGCGAGCCCATCGCGTTGCCGCGCAGGCGCTGTTCGCGCTCGGCATCGCCAAGGTAGTCGCGCATCCACTCGCGCCTGCCGTTCTCGCGCAGCGCGACGAACTCCATCTCGGGCGTGACGATGCCGCGGCGCGCGTAGTGCATCTGCGAGACGTTGGCGCCGGCTTGCGCGCGGCGTGGCGGGCGCTGCAGCGCGGCGGCCTCGGCACGCAAATGCACGATGCGCTCGCTGTCCTCCTTGCCGCCGTCGTCCAGCGCGACGCGGGTGCGGCCGGCGTAGACCTCGGTGTCGGCGCGGTCGCCGATCCAGCTGGACCGGATGGGCGGCAGGCCGCGGCGCACGTCGATCTGCGCGGCCGGGTCGGTGTAGGGGCCGGAGGTGTCGTGCACCACCACGCGCTCGCCGTTGGTCAGCGCAATCTCGCGCATGGGCACGGCCACGTCGGGCCGGCTGCCGGTCACGTAGACCTTGCTGGACGCAGGGAAAGGCTCGCGCGTCAGCGACAGGCGCTCGGCGAGCGAGAGGTGGTTTGCGGGGGCGTTCACGGCGGTCTCCTGGAGCAATGGGTTCGGTTGCTCCGTGGCCGCTTTGCGGACGCAGGACGAGGGTGGCCCCTCGCCTGCATGCATCAAGGCATGCGCTCTCCTTACGCCGGTACTAGCCGGTTCAAGTTCACGGGTTCGGTCGTCGGTGACCGTCTCAGCGTCGGGTCTGGCAAGCCAGGCCCGGGCACCCCGGAGCGGGCGCGATTGTGCGGTGCCCGACCCGCCGGTGTCAACGCATCGCGCCGCTAGAGGCGCTTGTAGACGACCACGTGGTCGGGCTCCAGCCGGATGCCGATGCGCTCGCCGATCGCATGGTTGTGATGCGACGGCACCAGCGACAGCACCCGCGCGCCGCTGGACAGCCGCAACGTGTAGAGGAACTCCGCGCCGCGGAAGGCCTTGCCCACCACCTCGGCGGTGATGGGGCTGGCGTCGTCATGCACCACATCGTCGGGGCGCAGCAGCGCATCCACCGCGCAGCCCTGACCACAGGAGTCGCCGTGCTCGGCGCAGCGGATGGGCTGCTGGCTGCGCACCACGCCCAACTCGAGTTGCAGCTCGAAGTCGCCGATCACGTCGGCGGGCAGGAAGGCGCCCTCGCCGACAAAGTCCGCCACGAATCGATTGGCCGGCCGGTGATAGAGCTGATAGGCGCTGTCCCATTGCTGGATGCGCCCCTCGGACATGACCCCGATCTCGTCGGCAATGGCGAAGGCTTCGTGCTGGTCATGGGTGACCAGCAGCGCGGTGGTCTGCGACTCAGCCAGCAACCCGCGCAGCTCGGTGCCCAGCCGCTCACGCAGTTCCACGTCGAGGTTGGCGAAGGGCTCGTCCAGCAGCAACAGCCGCGGCCGCGGCGCCAATGCCCGAGCCAGTGCCACGCGCTGTTGCTGGCCGCCGGAGAGCTCGTGCGGATAGCGTGCCGCGGCATGGCCCAGGCCCACGGTGTCCAGCATCTGCTGGACGCGCTGGCGGGCGTCGGCCACGCCGCGCAGCCCGAAGGCGACGTTGTCGGCCACGGTCAGGTGCGGAAACAGCGCGTGGTCCTGGAACACCATGCCGATGCGGCGCCGCTCAGGCGCCAGCTCCCAGCCCGGAAAGCTCACGCGCTCGCCATCCAGACGGATCTCACCGGCCATCAGCGGCTCGAAACCGGCAATGGCGCGCAGTACGGTGGTCTTGCCGCAGCCGGACGGGCCCAGCAGGCAGCCGATGCGACCGCGTGCGAGCGTGAGGGACAGCTGCCGGACAACGGGACGGGCGCCGTAGGCGATGTCGATGCGGTCGAGCGTGAGCCAGGGCGGCGGGGTATCGGGGGCGGTGGTCGTCATGTCGGCGGATCGCAGTCATGATAATTGCTCGCAATGGAATCCGTTCTGAGTCTCGGCATGCGCGCCCGTCGCCGCCTGCCCTCGCTGCGCGCGCTGGCGCTGCTGGCCGCCGCGCTGATCGCGGCGCCGCTGCTGTCGGTGGCGGCCAACGTTTTCTCGCCTGGCACCGCCGGCACCTGGCAGCACCTGCTGGTCACGGTGCTGCCCGACTACGTGGTCGCCACGCTGTGGCTGTGTGCCGGCGTCGGGGTCGGCGTGGCGGCGCTGGGCGTGGGCGCGGCCTGGCTGGTGACGCGCTATGAGTTCCCGGGCCGCGCCAGCTTCGAGTGGGCACTGCTGCTGCCTTTGGCCATGCCCGCCTACGTGATGGCCTATGCCTACACCGACCTGCTGCAGTTCGTGGGCCCGGTACAGAGCTGGCTGCGCGAGACCTTCGGCTGGCGGCGCGGCGACTACTGGTTCCCCGACGTGCGCTCGCTGGGTGGCGCCGTCGCGATGTTCGCGCTGGTGCTCTACCCCTATGTCTACATGCTGGCGCGCACGGCCTTCCTGGAGCGCGCCGGCGGCATGATCGAGGTGGGACGCACGCTGGGCCTCTCGCCGTTGGCCGCCTTCTGGCGGTTGTCGCTGCCGCTGGCGCGGCCGGCCATCGCGGGCGGCGTGGCGCTGGCGCTGATGGAGACACTGGCGGACTACGGCACGGTGTCGTATTTCGCGGTGCAGACCTTCACGACCGGCATCTACCGCGCCTGGTTCTCGCTGGGCGACCGCACGGCGGCGGCGCAGCTGGCGATGGTGCTGCTGGGCTTCGTCGTGCTGGTGCTGGTGCTGGAGCGGCTGTCGCGCGGCGGCTCACGCTTCGACGACCGCACGCTGCGCAGCCGTGGCGTCGTGCGCGTGCGCCTGACCGGCCTGCGCGGCGCGGCGGCGCTGCTGGCCTGCGCGCTGCCGCTGCTGGGCGGCTTCCTGCTGCCGGCGAGCGTCATGCTGCACATGGCGCTGACCGAGGGGGACGCCCAGTGGGGCCCGCGCTTCGTGGCGCTGGCCGGCAACAGCGTGCTGGTGGCGGGCACCACCGCCCTGCTGGCCACGGTGCTGGCGCTGCTGATCGCCTACGCCGCCCGCGTGGACCGCGGCGCGGCGGCGCAATGGGCGCACCGCGTGGCCGGCCTGGGCTATGCGCTGCCGGGCTCGGTCATCGCGGTGGGCGTGCTGATCCCGGTGACGCAGCTGGACCATGCGCTGGCCGCACTGCTGCGCGGCGCGGGCATCGAGGCCGGGCTGCTGTTGACCGGCAGCATCGCGGCGCTGGTCTATGCCTGCGTCGTGCGCTACCTCACGGCCGCGCTGCAGGCCATGGACGCCGGCCTGGCGCGCATCACGCCGCGCATGGAGCAGGCCGCGCGCATGCTGGGCCACACGCCGGCGCAGACGCTGTGGCGCGTGCACCTGCCGCTGCTGCGCGGCAGCGCGCTGACGGCGGCGCTGCTGGTGTTCATCGACGTGATGAAGGAGCTGCCCGCCACGCTGGTGATGCGCCCCTTCAACTTCGACACGCTGGCCACGCAGGCCTACACGCTGGCATCGGACGAGAGGCTGGCCGAGGCGTCCACCTCGGCGCTGGCCATCGTCGTGGTGGGCTTGCTGCCCATGGTGGTGCTGTGCCGGCAGATCGTGCGCGGCGGCAGCACCAAGAGCTGACTCAGCTCACTTCCAGCCGGCGCGGTCGAAGACCTTCTGTGCGGCGGTCGTCGTCTTGGCCAGGTCGCCGATGGGCAGCGCGTCGGGCTTGAAGCTGCCCATCGCGTCCAGCGCCGGGTTCTTCGCGGTGGCCGACTTCACCACCGGCCATTCGTTGTTGCCGTTGGCGAAATAGCCCTGGGCCTCGTCGCTGGCCAGGTACTCCAGGAACTTGACGGCGGCCGCTCGGTTGGGCGCGTGCTTGAGCACGCCCGCGCCCGACACATTCACGTGCGTGCCCCAGGTCTTCTGGTTGGGCCAGACGATGCCCAGTTCCTTCACGACCGCCTGATCCTCGGGCTTGGTGGAGCGCATCAGGCGCGCGAGGTAGTAGCTGTTGGAGATGGTCACGCCGCACTCGCCGGCGGCCACGGCGCGCAGCTGGTCGGTGTCGCCGCCCTTGGGGGCGCGCGCGAAGTTGGCCACCAGGCCCTTGGCCCAGGCCTCGGTCCTGGCCTCGCCGTTGTGCGCGATCAGCGCAGCGCCCAGCGACAGGTTGTAGGGGTGCGAGCCCGAGCGCACGCAGACCTGGTTCTTCAGGCGCGGGTCGGCGAGGTCTTCGTAGGTCTGCACCCAATCGGCCTTCACCGCGGCCTTGTTGTGCACGATGACGCGAGCGCGGGTGGAGAAGGAGAACCACGTCGGCGTGCGCAGCCCGGCCGGCACGCGCGCTTCCAGCACCGCCGACTTGACCGGCTGGAACAGCCCGAGGCTGTCGGCCACCTCCAGGCGGGCGGCGTCCACGGTGATCAGCACGTCGGCCGGGCTGGCCTTGCCCTCGTTGCGGATGCGCTCGACCAGCTCATCCTCCTTGCCGTCAAGCCGGTTGATCTTGATGCCGGTCTGCTTGGTGAAGTTGGCGTACAGCGCTTCGTCGGTCTGGTAGTGGCGGGCCGAGTAGATGTTGAGGACCGCCTCGTTGGCGGACACGGCACTGCTCAGGCCCGCCAGGGCCAGGGACATGCAAAGAAGGTGGCGACGCTGCATCGACGGATCTCTTCGGTGAGTTGATTCGCGCCCATGCTAACAAGAATGATTCTTGTTTTCTCCATCTCTGGCCAATGCGAGCGCCAGCACCGCCAGGCCGGTTGCCGCGGCGAACCCCAGCGGCAGGCCACCCCACCCGAAGAGGGTCGGCATGGCCGACGCGCCGGTGATGAAGCCCAGGTTGCGCGACAGCGCCAGCAGGCCGGAGACCATCCCGCGCTCCCCGGCCGACGCGCCTGCCATCACGGCCGTGTTGTTCGCGGCCTGGAACAGCGCGTAGCCCGGCGCGACGAGCACCAGCGGCCCGACGTAGGCCACGGCCCCCAACGATGCGGGCGCCAGCGCGATCAGGCCGCAGCCAGCCGCCATCGCGGCCAGGCCCATTTGTGTCATGCGCCGCGGCCCGAAGCGATCGACCAGCCGGCCCGAAGGCACGCCGCTGAAAGCCGAAACGACGGGGGCCACGGACATCAGCGCGCCCACCGCCGCGGCCCCCAGGCCCAGTGCGCCGCCCAGATGGAAGGGGCCGATGACCAGCGTCGCCATCATGACCGCGGAGACGGCGGCGCTCATCGCCAGGCCACGGCTCAGGCGGGCGTCGCGCAGGCGCTCCAGCGGCACCAGCGGCGAGCTGGCGCGGGCTTCGGCCCGCACAAAGAGCAGTAGCGCGAACGCGGCCACGGCCAGCAGGCCGAGGTGGCGCGTCATCGCCAGTGCATAGGCCCCCAGCGCCAGCGCCAGCCACAGGGTGCCCGCCCGGTCGAAGTCCGCAGCAACGCCTTGCGCCCGGTCGGGCGGCAGGCAGCGCCAGGCCAGCGCGAAGGCCAGCAGCCCCAGCGGCAGGTTGGCGGCGAAAACCGCGCGCCAGCCGGACGCCTCGATCAACAGCCCCCCCAGCGACGGCCCCAGCGCGGTGCCGACGGCCGACATGGTGCCCAACAGGCCCATCGCATTGCCCGCCCGCGCCTTGGGCAGCATCGCGCCCACCAGGGCCATGGGCAGTGCCATCAGCGCCGCGGCGCCCACGCCCTGCAGCGCGCGGGCGGCCACCAGGAGCGGCAGCGTGGGCGTCCAGGCGCACAGCAGCGACGCCGTCGTGAACAGCGCGATGCCTGCCAGCAGCAGCCGCCGCCGGCCGATCAGGTCGCCCAGGCGGCCAGCGCCGACGATGAGCAGCGTGGTGGCCAGTAGATAGGCCAGCACCACCCATTGCACCTGGGCCAGGCTGGCGCCGAATGCCTGGGCCAGTGAGGGCAGCGCGACGTTGGCGCTGCTGATGGCCAGCGAGGGCAGCAGCATGCTCAGGGACAGGCTGGCCAGCACGCCAGCAACGGGGGCGGCGGGAGCGGTGGTGGAGGTCGTGGTCGTCATGCCCAGACCTTAGACATTGGCGAGGCCTGGCGGAAGACGCATCATCTGCACTCCACACCTGCACGAGACGCCATGTCAGACCCCGACCTCAACCTGCTGCTGACGCTGGACGCCCTGCTGGCCGAAGGCAGCGTCGCCGGCGCCGCGCGGCGGCTGCGGCTGAGCCCGTCGGCCATGAGCCGCTCGCTGGCGCGTCTGCGCGAGGCCACCGGCGACCCGCTGCTGGTGCGCGCCGGGCGCGGACTGGCGCCGTCGCCCCGCGCGCTGGAATTGCGCGAGCGCATTGGCCCGCTGGTGCAGGAGGCGCAGGCCGCACTGCGACCGGCGTCAGCGTTGGATCTTGCCAAGCTGGCGCGTGAGTTCACGCTGCGCACGCGCGAGGGCTTCGTCGAGAACTTCGGCGCCGCGCTGCTGGCCCGGGTGGTGGCCGAGGCGCCGGGCGTGAGGCTGCGCTTCGTGCCCAAGCCGGACCGCGGCAACCAGCCGCTGCGCGACGGCAGCGTGGACCTGGAGACCGGCGTGGTCGGCTCGACCACCGGACCGGAGCTGCGCGCGCAGGCGCTGTTCCGCGACCGTTTCGTCGGTGTCGTGCGTGCCGGCCACTCGTTGAGCACCGGCCGCGCGACGGCCGCGCGCTATGCGCAGGCACGCCATGTCGCCATCTCGCGCAGCGGCGCGGCGACCGGGCCGGTCGACGACGCACTGGCGGCGCAGGCGCTGCAGCGCGATGTCGCCGTGACGGTCGCCGGCTTTGCCGAGGCGCTGGCGCTGGCGCGCGGCTCGGACCTGATCGCCACCGTGCCGGAGCGCCACACCGGCACGCTGCGCGATGGCCTGGTCACGTTCGCGCTGCCGCTGGCGCTGCAGCCGTTCACCGTGTCGATGCTGTGGCATCCGCGCATGGACG
>DASWWC010000167.1:0-12065 GCA_036401055.1 Roseateles sp.
CGCCCAGTCGATGCGGGCGATGCGGCCGGCGTAGCGGCCGTGGGCGGGGCGGCCGTCGGTGGTGACGGCGGCGGGCGCGGGCTTCATGCCGCGAGTGTCGCCGCGCCCGGCCTCGGGGTTTGCCGGCAGCGGCCCGCCGCGGGATTGGCCGCAAGATGGCGGCCATGGACTGGCTGCTCGACCTCTACCAACGCCACTTCGACTGGCGCGACCTGACGCTGGTGCTGCTGTCGCCGGTGTTCGGCGTCTTCATTGCGATGGAGGCCTGGCGCTTTCGCCGCACCGGCGTGTTCGACTTCCGCGACACGCTGGACAGCTTGAACAGCGGCGGCAGCTACCTGGTGGCCGATCTGCTGGCGCTGGCGCTGTTCGTGCTGCCGGCCATGGGCTGGGTCTACGAGCACCGGCTGTTCACCATCGACGTCAGCCCCTGGCGCTTCGTCGGCCTGTTCCTGCTGGTGGAGTTGCTGTACTACGGCTTCCACCGCGCCAGCCACCGCATCCGCTGGTTCTGGTGCGCCCACGTCGTGCACCACGGTTCCGAGAAGATGAACTTCGGCACGGCGCTGCGCCAGAGCTGGTTCTATCCGCTGGCCGGCAACTGGCTGTTCTACCTGCCGGCCGTGTTCCTCGGCTTCGAGCCGCGCTGGGTGTTGTTCGCGCTGTCGTTGAACCTGGGCTACCAGTTCTTCGTGCACACGAGCTGGGTGGGACGCATGCCGGCCTGGTTCGAGGCCGTCTTCAACACGCCCAGCCACCACCGCGCTCACCACGGCCGCAACCCGCAGTACATCGACAAGAACTTCGGCGGCATGCTGATCGTGTTCGACCGGCTGTTCGGCACGTTCGAGCCCGAACGCGAGCCGGTGGACTACGGGCTGGAACACCCCTTCCCGACGCACAACCTGTTCTGGCTGAACGCGCACGAGTGGCGCGCGATGTTCCGCGACATGGCGGCCGAGACCACCTGGGGCCTGCGCCTGGCCCACCTGTGGAAGCCGCCGGAGTGGCGGCGGCACGGCAACGGGTTCAGGGGGTGATCAGGGCTTGAGGTGCTTGGCCAGGAAGGCCTCCAGGCGCTGCGCGAAGTCCACGCGATTCTTCAGCGCGGCGAAGCCGTGGCCCTCGCCGGGGTAGGTGATCCAGGTCGGCTCGCGGCCGGCTTCTTGCAGCGCCTTGCGCAGGCGTTCGCCATGCACCAGCGGCACGCGACGGTCGGCCTCGCCGTAGGCCAGCAGCAGCGGTGCCTGGATGCGCGCAGCCTGCTTCACCGGTGAATTGGCGACGATCATGGCCGCGTCCTTGTCCAGGTCGCCGATCATCTCGGGCATGCGGAACTTGCGCATCTTGCGGCCGGTGTCGTCGTTCACCCAGCGCGGCCCCTTCAGCAGCAGCTCCAGGTCGGTCACGGCCAGCCAGGCCGCGCCGCAGCGGTACAGGCCGGGGTCGTTCACGAGGCCCATCAACGCGCTGTAGCCGCCGTAGCTGGCGCCGGCGATGCAGGCCTTATCGCTGGCGATGCCCTGGGCCTGTGCCCACTTCAGCGCGTCGGCCACGTCGTTCTGCATGGCCTGGCCCCATTGCTTGAAGCCGGCGCGGAAGTGGACCTCGCCAAAGCCCAGGCTGCCGCGGAACTCCGGCTCGATGACCACGTAGCCGCGTGATGCCAGGAACTGCGCCTCGGCCCGCCAGCTCCACACGCCGCCGCGCACCCAGGGCCCGCCGTGCACCAGCACGACGGCCGGCAGCGGGCCGTCCGCGTCGGCGCGCCGGGTCACCCAGACCGGCAGGTCGCGGCCGTCGCGGGCGCTGATGCGTTCGAAGTACATCGCCGCCATGTCGGCCGGTTTGACGTCGTTGCGCACGCGGCCGGCCGGGCTCCAGCGCCCACCGCCCTCGGGCTGGGCACGGTAGAGCCAGAGCTGGCCGGGGTCGTGGTCGCTGTAGGACAGCACCAGGGCCACCATGTCGGGCTGGCCGCAGCGCCGGCACTGGATGCGGTTGGTGCGCTCGGGCAGGCGCGCGTCTGCCTCCTGCTGCAAGGCCTTCATCACGGGGTGGAACCAGAGGGTGTTCTCGGCGTCGGTCAGGAACTGCACGCCCAGCGCGGCGCCTTGGCCGTCCACGACCAGCTCGCCCTCGAAGTCGAACCCCGGCGTCACGAGCAGCGGCTTGGGCTCGGGGGCGCGGCGCTCGAAGTCGTAGCGGCTCAGTACCGCCTCGCCGGAGGCGCGCGGGTGGTGGCTGACGTAGAGCTGCCCCTGGTCGTCGAAGCCTTCGATCTGGAAGGGCTTGCGGTCGAGTTCGCCGATCTCGTACAGGCGCTGCCAGTCGCTGCGCCCCGGTGCACGCCACAGCGCGGCGAGTCGGCCGCTGCGCAGCGTGATGGCCGCGCGCAGCTCGCCGCGGGAGTCCGCCATCAGCTGCACCGCACCGGCCGGCACCTCGCCCGCGACCGGCCGCGTGTCGCCGCTGCGCGTGTTCAGCCACAACGGCGTCAGCGAGCCGTCGTTGCGCACCATCAGCACCTCGTCGGCGGACTCGCCCTCGCGCGGCGCCGGCACCTTCAGCAGGCCGTGGTTGGGGTGCAGCGCCTTCAGCTTGCGCCAGCCCAGCTCGCCGCCGCGCGAGCCGTCGCGCTGCACCAGCGGCTGCATGTCGCTGCCGTCGGCGTCGATGGCGAACAGGCCGGGGTAGCCGTCGGCGCGCGCGCTGCCTGCCGACACGTCGATGACGCTGTAGACCAGGCGCTGCTCGTTGACCCACTTCACCTGGATGACGTCGGCGGCCGAATACTGGGCTGCCCGCGTAGCCTTGCCGCTGTCCAGGTCCAGCACGACCAGGCCGACCCGCCCGGCGTCGCGCGCCGTCGTGAACGCCAGCTGGCGACCGGACGGCGACAGCACCGCCTCGGCGATGTCGGGCGCGCGGAAGAACAGCTCGGCGGGCGGCGCGGCGTGGGCCGACAGTGCCGCCAGCAGCCAGGCGCCGATGAGGCCGGCGCGGTTCCAGATCTGCATGACTCTCTCCTCCTGCTGCTTCTGTGGCAGCGGCGCGCAGCATAGAGCCCGCGGCTGGCGGCAATCCTCACCAACGTGATCACGGGCCGGCTGCGTTGGTGCGGGACAATCGCGCGCCATGACAACCGCCCCCCCCGACGACGCTCCCGTCGTCATCATCGGCGCCGGCCTTGCCGGACTGACCGTGGCCCTGCACCTGGCCGACAGCGTGCCCGTCGTCGTGCTGGCCAAGCGTGAACTCACCGAGGCGGCCACCGCCTGGGCGCAGGGCGGCATCGTCGGCGTGCTGGGCAGCGACGACTCCATCGACAGCCATGTGCGCGACACGCAGGACGCCGGCGCCGGTCTGGTGGACGAGGGCGCCGCCCGCTTCATCGCCGAGCGCAGTGCCGCCGCGGTGGGCTGGCTGGTGGAGCAGGGCGTGCCGTTCACGCCCGACGACACCGGCCCCATGGGCCTGCATCTGACGCGCGAGGGCGGCCATGCGGTGCGCCGCATCGCGCATGCGGCCGACGCCACCGGCAAGGCCATCCACGACCAGTTGCTGGCCGTCGCGCGCCGCCATCCCAACATCCGGCTGCTGGAGCGCTGGATGGCGCTAGACCTGATCACGTCGCGCCACGTGCAGCGCGACGAGCCGCCGCGCGTCTACGGCGTCTACGCGCTGGACATCGACACCCAGCGCGTCGAGACGCTGGCCGCACGCGCCGTCGTGCTGGCCACCGGCGGCGCCGGCAAGGTCTACCGCTACACGACCAACCCCGACACCTCCACCGGCGACGGCATCGCGATGGCCTGGCGCGCGGGCTGCCGCGTCGCGAACATGGAGTTCATCCAGTTCCACCCGACCTGCCTGTACCACCCCCAGGAGCGCAGCTTCCTCATCACCGAGGCGCTGCGCGGCGAGGGCGGGCACCTGAAGCTGCCGGACGGCACGCGCTTCATGGCCGCGCACGACGAGCGCATGGAGCTGGCGCCGCGCGACATCGTCGCCCGCGCCATCGACTTCGAGATGAAGAAGCACGGCCTGGACTACGTGCTGCTGGACGCCACGCACCTGGGCGAGGCCTTCCTCGTCGAGCATTTCCCGACCATCCATGCGCGCTGCCTGAAGCTGGGCATCGACATCGCCAAGCAGCCCATCCCGGTCGTGCCGGCCGTGCACTTCACCTGCGGCGGCGCGGTGACCGACCTGGCCGGCCGCTGCGACTTGCCGGGCCTGTACGCGGTGGGCGAGACCGGCTACACGGGCCTGCACGGCGCCAACCGGCTGGCCAGCAACTCGCTGCTGGAATGCGTGGTGCTGGGCCAGACCTGCGCGGCCGACATCCTCGGCCACGAGCCGCAGCCGGCGGCGCCTTTGCCGGCCTGGGACGAGAGCCAGGTCGAGAACGCCGACGAGCAGGTCGTCATCGCCCACAACTGGGACGAGCTGCGCCTGCTGATGTGGAACTACGTGGGCATCGTGCGCACCACCAAGCGGCTGGAGCGGGCGCTGCACCGCATCGAGCTGCTGCGCGGCGAGATCGACGACTACTACGGGTCTTTCCGCGTCAGCCGCGACCTGCTGGAGCTGCGCAACCTGGTGGACTGCGCGGAGCTCATCGTCAAGTCGGCGCTGCTGCGCCACGAGAGCCGCGGCCTGCACTACAGCCGCGACTATCCGCAGACGCTGCCGGTCAGCTTCCCCACGGTGATGATCAGCGAGCGTCGGCGCCGTTAGGCGTCGTCGGCGCCGGCGTCGGGCTCGGCCGCCGGCCGGCCGCGCTTGGGCGCCGGGCTGGCCGCCGGCTTGATGCCGCGGCGTGCCAACGCATCGCGCAGCAGGTACTCGATCTGCGCATTGGCCGAGCGCAGCTCCTGCGCGGCCAGGCGCTCGATCTGTGCCCACAGCGCCGGGTCCAGCCGCAGCGCGAAGCTTTTCTTGTCGGGGCTGGCCATCTGCCGCCTCAGCCGCCGATGCGGCCCTTCAGGGCCTGGAGCAGCGCGTGCGGCTGCTGGGTGCCCACGCGCAGGCGCCGGCCGTCGCGCAGCATCAGCCGCACGGCCTTCGTGCCGCTGGCGTTGTAGAGCATGCCTTCGCCGGTGATGCGCAGGCCCCAGCCTTCGGTCCAGCGCGAGCGGGCGGCTTCGACGGCGACGACCTCGTCCAGATCCACCCGCCAGCGCGGCCACGGCAGCCAGCCGAAGCGCCACGTGATGCGGTCGCCATGCACCTCGGTCACCATGCGGCCCAGGCCCACGGCCAGCAGCGCGGGCAGGGCCGGCAGCAGCCAGGCTTCATCACTCCGGTTGGCGCCGAACAGCCACAGCCCCGCGGCCAGCGGCAGCAGCACGACCAGCAGCGGCCACATCGGTTGCACCTCGCGCCAGACCAGGTCGCGGCTGCGTGAAACGCGCCTTGCCGGCCGCGCGGTCGTGACGGGCGGCAACCGGCCGAAGCGGCGCATCAGCGCCAGCAGCCACAGCGCCAGACTCAGCCCCAGGCCGATGGCGCCGGCCGTCCAGGCGGCGTCGGGCACCTGCGGCCAGCCGGGCTGTGCGCGTTGCAAGGCCTGGTAGTGCAGGCCGGCGAACAAAAGCACCAGGCCCAGGCCCAGCACCGCGACGCGCTCGCTCAGGTCGGCCAGCGTCTGTTCGCGGTGCTCGGGGGCCAGCCAGTGGTCGCGGTGGGGCAGGTTGACGAGGCCCGGTGCGTGCCGCGCGAGCAGCAGCGCGCCGCGGGTGGTCATCCACACGCTGAAGACCGCCACCGCCAGCATGACGGCCATGTGCTGGTCGCGCGGCAGCGCCTTGTGCGGCGCACCGACGAGGTCGGGCATCAGCGGCCAGGTGGCCGCCATGAAGGCCAGCAGCGCCAGCCAGGCGAGATCGAGCACGCGGCGCATGCCGACCTCAGGCGTACAGCGTGCCGGCGTTGACGATGGGCTGGGTGTCCTTGTCGGAGCACAGCACCACCAGCAGGTTGGACACCATCGCGGCCTTGCGTTCGTCGTCCAGCTCGACGATGCGGCGCTCGGACAGGCCGTGCAGGGCCTCCTCCACCATGCTGACCGCGCCCTGCACGATCTTCTTGCGCGCGCTGATGATGGCCTCGGCCTGCTGGCGGCGCAGCATCACCTGGGCGATCTCGGGCGCGTAGGCCAGGTGGGTGATCTTGGCATCCACCACATGCACGCCGGCCTGGCCGAAGCGGGCCTGCAGCTCCTGCACCAGCGCGGCGCCGACCTCGTCCTGCCCGGCGCGCAGCGTGGTCTCGTTGGCATCCAGGTCCTCACCGTCGTCGTAGGCGTACTGTGAGGCCAGGTGGCGCATGGCGGCCTCGGCCTGGATGCCGACGTAGGCCTCGAAATCGTCCACCTCGAAGACGGCGCGGGCGCTGTCCTCCACGCGCCAGACGACTGCGGCGCTGATCTCGATGGGGTTGCCGCGCTTGTCGTTGACCTTGATGGTGGGCGCGTTCAGGTTGCGGGCGCGCAGCGAGATGCGGCGCTTGACCGCGAGCGGGTTGGCCCAGCGCAGGCCCTCAGCGCGGTCGGTGCCGGTGTACTGGCCGAACAGGGTCAGGATGCGGCCCTCGTTGGGCTGCTGCATGTACAGCCCCGCCAGCACCAGCACGCCGCCGATGAGGGCCAGCACGCCCAACCCCATCACCAGCGCCTGGCCGCGGCCGGCCCACAGCAGCACGGGGCCGAGCGCGATGATGGCCAGCCCGGCCAGCAGGCCCAGATAGCCGTTGGCGGTGGTCGCGCTGGTTTCGCGGTGGCTTGCCTGGGGGTTCTGCATCACGTGCCTCCTTGTAAAAGTGATATCACTTTAATTGCATATTTGCCGAGCGACAAGGGAGCAGGCGAAAAAAAGCCCGCATGCTGCGGGCGCTTGCGGGCGGGGCTTGCCGAGCTACTTGCGCGTGCGCAGCGCGGTGCGGGCCTGCACAAAGTTGAAGGCGTAGCTGACTGCCTCCATGATGGCGTTGTCGATCTCCAGCCGCTCGTGCTCGGTCAGGTAGAAGCTGAAGTCCACCTCGTGGCGGATGTAGCGCGGCGGCAGGCGGTTCAGCGCCACACAGGCCACGTCGCACAGCAGGTCGTTGCTGTCGGCGATGTCGGGGAAGTCCTTGGACGCGTCCATCACCGCGGCGAAGACCTCGCGTTCGTGGTGGTTGTAGAGGGAGCTGAAATCGGCGGGCATGGCGGGCCTCGTGTTGGGGTGTTGCTCTGCCGGAGTTATAGCGCCATCAGGCCGCGCCGATACCCGGGGTCATGCCCGAGGCCTGCGCCTTGCGCGCGGCCGTGAAATCCAGCATGCGCGTGATGCAGCGTTCGGCCTTCACCCGGGTGGGCTCGTCCACCAGGATCTCGGGCTGGCCGCTCTCCAGGCAGTCGACGAGGTTGGCCAGGCCGTTCATCGCCATCCACGGGCAGTGCGCGCAGCTCTTGCAGGTGGCGCTGTTGCCGGCGGTGGGCGCCTCGATCAGCGTCTTGCCCGGCGCCAGCTGGCGCATGCGGTGCAGGATGCCGTTGTCGGTCGCGACGATGTATTCCTGCGACTTGCCCTCGACGACCGCCTTGATCAGCGCCGACGTGGAGCCCACGACGTGGGCCATGTCCACCACGCTCTTGGGCGACTCGGGGTGCACCAGGATCTGCGCCTGCGGGTGCTGCTCGCGCAGCAGCTCCAGCTCCAGCCCCTTGAATTCGTCGTGCACGATGCAGGCGCCGTTCCACATCAGCATGTCGGCGCCGGTCTGATCCTGGATGTAGCGGCCCAGGTGGCGGTCGGGTGCCCACAGGATCTTCTGGCCCTTGGCGTGCAGGTCGGACACGATCTCCAGCGCGCAGGAGCTGGTCACCATCCAGTCGGCGCGCGCCTTCACGGCGGCGCTGGTGTTGGCGTAGACGACGACCTGGCGGTCCGGGTGGGCGTCGCAGAACGCCGCGAAATCGTCGGCCGGGCAGCCCAGGTCCAGCGAGCAGGTGGCGTCCAGGTCGGGCATCAGCACACGCTTCTCGGGGCTGAGGATCTTGGCCGTCTCGCCCATGAAGCGCACGCCGGCGACGACCAGCGTCTGCGCCGCGTGGTCGCGGCCGAAGCGGGCCATCTCCAGCGAGTCGGACACGATGCCGCCGGTGGCCAGCGCCAGGTCCTGCAGCACGCCGTCCACGTAATAGTGCGCCACCAGCACGGCGTTGTGGGCCTTGAGCAGCGCGGCGGCGCGCTCGGCCAGCGTGCTGCGCTCGGCGGGCGTCAGTGGCGCGGGCACCTTGGCCCAGGCGTGAGCGGTGGAGCAGGCGCCGGCGGCGTCCTGCCTGGTGTAGTCGAACAGCTGGGTGTCCATGAGGAAATCAGTTCCGTGAGTGATGCGGCGTCGCCCGTGCTCCATACACTGGCGGGCATGGCGAGAGGTGCCGATTGTCCGCCCGAGAGGGCTCCGGCTGGCGGCGGTGCGGCAATGCCCGTGCTGCGGTGGGTGGCCGGGCTGCTGCTGGCGTTTGGCGGGCTGGCCGGTGCCTCGGCGGATGAGAAGCCCATGCTGCGCTTCATCGTGGGCGAGGACTGGGCCTGGCCCTACCTGGAGCTGCGCAACGGTCGCCCGGTGGGTGGACTCGCCTTCGACCTGATGGAGCGTGTGGCCCGTGCGGCCGATGCGCGGCCCGACTACCTGATGCTGCCGCCCAAGCGCACGCAGCCGGCGCTGCATGCCGGCGAGGCGGACCTGATGTGCATGATGAGCCCCAAGTGGGTGGCCGAGCCGCTGCCGCCCGAGCGCATCGGCCCGCCCATGGTGGTGCTGGAGGATGTGCTGGCGGTGGCGTCCGGCCCGGGCCCGGGCCAGCCGCTGGACCTGCAAGCGCAGCGCGGCCTGCGCGTCGGCACCGTGCTGGGCTATCACTACCGGGAACTGGGGCCGCTGTTCGATGCCGGCAAGCTGCGGCGCGAGGATGCGCCCACGCAGCAGGCCGTACTGGACAAGCTGGCTCGCGGCCGCACCCAGGCGGCGGTGGTAGACCGGCTGGTGCTGGCCCAGCACAACCGCGGCCGGCCGGCGGGCGAGGCATTGCGGCCACTGCAGGTCGTCAGTCAGACGGTGACGCATTGCCTGCTGGGCGGCCGTACCCAGCTGCCTGCCGCGCGGCTGCAGCAGGCGTTGCGCACGGTGGCGGAGCGGGCTGAACTGGCGCGGCTGCTGCAGCGCTACCGCTAGCCCTCAGGGCAGGCGCATCGTGTCGCGCTCGGTGACCCGCACCGTGTTGATGGGCTCGGCGGCAAAGCGGTAGGTGACGCTGAGGATCTTGCGCGCGCCCGGCGCCGGGTCGACGCCGAACAGATCGTTGCCCACCTGCACGTCGAGCCGGTCGCCGCGCACCAGGGCACGCACGGCCTGGGTCACGTCGACCCAGCGGCCATCGCCGCCGTAGCTGGCGCTCTCGATGAACAGGCCGCCCTGGCCCGGGCGGGCCGGGCCCCAGGCGCCTTGCGGCCGGTCGTCGCGGCCCCAGTCGCCGCGGCCCCAGCCGATGAACTGGTTGCCGTCGATGACGGCGTACTCGCGGTACTCGAAGCTGCGCTGCTGGCCGCCGCGGTCGCGCGCCATGATGCGCAGCCGCTTGGTCTGGCCGGGGTCGGGGTCGATGCCGCCGAAGGCGTCGTTCTCCAGCCGGAAGCGCTGGTCGCGTCGTGCCAGCTCGCGCAGGCGGTCGGTCACGTCCACCTCGCGCCGGCCCGTGCCGTAGGTGGCATAGAGGATGGTGAACTCGCCGTCGTCGCGCCGGTCGCCGCCCTGGCCCCAGTTGCCGCCGCGCCAGCCGATGAACTGGTGGCCGTCCACCCAGTCGCGCTCGCGGTACTCGAACTGGCGTTCGCGCCCACGGCGGTCGCGCGCGAAGATGCGCAGCGACTTCTGCCGGCCCGGTTCGGGGTCCACGCCGAACACATCGTTGGTGAGCCGGAAGCGCCGGTCCTGCCGCGCCAGCTCGCGCAGCCGGCCGGTCACGTCGACCTGGTTGCGCTCGCTGCCGTAGCGCGCATGCAGGATGGTGAACTCGCCGTCATCGTCGGCGCTGGCCGGCAGCGCCAGCGTGGCCATCAGTCCGGCACCGGTCCCCAGGACCCATTGGCGTCTCCTCATCGCGTTCTCCTTATTCGCGCGCTCGGTTCATCCTCGCACGCACCGCTGCACAACGCGACCGGCGCTGTCGGCGTGGACACCCGGCGGTGCGCTGCGTATGCCTTTGTTACCGGCGCCTCAGGCCTCGGCAAAGAACCGGCTGGGCGGCATGCCCACCGTGCGCGTGACCATGGCCGAGAAGGCGCTGGCGCTGGCGTAACCCAGCTCGGCCGCGATGTGGCTCATGGGCCGGCCGCGGGCGGCCAGCGTCAGCGCGTGGGCCAGCAGCAGCTGCGAGCGCCACTGGGCGAAGCTGGTGCCCAATTGCTCGCGGAACAGCCGGCTCAGCGTGCGCGGGCTGTAGCCGGCCTCCAGCGCCCATTCGTCCAGGCCGGCATGGCGGCCGGGCTCCTGCAGCATGGCCTCGCACAGGCGGCGCAGCCGCGCCTCCTGCGGCAGCGCCACGCCCAGCGCCAGCGGCCGGGCGCGTCGCAGCTCGCACAGCACCAGCGCCTCGATGCCGCGGCGGCGCTGCTGGTCGTCGGCGCTTTCTGCGGGCGCGGGGTCCGGGTGATCGGGCAACGCGGCCACCAGCTCGCGCAGCAGCGGCGACACCTCCAGCACGCGGCCCGTGGCCCAGGCCGGCCCCGGCAGCAGATCGGCGGCGAGGTAGAGCGTGCGCAGGTCGCAGCGCTCGATGGCCGTGACCGCGTGCACCAGCCCCGGCGGTATCCACACCGCGCGCGACGGCGGCACGATGTAGGTCGACACCTCGGTGTTCACGCGCACCGCACCGGTCATGGAGAACACCAGCTGGGCCCAGTCGTGGCGGTGGGGCTGGATGTCGGTCAGGTGCTCCAAGTGCCGGGCCTTGGCGCGCAGCGGTCGCTCGGGCGTGGGCGCATAGCGCTCGGGCGACAGGGCGGGAATGCTGAGGCGCGGCTGGGTCATGGCTGGATTTCAACAGAACTTGACGAACCATCGCAACCATGCCGGTGACGCGCTGCCTAGAGTGGCGGGATGGATACCGCCCTCGCTTCCTCACTCGACGCCGGCCGCCAGCGCCGGCGCGACATCACGACGATCTCGACCATCGGCGTGGCCCACGGCACATCGCACTTCTTCCACATGCTGCTGCCGCCGCTGTTCCCGGCCTTCATCCAGGCCTTCGGGCTCAGCTATTCGGAGCTGGGCCTGCTGGTGACGACCTTTTTCGTCATCTCGGGCGCGGGCCAGGCGCTGTCGGGCTTCATCGTGGACCGCATCGGCGCACGGCCGGTGCTGTTCGTGGCGATGGCCGCGTTCTTCCTGGCCTCGGTGGCGGCGGGGCTGGCCCAGGGGTTCGGCGGGTTGATGCTGGCCGCGGCGCTGGCCGGCGTGGGCAACGCGCCCTTCCACCCGGCGGACTTCACCATCCTGAACAAGCGCGTATCGCAGCCGCGGCTGGGCCATGCGTTCTCGGTGCATGGCATCAGCGGCAACCTGGGCTGGGCGCTGGCGCCGGTGTTCTCCATCGGCATCGCCGAGGCCACCGGCAACTGGCGCTTCGCCTACCTGGGCACGGCGCTGGTGGCGCTGGCGGTGATGGCGCTGCTGTTCTGGCAGCGCGCCGCCATCGACGACAAGCAGGGCTCCTGGGGCCATGCCAAGCCGGCGGCGGGCGCGCCGGCCGAGCACCCGATGGCCTTCCTGAAGCTGCCGTCCGTGTGGCTGTGCTTCTCGTTCTTCTTCTGGAGCACGGCGGCGCTGTCGGCCATCCAGAGCTTCGCCAGCCCGGCGCTGCACCAGATGTACGGCCTGCCCTTGTCGGTGACGGCCTATGTCGTGACCGGCTACATGCTGGCCGGCGCGGCGGGCATGGTCTGCGGCGGCTTCCTGGTGGCGCGGGCCGAGCGGCTGGAGCGCACCATTGCCTGGGCGCTGGCGCTGGCCGCGGC
>DASWWC010000168.1:0-4491 GCA_036401055.1 Roseateles sp.
AGGCGCGGTGCCGGAGCCGCCGCGGGGCCGCCCTGCTCGATGAAGCGGCGCACCTCGCCGTCCAGCTGGCGGTACAGCGCGCCGAAGTCGGCACCGCCGCCGTTGGCGCGCGGCGCGGGTGCGGCGAAGCCGTCGCCGAAGTCCGGCAGGCGCAGCTCAGCGGTCCGCATAGACGCCTCCGTCCTCGCCCAGCAGGCGCTGCATCAGCTCCTGCTGGTCCATGATGAGCCGGCAGTTGCGCTGGTTCAGTTCCTTGCAGACGTGCAGCAGCTGCTCGACCTCGGCCCACAGGCCGGCCAGCGTCTGCGCGGCAGCACCGGGCAGCGCCTCGATGAGCCGCTTCATGCTGGGCCGCGGATGGTCCTTCAGCAGGCCGCTGACCAGCTCCATGCGCTTGGCGCGGCGCTGCTCCATCTGACCGCACAGGGTCTCGATCTCGCCGCCCACGCGCAGTAGCACCTCGGCCTGGTGCTTGAGCGCGCCCTGGAACTGCTGCTCCAGCAGGTCGCGCAGCAGCTTGTAGCCGAAGCTGTCCGCGTGCAGGTCGCGCAGCAGCTGGACCACGGCGTCGGAAGCCTTCACGAACGCCCCCCGTGGAAGCGCTGGATCAGCGAGGCCAGCCGGTCGGCGTCGAAGCTGATCTCGCCGTTGGCCAGCGCCTCGCGCAGCCGCGCCACCTTGGCGGCGTCGATCTCGGGCAGCTCGGCCAGTTCCTGCTGCGCCGGGCGCAGCGTGGCCGAGGCCAGCGCCTCGGCCGGCGCGGCCGGCGTGGCCGGGGCGGTCGGCTCGGACGTGGCACCGCCCAGCGGGCCGACGCCAGCGGCGGGGTTGCTTCCTTGGATCCTCATTCGATCACCTCTTGCCTTGGTTCGCATGGCCGGCCTCACGGGGCGGCCGGGTCGCGCTGCAGTTCGCGCGGTGCCTGGGGCTGGTCCATGCGCACGCCATCGGTCAGCGGCCAGGTCTGGCGCGGTGCGCCGTACATGGCCGAGACGGCGCGCGACTGGGCGCTGGTCAGCACGACCAGCTCGATGCGGCGGTTGACCGCCGCGACGGGATGGGCCGGGTCCAGCGGCGCGCTGTCGGCCATGCCGCTGACCTGCAGCACGCTGGCCTCGGGCATGCCACCCTCCATCAGATGAAAGCGCGCGGCCATCGCCCGGTGGCTGGACAAGGCCCAGTTGGAGAAGGCCGCCGGTCCCTTGTCGCTGTACTGCGACGCGTCGGTGTGGCCCACCACCAGCAGCTGGTTCTCGATGCGGGCAAACACCGGGCCCAGCTTGTTCAGCAGCTTGCGCAGGCGCAGGCTGGGCACGGAGCTGCCGCGCTCGAACATGCCGCGCGAGTCGGTGTCGTGCAGCATCAGGCGCAGGCCCTGCGGCGTGATGGCGCTGCTGACGTTGCCGCCCAGGCCTTCTTCGGCGCCCATGCGCTCGATGAGGCGGGCCAGCTCGCGCATGTCGGACGCGCTCTCGTAGCGCGCCTTCGGGTGAGGGCCTTCATTGGCCGGGTCGTTGCTGGTGTAGCGCGACGGGCCCTGGGTCTGCACCTCGCCGTGGGCCGGCACCGGGTTGCGCTCGATCATGCTGCCGCGCGAGCCCGAGGCCAGCGAGTTGGTCAGGCCGTTGCCCTCTTCCAGCAGGTTGGCACCGGCCGAGCGCAGCACCTCCTGCATGCGCTCGGAGTTGCGCGAGGCCAACAGCCACATGACGAGGAACAGGCACAGCAGCGCCAGGCAGAAGTCGGCGAACGCGACCTTCCAGGCGCCGCCATGCTCATGCTCCTCGTGCCGGCGCGAGGCCCGCTTGACGACGGTCTCGTGCCCCCCGCTCTTGCCATTAGGCTGCACGGCGCTCTCCCGGTTCGCGGTCGGTGGCACGGCGGCGCGGCGTGGCGTCGGCGTCGCCCGGGTTCTGCATCTTCTCGATCCAGCCCTCCAGCCGCGCGAAGCTGGGCTTGATGTTGAGCTGCACCAGGCGGCGGCCGGCGTCGATGGCCAGCAGCGGCGGCTTGCCGGCGACATGCGTGACCAGCACGACCTTGACCGACTCCAGCGCGGCCATCTCCTCGTTGACGACCTGCTTCATCATGTTGGCCAGCGGGTCGAACAGGCCGTAGCAGAAGAAGATGCCGATGAAGGTGCCGACCATGGCGGCCGCCACCATCATCGCGATCTCACCGGTGCCGGCACCCTCGGCGACCGAGCTCATCGCCATGACGATGCCCAGCACCGCGGCCAGGATGCCGAAGCCGGGCATGGCCTCGGCGATCTTGCCCAGCGACTTGGCGGGCTGCGCCAGTTCCTCGTGGATGGTCTCCAGTTCCTGCTCCAGCACGCCTTCCAGCTCGTGGGCGTTGATCTTGCCCATTGCCATCAGGCGGAAGTTGTCGACGATGAAGTGCAGCAGCTTGGGCTCGTCCAGGATCAGCGGATAGCGCTTGAACAGAACGCTCTCGTGCGGCGCCTCGACGTGCGCGTCCAGCGCCTTCAGGCCGCCGGCGGCGGTCTGCAGCAGCTCGTACATCAGCAGCAGCAGCTGGCGCTGGAACTCCTCGCCGGGCGCCTTGCGGCCGACGACCTTCTTCAGCTGCAGCAACATCTCGGACAGCACGTGCTTGGGGTTGCCCAGCACGATGGCGCCCAGGCCCGCGCCCAGGATGATCAGCAGCTCGACCGGCTGCCAGATGACCTTGAAGCTGCCGCCATGCAGCATGAAGCCGCCGAAGACGCAACCGAGCACGATGAGGATTCCGATAAAGGGCTGCATGGCCGTTCTTTCTTGCTTGCTTTGACTCAGGCGGACTGCAGGAAGGTTTTCATCTTCTGCAGCGCCCCCTTGTTGATCTGGGAGATCCGTGCCTCGGTGAGATCGAGCACCGCGGCGATCTCCTTCAGGCTGGCCTCGTACTCGTAATACAGCTGCACGACCTTCTGCTCGCGCTCGTTCAGGCTCGCCAGCGCCTGGGCGATGCTGCGCTTTTGCACCAGCAAGGCCTCGGGCGTCTGGCGCTCGCACGGCAGCTTGCTCATCTCCTGCAGCAGCTCGTCGAAGCTGGCCAGCTCCTCGGCCACCTCGGCCTGCAGGTAGGCCTGGTAGTCCTTCGCGCTGAGGCCCAGCTGCTGCAGGATCTCGGCCTCGGCCGGCTCGCGGCCCAGCTTGCGCGTCAGCGCGCGCAGCGCGTCGCGGATCTTGTGGCTGTCCTGGCGCACGCCGCGCGGGCGCCAGTCCTGGCGGCGCAGCTCGTCGAGGATGGCGCCGCGCACGCGCAGCGACGCGAACGAGCCGAAGGCCGCGTCGGGCTCGCCGTAGCGGCGCAGCGCCTCCAGCAGGCCCATCAGGCCGATCTGCTCCATGTCCTCGCGGTCCATGACGGCGCTGGCCTGCGAGTTCAGCTGGCGCACGATGCGCTTGACCAGCGGCGCGTACTGGCGCAGCTGGCGCTGCTCCCAGTCCGGGCCTTGGGCCGGCGCCGCAGCGGCCTGGTATTCACCATGGCCGGGCTGCGGGTAGACGCTGGCGCTGGAGGTCTGTGCGTACATCGCGGCGGCCTGCGTCACTCGATGATGAGCTTGCCGATGAGCGCCTCGGCGAACGGCGGCTCGCGGTGCTCGGCGCCATAGCTGGCGGTGTAGGCCTTGTTCAGCTCGGCGGCGAACTGCTCCACCGTCATGCCCGATGCGCTCTCCACCGTGTAGCTGGACAGCGCCTTCACGGCGACCGTGCGCAGCAGCGGCAGGTGCTCCTTGGCGCGCTTCTCCTGGTCGGGCAGCGCCTTGAAGACGATGTCCACCGCCATGTAGTGCGACACGGCCTCGCCGCCACGGCCGCGCAGCATGACGATGACCTTGTCCAGCGTCACGTACTTGTAGTCGGGCGCGGGCTTGGGCGGCTCGGCCTCGGCGGTGGCGGGCGCGGTCTGGCGCGACAGCCACCAGCCGCCGGCGGCGGCAGCGCCGGCCAGCAGCACGGCGGCCAGGGCGATGAGGAGCTTGGTCTTCTTGGTCATGGTGCGTTCCTGTCAGCGCGGCGCGGCGAAGCCACCGGCCTCGCCCTCCGCGGCCAGGCCGCGGCCGGGGCGGCGTTCCTGGTGCTGCTGTTGTTGTTGCTGTTGCTGGGCCGACGCGCCACGGCCGCCGGCCTGGGCGTCGCTGCCGCCGCGCGGGCCTTCGGCCGGCGTGCTGACCTGCACCGACACCTCGCCGCTGTGGCGTTGCAGCAGGTCCTGGCGCAGCGGCTCGGTGAGCTGCTGCAGCTGGCGACCGACCTCGGCATGGCTGGCCACCATGCGCACCTGCAGCTCGCCGCCTTCGTGGCGGATGGCGATGTCGATGCGGCCCAGCAGCGGCGGCTCCAGGCGGATGACGGCCTGCTCGCTGCGCGCGGCGATCTGCAGCTGCAGCCGGTCGCCCAGCGCCACCAGCAGCGGCTGGCGCCAGGCCTTGCCGGGCTCGGCGGTGGCCTGCGGCTCGGGCAGGCGCAGCGTGGTCTG
>DASWWC010000169.1:0-6722 GCA_036401055.1 Roseateles sp.
TTTGGCATGAACGTGATCTATCACAACCGCTCGCGCCTGGCTGCCGAGACGGAGACCGAACTCGGCGCGCGTTATGTGGCCAAGGACGAGCTGCTGCGCCAGGCCGACCACCTCGTCCTCGTGCTGCCCTATTCGGCCGAATCGCACCACAGCATTGCCGCCGCCGAGATCGCCCTGATGAAGCCGACGGCGACGCTGATCAACGTGGCCCGCGGCGGCATCGTCGACGAGGACGCGCTGGCCGCCGCGCTGCGCGAGCAGCGCATCGCCGCCGCGGGCCTGGACGTCTTCGAGGGTGAGCCGCGGGTGAATCCGGCGCTGCTGACCCTGCCCAATGTCGTGCTGACGCCCCACATCGCCAGCGCGACCCTGCCCACCCGCATCGCGATGGCGACGTTGGCCGCCGACAATCTGGTCGCCGCGCTGACGTCGCGACCGCCCCCCACGCCGCTGAATCCCCAAGTCCTCTCCGCATGAAACGCCGCCTGCTGTACCTGCTCCCCCTGCTGCCCGCCATCGCCTTCGGCCAGTCGCTGAAGAACCTGGCCGCGCCGCCGCCGCCCGCGCCCGCCGTCGAGGACAAGGCGCCGCGCGACCCCAACAAGTTCGCCGCCCTGTCCTTGCTGGGCGACAGCGTGCAACTTCTCAGCCTGAGTCCCGCGCGCGGCGACACGGTGCAGTCCGGCGAATGGACGTCATCGCCGGCTGGCGGCCTGGACAACGCAGTGCTGCAGGCCTTGAACGAGGCCGTCAAAGCCGTCGGCAAGGATCGCGAGGCCAAGCTCTACACGTCGACGACGCGCAGCCTGTTCGGCGACCCGGCCAACCTCTTCGTCGATGGCAAGCTCAGCCTGCCCGGCAAGCTCGGCGACGCGGTGCGCCAGAGCGGGGCCGCCAGGCTGCTGCTCGTCACCCGCAGCCGCCAGGAGCCGGCGCTTGCCGCGACGCTGCCGGCGCGTATCCTCGCCACGCTCGAGGGGCCTGGCTTCGTGCTGGACCAGCGTCCCAATGGCCAGATCGGCTTCGACGGCCAGCCCGGACTGGCGGTCTTGGCGCCCTACGTCTCCATCCGGGTCGCGCTGGTGGACCTGGGTGACCTCAAACTCAAGCGCGAGCAATCCCTGGCCGTGGCCGGTCGCCTGCCGGTGGCTGCCGACGCCGCCAACCCCTGGGCCGCGACGACGGCCGAGCAGCGCGTGAAGGCGCTGGAGGCCCTTATCGAGGCCGAACTGCCCAAGGCCGTCGCCGGCCTGGTGGCACCATGAACCTGCCGGAACTGCTGACGCTGGGCCTGCTGGCCCTGATCCTTGTCCTGCTGGTTCTGATCTGGGTCCGCCACAAGCCCCAGGTCGGCGTGGCGCCCGAGCTGCTGCAGAGCAACGAGCGGCTGGAGCGCGAGCTGCGCGACGAGTTGGGCCGCAGCGCGAGCAGTACGCGCCAGGAGCTGCTGCAGGGGCTGGCCCAGTTCCAGCAGGTGCTGACGCAGGGCCTGCAGGGCAGCAACCAGTCGCTGGCCCAGCAGGCGCTGGCCGCGCGCGAGGCGCAGGACGCCGCGGCGCTGCGCAGCGCGCAGGCGCAGGCCGAGTCCATGCAGCGCCTGAACGACGCCATGCGCGAGCAGTTGCAGGCGCTCTCCAAGACCAACGACCAGCGCCTGGCGGAACTGCGCCTGACGGTGGAACAACGCCTGACCAGCATCCAGCAGGACAACGAGAAGAAGCTCGAGCAGATGCGCGCCACGGTCGACGAGAAGCTGCACGCGACGCTGGAGCAGCGCTTGGGCGAGAGCTTCAAGCAGGTGGCCGAGCGCCTGGAACAGGTGCACAAGGGCCTCGGAGAGATGCAGAACCTGGCGCGCGACGTTGGCTCGCTGAATCGGGTGCTGACCAACGTCAAGACGCGCGGCGTGTTCGGTGAGGTGCAATTGGCGGGCCTGCTGGAGCAGGTCTTCACGCCTGAGCAGTACGCTGCCAACGTTGCGACGCTGCCGGGCTCGTCGGAGCGGGTGGAGTTCGCGATTTCGCTGCCGGGTCAGCGTGACGACGGCAAGCCGCTGTGGCTGCCCATCGACGCCAAATTCCCGCGCGAGGACTACGAGCGCTTGCTGGATGCACAGGAGCGGGGCGACCCCGCTGCGGCCGAGGCGTCGGCCAAGGCGATCGAGAACCGCTTGCGGCTCGAGGCCCGCACGATCCGCGAAAAATACATCGCCCCGCCGCACACCACCGACTTCGGCATCCTCTTCGTGCCCACCGAGGGCTTGTATGCCGAGGCCCTGCGACGTCCCGGTCTGGTGGAAGGCCTGCAGCGTGAGTTCAAGGTGATGCTCTGTGGCCCCACCACATTGCTGGCCACGCTGACCAGCCTGCAGATGGGCTTTCGCACGCTGGCGCTGGAGAAGCGCTCTGCCGAGGTGTGGGAGGTGCTGGGCGCCGTCAAGACGGAGTTCGGCAAGTTCGGTGACGTGCTGGCCAAGGCCAAGAAGAAGCTGGAGGAGGCCGGCAACACGCTGGACGCCGCGGAGGTGCGCACGCGTGCGATGACGCGCAAGCTCAAGGGCGTGGAGGCGCTGCCGGACGACGCCGCACAGCGCATGCTGCAACTGGGCCTCGGCGAGGACGCCGAGTGAGCCCTGGCCCCGAAGCGGCGGTGGCGCACCAGAACCTGCGCCATGCCTTCGTGTGGCTGGTCGCCACGATGATCTGCGTGCATGCCTGCATGGCGACCACGCGCGTCACCGCCAGCCTGTGGGTGCTGAACCAGGGCTACGGCGAGGCCTCGGTGGGCATGCTGCTCAGTCTCTTCGCGGTGGCGCCCATCGTGCTGTCGCTGTGGGCCGGGCGGTTGGCCGATCGGCATGGCTTTCACCGCCCGGTGGGCGTGGGCGTGGCACTCGCCTTCGCGGGTGCGCTGCTGGCGCTGGCGGTGCAGCAACTCTGGGCCATTGCGCTGGGCTGTCTGCTGTGCGGCGGCGCCGTTGCCGTGGCGGCCGTGGCCATGCAGCGCGAAGCCGGGCTGATGGCCGAGGAGCCCGGCGAGCTCAAGAAGATCTTCAGCTGGATGGCGCTGGGGCCGGCGTTGTCCAACGCCGTCTCGCCCATCATCGCTGGCCTGCTGATCGACCACATCGGCATGACCGCTGCGTTCGCCTTCGCGACGGCGCTGCCGGTGCTGGCCTGGGTGCTGGGCCGCAAGGTGCCGCGCAACCCGCCCAAGGTCCACTCGCAGAGCTTTCGCGACCGTGCCGCCTGGGACTTGTTTCGCCTGCCCGTCTATCGGCGCCTTTTGGTGGTGAACCTGGCCCTGTCGGCCGGCTGGGATGCGCACACCTTCGTCGTCCCCGTCGTGGGCCATGCGCGCGGCCTGTCGGCGGCCAGCATCGGGCTGGTGCTGGGCAGCTTTGCGGTGGCGGCCACCGTCGTGCGTCTGGCCATCGTGCGCTTCGCCGACGACATCGACGAGGGCCGCGCGCTGCGCGCCGCAATGACGGTCGCGACGCTGACCTTCTTTGCCTATGCCTGGCTGCCGGGTACCTTGGGCCTCATCTGCGGCTCGGCCTTGCTCGGCACGGCCCTGGGCTCCGTGCAGCCCATGATCCTGGCGATGCTTCACCGTGCGACGCCGCCCGAGCGCCACGGCCAGGCGCTGGGCCTGCGCATGCTGACGTTGAACGGCGCCACCGTGGCCATGCCGGCCGGCTTTGGCATGCTGGCCGTCGCCACGGCCACGGCGGCGCCGATGTGGCTGATGGGCTCGGTGCTGCTCGCTGCGCAGTGGCCCGCGCGCAAGCTGTAGTCCCCTCGTCCAAGGCGCATCTCGGCGGGGCTCCCGGGCGGGCGGCAAGGCTTGCGGCATCGAGCTGCAAGCCCCGCGCCAACGTGGGTCGGCCTGGGCCGGGCCTGGCGCTCGGCCCGACAGCGCGCCCCACGGCCTGAGGCGAGCGCAGGAAAACGCGGTAGCGGGCTCACGTCCCATCCGTTCTACTGGCGTGACTGGAGGCCCTGGATGCACGCCCTGGTCGTCGGCGTTGGAGCGCCGGGTTGAGAGCCCGCCTTGGTTATGCCCTGGTCGTGCTGGCCGCCGTGCTGGTGGGGCTGGCCATGGCTTTCTTGCGGACCGACGTGCCGGCCCTGGAGCGGCCTGACCACTGGCTGCAAGACTGGCAGACGGCATGGCGAGGCCCGCTGGCGCCGGGCCGAGAGCTGCCGCTGCTGCTGGTGCGCGTGGACGATTCGACGCTGGAGGCACTCGGCGGACGCGTCCCCGACCGCGCTGAGATCGCTCGCGCGGTGCAGGCGCTGCATGCCGGCGGCGTGCGGGCCGTGGCGCTGGACATCCTGCTGCTGCCCGGCGGCGGCACCGCCGAAGGGAGCGCCGCCCTGGCCGCGGCGATGAAGGCCTGTGCCTGCACCCTGATTCCCTTCTCCCTGCCCGATGACGGGGAGGGAGATGCGGAGGCGCTCGCGTCCGTGCAGGCTCAAGCCCTGCCGCGCTATGACGGCGCTGCGGCGCTGGCGCGCAGCGAGGCCTTCTACCGGCCCCGCCGCCTCGTCGCCCCCGAAGCCGGGCTGGCGCAGAGCGCTGCGGGCCTGGGTCACATCAGCGCCAAGCCCGGCAGCGATGGCAGCCTGCGCCGCGACTTGCCCGTGCTGCGCCTGGGCGACAAGGTCTACCCCTCGTTGCCGCTGCGGCTGGCCGCCTTCGTGCGAGGCGCCGACTGGGGGCGGGCGCATGCCCGCTTCGGCGCCGAGGTCAGCGTGGGCGATGCGCTGCGCCTGCCGCTGGATGAGCTGTCGCGCATCGGCGTGAACTACTACGGCCGCAGTGGCAGTTTCGACGGCGTGGGCTTCGCCGAGCTGCTCGCCGGCCGTGTGGATCCGGCCCGGCTGCACGGCCGCATCGCCGTGCTGGGCGTGTCGGCCCTGGCTGCGGGCGACCACGTGCCATCTCCCTTCGATGCTCGTCTGCCCGGCATGGAGCGCATCGCCACCGTCACCGACAACCTGCTGACCGGACGCAGCCTCGTGAACCCGGCCTGGGGCGGTGCGGTCGAGCTCGCGGCCGTGGTGCTGCTGCCTCTGGCGGCGGTGCTGCTGCTCGCCTGGCGGCCGCTGGGCACGGCGTTGCTGCTCATCGGCTTGGGCGTGCTGATGCTGCTGGCCGCCGCGCAATGGGCATTCGAGCGCCACTACCTCGTCTTCTCACTGGCGCCGCCGCTGCTGGCCCTGCTCATGGCGACGCTGGGGGGCAGCGCGCTGCGTGCCGGCGCCGAGCAGAGCCAGCGCCGCGACGCAGCCCGGCGCCTGGCCGCCAGCGAGCAGCGCTATGCGCTCGCGGCCCAAGGCGCCAACGACGGCCTGTGGGATTGGGACCTGACGGCCAACGAAGACGGGGGCGAGGTCTACTACTCGCCGCGCTGGCTGGCGCTGATGGGCCTGTCTGCCGCTGAGGCCGGCCACACCATCCGGGCCTGGACGTTGCCGTTGGAGCCCGCCGCCCGCAGCGCCTTCGAGACCGAGCTTCAGGCCCACCTCGACGGGCGCAGCCTGCAGTTCCACCACGTGCTGCATTTCAATCAGGGTGGCCAGGAGCGATGGCTGCTGGCGCGGGGCCTGGCGGTTCGCGATCGTGAAGGCCCGGGCGGCCGGCCCGTGCGCATGGCCGGGTCGCTGACCGACATCTCCGAAAGCCAGCGCCTGCAGCGCCAGATCAGCTTCGACGCGTTGCACGACCGCCTCACGGGGCTGGCCAACCGCGTGCTGTTCCGCGAGCAGCTGACGCAGCTGCTTACCGGGCTGCCGGCACCGGAGACCGGCTTGCTGTTGCTGGGACTGGACGGGTTTCGAGCGCTCAACGAGAGCCATGGCCCGGTGGCCGGCGACGCAGTGCTCACCGAGCTGGCCTCGCGCCTGCGCATGGCCTTCGGGGCACGTCACCTCGTGGCCCGCATCGGCCCGGACCAGTTCGCCATGCTGCTCGCCGGCGGCGACGGCGCTGCCGCCTTGGCGCGCAGCGTGCAGGCCCTGCTACAGCAACCGTTCAACGTCGTCACGCCCGCGCTGCAGCTCACGGCCGGCATCGCCTGGGCCCAGCGCCGCCACGGCCCTGCCACGGCTGACGAGTTGCTGGCTGCGGCCGAAGGGGCGCTGGCGCATGCCAAATCCAGCGGTGCCGGCCAGATGCATGAGTTTGATCCGGCCGAGCAACTCGTCGAGCAGTCGCGCCGCTGGCTGCGCGAGGCCATCGACGCGGCCCTGGTCAGCGGCGACCAGTTCCATTTGCACTACCAGCCCTTCGTGAGACTGGCGGACCGCAGCCTGCTTGGTTTCGAGGCGCTGATCCGCTGGCAGCACCCGACCAAAGGCCTCATCATGCCGGGTGACTTCATCCCTGTCGCCGAGGCCAGTGGCCAGATCCGCGCCATCGGCCGCTGGGCGCTGCTGGAGGCGGCGAGCCAGCTGCGGCGCTGGCAGCCGCTGGGGTTCGCGGGCGAGGTGGCGGTGAACCTGTCAGGCGTGCAACTGGAGCGCGACATCCAACTGCTGGCCGATGCGCGTGCCACGCTGGCCGCCCTCGGTGAGGTCCCTGCGCGCCGCCTCAAGCTCGAAGTCACTGAAAGCATGGCCATGGCCAACCCGCAGCGCAGCGCCGAGGTGCTGCAGGAGCTGGCGCGCATGGGCTTCAAGCTCAGCATCGACGACTTCGGCACCGGCTACTCGTCG
>DASWWC010000170.1:0-20310 GCA_036401055.1 Roseateles sp.
GCCGCCCGCGCGCAGCTGGCGCCACTGGCGGCCCAGCCGCTGAACTACTTCGGCCGCCTGGCCGCCGAGGACCTGGGCCAGCCCACGCCGCTGCCCACCGCGCCGGCACCGCTGACGGCCGACGAGCGCCGCGCCGCACGCAGCCATCCGGGCCTGACGCGCGCGCTCAGCCTGATCGCGCTGGGCCTGCGCAGCGAGGGCGTGCGCGAGTGGAACTTCTCGCTGCGCGGCATGGGCGACCGCCAGCTGCTGGCGGCCGCGCAGGAGGCCTGTGACCGCGAGGTCTGGGACCGCTGCATCAACACCAGCGAGCGCACGCGGGCCGAGGTCGACATGGCGCAGCGCTTCCCGACGCCGCACCGCCAAGAGCTGCTGCGCGAGGCCCGGGCCAGCGGCATCGACGCAGCCTACGTCTTCGGCCTGATCCGCCAGGAGTCGCGCTTCGTCATGGATGCGCGCTCGCACGTGGGCGCATCGGGGCTGATGCAGGTCATGCCGGCCACGGCCAAGTGGACGGCCAAGAAGATCGGCCTGCCGTACAGCGCCGAGCGGCACAACGACCGCGACTTCAACCTGCGCATCGGCACCAGCTACCTGAAGCTGGTGCTGGACCGCTTCGACGGCGCCCAGGCGCTGGCCGCGGCGGCCTACAACGCTGGCCCCGGCCGGCCGGCGCGCTGGCGCGATGGCCCGGTCATCGACGCAGCCATCTGGGCCGAGAACATCCCGTTCAACGAGACCCGCGACTACGTGCGCAAGGTGCTGCTGGGCGGCGCCGTCTACGCCCAGGTGCTGGGCCTGCCGGCCACGTCGCTGCGCGAGCGCCTGGGCGCCAGCGTCGGCCCGGCCGGCGCGCGTGAGGTCGGCGACATGCCCTCGGCGGCGGGCGACGCCGCACGCTGAAAGCCCCCCCCTGGAGAGCCGCGTCATGAGTCTGTCCGTCCTCGTCCTCGGCGGCAGCGGCTTCGTCGGCCGCGCGCTGTGCGAGCAGCTGACGCGCCGGCTGGGCGCTGGCGTGCGCATCACCGTGCCCACGCGCCGCCTGCCGCATGCGCAAGGCGTGCAGAGCCTGCCGGGCGTCACGGTCGTGCAGGCCGACGTCTTCCGCGACCTGCCGGCGCTGGTGCCGGGCCATGACGCGGTGGTCAACCTGGTCGCCATCCTGCAAGGCAGCGCGGCGGCCTTCGAGCACGCGCATGTGGAGCTGCCACGGCGCATCGTGGCCTCCGGCGCGCGGCGCGTGGTCCACGTCAGCGCGCTGGGCGTGGCCGAGCATGCGCCGTCGCGCTACCTACGCAGCAAGGCGGCCGGCGAGGGCGTGCTGCAGGTCGGCGCGCAGACGGCCGGGCTGGACCTGACCGTGCTGCGCCCGTCGCTGGTGTTCGGCCGCGAGGACCGCAGCGTCAACCTGTTCGCGCGGCTGCAACGCATGGCGCCGCTCATGCCGCTGGGCGGCGCCGACGCACGGCTTCAGCCGGTCTGGGTGCAAGACCTGGCCAGCGCGCTGGTGGAAGTGCTGCTGCGCCGCGACGGCATCGGCCGCACCTACGAGATCGCCGGCCCGCGCGAGCTGACGCTGGCGCAGCTGGTGCGGCTGGCCGGCCGCATCGCAGGCTGCGAGCGGCCGGTGCTGGCGCTGCCGCATGCGCTGGCCACGCTGCAGGCAGTGTTCATGGAATTCCTGCCCGGCGAGCCGCTGCTGTCGCGCGACAACCTGGCCTCGCTGACGGTGCCCAACGTGCCCGGCGGCGAGCTGCCGGGCCTGGCCGAACTGGGCATCCGGCCCGCCGCGCTGGAGGCGGTGCTGCCCGGCTACCTGGCTCCCGGCCAGGGCCTCGCGCGGCTGGATGCGTGGCGCGCCAGGCATTGATTCGATGCGCAATGCTCATCCCGCAAGCGTCCACGCACAGCTAGGCTAGCGGTCATGAAGCTCTACATCGGCAACAAGAACTACTCGTCCTGGTCCATGCGCAGCGGCGTGCTGCTGGCGGCCTTCGGCATTCCCTTCGAAGAGGTCAAGCTACGCTTCGACTTCAGCGAGGGCTCGGCGTGGAACCGCGTCATCGCCGGCATCACACCCACCAAGCGCGTGCCGGTGCTGGTGGAGGACGACGGCTTCACGGTCTGGGACACGCTGGCCATCACCGAGTACATCGCCGACCGCCACCCGGAACACGCCGTCTGGCCGCGCGACGCCAGGGCCCGCGCCCGCGCACGCAGCCTGTGCGCCGAGATGCACGCCGGCTTCACGCGGCTGCGCACGGTCTGCCCGATGAACATCGAGGCCTTCTTCCCCGACATCGGCCGTGAGCTGTGGGCGCAGGACGAGGCCTTGCGCGCCGACGTGCAGCGCCTGGACGCGGCCTGGAGCGACGCGCTGGCGGCCAGCGGCGGCGTGTTCCTGTTCGGCGCTTTCAGCGCCGCGGACGCCTTCTTCGCGCCGGTGGCCGTGCGGCTGTCGCGCTTCGGCCTGCCGCTGTCCGAGCGGGCCGCCGCCTACCGCGATGCGCTGCTGGCCCACCCGGCCGTGGAGGACTGGATCGCCGACGCGATGCGCGAGCAGGACTACATCGCCGAGGACGAGCCCTATCGAAAGTCGCGCTGATGCTGGAACTGCGCCCCTGCTGCGAACACTGCGCCGTCGCGCTGCCGCCCGAGGCGCTCGACGCGCGCATCTGCAGCTTCGAATGCACCTTCTGCGCGGACTGCGTGGAAGGCCTGCTCGCCAACGTCTGCCCCAATTGCGGCGGCGGCTTCACGCCGCGGCCGGTGCGGCCCAGCCGCGACTGGAAGGGCGGCAACTTCCTGGGCGACTACCCCGCCAAGACCACGCCCAAGCACCGCCCGGTCGACCTGCAGGCGCATGCCCGCCTCGTTGAATCCCTGAAGGGCCTGCCGCCCGAACGACGCTGAACCCATGTACACCCTCCACGGCTTCTCCCAATCCGGCAACACCTACAAGGTCGCGCTGACGCTGCAACTGCTGCAACAACCATGGACCGCCCGGCACGTGCCGCTGGCCGAGTTCGCCGGCGGCCTGACGCGCACCGAAGGCTGGCGCCAGGCCGAGAACGAGATGGGCGAGGTGCCCATCCTGGAGGTGGACGGCAAGCGGCTCACGCAGTCCGCCGCCATCCTGCTGTTCCTCGCGGAGCGCCACGGCCGGTTCGGCGGAGCCAACGACGACGAGCGCCAGGACGTGCTGCGCTGGCTGTTCTTCGACAACCACAAGTTCACGAGCTACTTCGCGACCTGGCGCTTCATGAAGTCGTTCGCGCCCACCGCGCCCGACCCGGCGCTGGAGGCCTGGTTCAAGGGCCGCATCGCCAACGCCTTCGGCATCGTCGACAAGCACCTGGCCGGCCAGCCCTTCATGGTCGGCGGCGCGCCCACCATCGCCGACCTGTCGATGTGCGGCTATCTGTTCTTCCCGGTGGAGGAAAGCGGCATCGACGTGGCCGCGAGCTACCCCGCCATCGCGGCCTGGCGCGAGCGCATCCGGGCGCTGCCGGGCTGGCAGCCGCCCTACCAGCTGCTGCCCGGCAAACAGGTCGCGCCGCGCTGGTGACTCAGGCGGCCAGCCGGCGCTCACGACGCCGGCGCAGCGGCAGCGCGGCCGCCATGGCCAGCAAGGTCAGGCTGACGAACAGGCCGCCCAGCGCAACGCCGGCTTCGCCGACGGAGGCCGACAGCCCCAGCAAGGCAGCGGCATCGCTGGCGTCGTAGGCGATCCAGCCGAACAAGGCCAGGCCGGCAGCGGCCAGCATCAGGGACAGGGTGGTGGTGCGGTTCATGGGGTCTCCAGAGGGTCACGCGTCATCGCGCAGGCGCGATGCTGCCGACCGGGCCCTGAAGCGCCCAGCGGCATCCGACGAACTGCACGATCGCAGGCACAGGCCGCAACCCGATACTCCGCCCATGCCTTCCCCGCCCTTCCAGACCTACCTCGTCGGCGGCGCCGTCCGCGACCGCCTGCTGGGCCTGCCCGTGCAGGACCGCGACTGGGTCGTCGTCGGCGCATCGCCGCAAACGCTGCTGGACGCCGGCTATCAGGCCGTGGGCAAGGACTTCCCGGTCTTCCTGCACCCGCAGACGCACGAGGAAGTGGCCCTGGCGCGCACCGAGCGCAAGACCGCCGCCGGTTATCACGGCTTTGCCTTCCACGCGGCGCCCGACGTCACGCTGGAGCAGGACCTGGCGCGCCGCGACCTGACGATCAACGCGATGGCCGAGGACGCGGCCGGCGAGGTCATCGACCCCTACGGCGGCCGGCGCGACCTGCAGGCCAAGGTGCTGCGCCACGTATCGCCCGCCTTCGCCGAAGACCCCGTGCGCATCCTGCGGCTGGCGCGCTTCGCGGCGCGCTTCGCGGACTTCACGGTCGCGCCCGAGACCGTCGGGCTGATGCGCGACATGGTGGCCGCCGGCGAGGTGGACGCGCTGGTGCCCGAGCGCGTCTGGCAGGAGCTGTCGCGCGGGCTGATGGAGCGCAAACCATCGCGCATGTTCGAGGTGCTGCGCGAGGCCGGCGCGCTGCGCAAGCTGCTGCCGGAGGTGGAGGCGCTGTTCGGCGTGCCGCAGCCCGAGGCGCACCACCCCGAGATCGACACCGGCATCCACCTGCTGATGGTGCTGGACCAATGCGCGCGGCTGGCCACGCCGCTGACCGTGCGCTACGCCTGCCTGTGCCACGACCTGGGCAAGGGCACCACGCGCAAGGAGGAGCTGCCGCGCCACATCGCCCACGAGGCGCGCAGCGAAAAGCTGGCGCGCCAGGTCAGCGAACGCTGGAAGGTGCCCACCGACTGCCGCGAACTGGCCGAGCTGGTGGCGCGCGAGCACACCCACGTGCACCAGAGCGGCGGCTTCGGCCCCGAGGCGCGGCTGCGCCTGCTGGAGCGTTGCGACGCCTGGCGGCGGCCGCAGCGCTTTGCGGAGATGCTGTGGGCCTGCGAATGCGACGCCCGCGGCCGGCTGGGCCTGGAGGACCGCGACTACCCGCAGCGCGAACGGCTGCTGGCCGACCTGCACGCGACGCAACAGGTGGACCTGGCTGCCGTCAGTGCCGAGGCCCTCGCGCGAGGCGCCCAGGGGCCCGCCATCGGCGCCGCCGTGAGGTCCGCGCGGCTTCATGCTTTGCGTTCCTTCACCGGCGAGCCCTGACACGAATCGCTACAGTCGGCAACTTTGCCGGCGGACAGCTGGCAGCAAGCTTGAAAACTTGGGGCTGGCATGACGGTGACAGGAATCGGACGGGCGGCAGCAACGGTGCTGGCGCTGGCGACAGTGGGATTGGCCGGTTGCGGCCAGGGCAGCAGCGCACCGGCGCCGGCCGCGCCGCCTCCGCCGGAGGTGGGCGTCGTCACCGTGGCGCCGGGCCGGGCCGACCTGTCCGTGGAGCTGCCGGGCCGGCTGGAGGCCTACCGCGTCGCCCAGGTGCGTGCCCGCGCGGCCGGCATCCTGAACAAGCGGTTGTTCAACGAGGGCTCGGACGTGAAGGCCGGCCAGCCGCTGTTTGACATCGACGCCGCCCCCTACCGCGCGGCGCTCGCCAGCGCACAGGCCCAGTTGGCCCGCGCCGAGGCCAACCTGTCGCAGGCCCAGGCACTGGCCGACCGCTATGCGCCACTGGCCAAGAGCCAGGCCGTCAGCCAGCAGGAGGCGCTGAACGCGCAGGCCGCCGCCAAGCAGGCCGCCGCCGACGTGGCCGCGGGCAAGGCCGCCGTGCAGACGGCGCAGATCAACCTGGGCCATGCCACCGTCACCGCGCCCATCTCGGGCCGCATCGGCCGGGCGCTGGTCACCGAGGGCGCGCTGGTGGGCCAGGGCGAGGCCACGCCGCTGGCCGTCGTGCAGCAGGTGAACAAGCTCTACGTGAACTTCACGCAGTCGGCCGCCGAGGTCATGCGCTTGCGCCAGGCGCTGGCCGAGGGCCGGCTGCAGCGTGCGGGCGGCGGCGAAGCCGCCAAGGTGCAGGTGCTGCTGGAAGACGGCAGTGTCTACGCCCATGCCGGCAAGCTGCTGTTCTCCGACCTCAGCGTGGATGCCAGCACCGGCCAGATCGCACTGCGCGCCGAGCTGCCCAACCCGCAGGGCCAGTTGCTGCCGGGGCTGTACGTGCGCGTGCGCGTGGCCCAGGCCGAAGTGACGGACGGCGTGCTGCTGCCGCAGCAGGCGGTGGCGCGCGGGCCGTCGGGCGACACGGTACTGGTGGTGGCCGAGGACGGCAGCGTCAGCGCGAAGCCGGTCAAGCTCGGCCCGCCGCAGGCCGGCAAGGCGCTGGTGCTGGGCGGCCTGAAGGCGGGCGAGAAGGTCATCGTCGATGGTCTGCAGAAGACCAAGGCGGGTGCCAAGGCGCGGCCGGTTCCTGTCGGTGCTGCGGCGTCGGCGCCCGCTCCCGCTGCCTCGAAGAGCTGACCCATGGCGCAGTTCTTCATCAACCGGCCCATCTTCGCGTGGGTCATCGCGCTGTTCATACTCGTCATCGGCGGCGTGGCGGTCACGCAGCTGCCGATCGCGCAATACCCGCCCGTGGCGCCGCCGGCCATCCAGGTCTCGGTGACCTACCCCGGCGCGTCCGCACAAACGCTGGAAGACGCCGTCATCAGCATCATCGAGCGCGAGATGAACGGCGCGCCCGGCCTGATCTACATGGAGGCCAGCAGCCAGTCCGACGGCTCGGGCTCGCTGACGCTGAACTTCGAGCCCGGCACCAACCCCGATCTGGCGCAGGTGGACGTGCAGAACCGCCTGGCGCGCGCCACGCCGCGGCTGCCGTCCAGCGTCATCCAGCAGGGTGTGCGCGTCGACAAGGCCAACCCCAACTTCCTGCTGTTCACCATCGTGTCCAGCACGAATCCGGACGTCGACACGACGGCGCTGGGTGACTACGTGGCCCGCTCGCTGCTGCCCGAACTGCAGCGCGTGCCCGGCGTGGGCCAGGCGTCGCTGTTCGGCACCGAACGCGCGATGCGCATCTGGCTGGACCCGGCCAAGCTGGTCGGCTATCGCCTGTCACCCGCCGACGTGAACGACGCCATCCGCGCGCAGAACGCGCAGGTGGACTCCGGCGCCATCGGCGACCTGCCCAACATCCCCGGCCAGACCGTCGCGGCCACCGTCGTCGTGCGCGGCCAGCTCAGCACGGCCGAGCAGTTCGGCAACATCGTGCTGCGCGCCAATGCCGATGGCGCAACCGTGCGGCTCAAGGACGTGGCCCGCGTGGAACTGGGCGCCCAGGCCTACACGGGCCGCATCACGCGGCTGAACGGCCAACCGTCGGTCGGCATCGGCGTGCAACTCGCGCCGTCGGCCAACGCGCTGGAGACGGCCCAGCTGGTGAAGACGCGGCTCAAGGAACTGCAGCCCTACTTCCCGGCCGGCGTGAAGGCGCAGATCCCGTTCGACAGCTCGCTGTTCATCGACATCTCCATCTCGCAGGTCGTCGAGACGCTGATCGAGGCCGTGGCGCTGGTGTTCCTCGTGATGTTCCTGTTCCTGCAGAACATCCGCTACACCATCATCCCGACGCTGGTCGTGCCCATCGCGCTGCTGGGCAGCTTCGCGACGCTGCTCGCTTTAGGCTTCTCCATCAACGTGCTGACGATGTTCGGCATGGTGCTCGTCATCGGCATCGTCGTGGACGACGCTATCGTCGTCGTCGAGAACGTCGAGCGCATCATGAGCGAGGAGGGCCTCTCGCCGCTCAAGGCCACGCGCAAGGCGATGACGCAGATCTCCGGCGCCATCGTCGGCGTGACGGTGGTGCTGATCTCGGTGTTCGTGCCGCTGGCCTTCTTCAGCGGCGCCATCGGCAACATCTACCGCCAGTTCGCGGCCGTCATGGTCAGCTCCATCGCGTTCTCGGCCTTCCTGGCCTTGTCGCTGACGCCGGCGCTGTGCGCGACGCTGCTCAAGCCCGTTGAGGCCGGCCACCACCACGAGAAGCGCGGCTTCTTCGGCAAGTTCAACCGCGGCTTCGCGCGCACGGCCAAGGGCTACGAGGGCTGGGTCGCCAAGCTCATCCACCGCGGCGGGCGCATGTTCATCGTCTACCTCGCCGTCATCGGCGCGGCGGCGCTGCTGTTCCGCAACCTGCCCACGTCCTTCGTGCCGAATGAAGATCAGGGCAGCATCCTCGTCAACGTGCAGCTGCCGCCCGGCGCCACGCGCGAACGCACGCTGGCCGTCATGCAGCAGGCCGAGGACTATCTGCTGAAGCAGCCCGAGGTCGAGAGCATGGTCAGCGTCGTCGGCTTCAGCTTCGCCGGCTCGGGCCAGAACGCCGGCCTGGGCTTCGTCACGCTCAAGCCCTGGGACGAGCGCCCCGGTGCGGACCACAGCGCGCAGGCGCTGGTGCAGCGCGCCTTCCCGGCGCTGGGCAAGATCCGCGACGCGACCATCTTCCCGGTCAGCCCGCCGCCCATCCGCGACCTGGGCCGCGCCAACGGCTTCGCCTTCCGGCTGCAGGACCGCAGCGGCACGCACACGCGCGCCGAGCTGCTGGCCGCACGCAACCAGCTGCTGGCCGCCGCCGCCAAGAACCCGCTGCTGGCCGCCGTGCGCCCCGACGGGCTGGAAGACGCCGCCCAGCTGGAACTGCAGCTGGACCGCGAGCGCGCGCTGGCGCTGGGCGTGCCCATCGCCGCCATCAACGCGGTGCTGGGCACGTCGCTGGGCTCCAGCTACATCAACGACTTCCCGAACGCCGGCCGGCTGCAGCGCGTCGTCGTACAGGCGGAAGCCGCAGCGCGCATGCAGCCCGAGGACCTGCTGAAGCTGAACGTGATGAACACCTCCGGCCAGCCGGTGCCGCTGGCGTCCTTCGCCAGCAGCAAGTGGATCACCGGCCCGTTGCAGACCGTGCGCTACAACGGCTACGCCACGCTGCGCATCGCCGGCGAACCGGCCAAGGGCGTGTCCACCGGCACGGCGATGGCCGAGATGGAGAAGATCGCCGCCACGCTGCCCGACGGCTTCGGCTATGAATGGACCGGCCAGTCGCGCGAGGAGAAGCTGTCGGGCTCCACCGCCTTCATCCTGTTCGGCTTCTCGCTGCTGGCCGTGTTCCTGTGCCTGGCCGCGCTGTACGAGAGCTGGAGCATTCCGCTGGCGGTGCTGCTGGTCGTGCCACTGGGCGTGCTGGGCGTCGTGCTTGGGGCCAACATCCGCGGGCTGGAGAACGACGTCTACTTCAAGGTCGGCATGATCACCATCATCGGCCTGTCGGCCAAGAACGCGGTGCTCATCATCGAGTTCGCGAAGGACCTGCAGGCCCACGGCAAGAGCGTGTTCGAGTCGGTCATAGAGGCCGCGCACCTGCGCTTCCGGCCCATCGTCATGACCTCGCTGGCCTTCATCCTCGGCGTGCTGCCGCTGGTGCTGGCCAGTGGCGCCGGCTCGGCCAGCCAGCGTGCCATCGGCACCGGCGTGATGGGCGGGATGATCACCGCGACCACACTGGCCGTGCTGTTCGTGCCGGTGTTCTTCGTCGTCGTGAGGCGCTTCTTCCCGGTCAGCGAGCGGCAGCGAAGGCGCGACGCCCACGAAGCCGAGGAAGACAACGGGAGCCAGGCATGAAGCAAGCCCTGACCCTGATCGCCACCGCCGTATTGCTGGCGGCATGCGCCGGACCTGAGCCGAAGAAGCCCACGGCAGCCGAAGCTGCCCAGGCCGCGCTGCCGGCCGCGGCGCTTCCTGCGGCGGGCAACGGCGGCGTGGAAGCTGCCGCATTGCCCTGGGCGCAAGCCTTCCAGGGCGCACGGCTGCAGAAACTCATCCCGCTGGCGCTGGCCAACAACCGCGACCTGCGCGTGGCCGCCGCCAGCATCGAGAGCGCCCGCGCCGTGGCCGCCGCCCGCGACGCCGACCTGTGGCCCACGGTGAACGCCGGCGTCACCGGCACGCGCTCGTCCACCACCGGCAGCTACCAGGCGGGCCTGCAGGTCACGGCCTGGGAGCTGGACCTGTTCGGCCGCCTGCGCAACGTGGGCACCGCCGCCGCCGCGCAGCTGCTGGCCGCCGAGGCCAATCAGCTGGCGGTACGCAACGCACTGGTCGCGGCCGTCGCGACGACCGAGATCGCGCTGCAGGCCGACGAGGCGCTGCTGCAGATCACGCGCGACACGCTGGCCAGCCGCGAGCAATCGCTGGGTCTGATCCGCCAGCGCTTCGAGGGCGGCATCGCCAGCGAGCTGGACCTGCGCGCGGCCGAGTCGGCGCTGCAGGCCGCCCGCGTGGCGCTGGCGCAGACGCAACGCCAGCGCGCACTGGACGAGAACGCGCTCGTGCTGTTGCTCGGCTCCGCATTGCCGGCCGACCTGCCCGCGCCTACGGGTCAGCTGACCGATTTCGAGCCGCTGGCCGAGCTGCCCGCCGGTGTTCCCGCCGAGGTGCTGACGCGCCGCCCCGACCTGCGCCAGGCCGAGGCACAGCTCGCCGCGACCGACGCCAACATCGCCGCCGCGCGCGCCGCCTTCCTGCCGCGCATCACGCTGACGGGCAGCGTCGGCACGGCCAGCAACGAGCTGTCGGAGCTGTTCAGCAACTCGGTGTGGAGCTTCACGCCGCAGCTGCTGCAGCCGCTGTTCGACGCCGGCCGCAACCGCGCCAACCTGGCCGCTGCGCGCGCTCAGCGCGATGCGGCGACGGCGCAGTATGAGAAGGCCATCCAGAGCGCCTTCCGCGACGTGGCCGATGCCCTCGCCGGCCGCGCCACGCTGGCCGAGCAGCGCACCGCGCAGGCCGCGCTGGTCGACGCCGAGGCGCGCCGCCTGGCGCTGGCCGAGGAGCGCTACCGCGCAGGCATCTCCAGCTCGCTGGAGGTGCTGGATGCACAGCGCTCGCTGTTCGCGGCACGGCAAGCGCTGGTGCAGGTGCAGAGCCTGCGCGCGCAGAATCTCGTCGCCGTCTATCGATCCCTGGGCGGCGGGAACTGATCCATGCGCCGTTTCGCACTCGCCGTCACCCTGCTGAGCCTGCTGACTGCGGCGCAAGCCCAGGAGACGCTGCGCGAGCGCATCAGAGAGCGCATGGAGCAGCGCCGCGCCGACAAGGGCGGAACGCAGGAGTTGCAGGTGCAGGGCCGCAAGGTGCTGGTTCATCTGCCCAAGGGCTTTGATGCCGCGACGCCCGCGCCACTGGTGCTGGCCTTCCATGGCGGTGGCGGCCATGCCGAACACATGGCCGAGAACTACGGCCTGACGCAGAAGGCCGACGAGGCCGGTTTCGTCGTCGCCTTCCCCAACGGCTACAGCAAACTGCCCGGCGGCAGGTTCGCCACCTGGAACGCCGGCGGCTGCTGCGGCGACGCGCGCGACCGCGGCAGCGACGACGTGGGCTTCGCGCGCGCCGTCGTGGCCGCCGTGCAGACGCGCTTCAAGACCGACCCGGCCCGCGTGTTCGCCACCGGCATGTCCAACGGCGGCATGATCAGCCACCGCCTGGCCTGCGAGGCGGCCGACATCTTCCGCGCCGTGGCCGCCGTAGCCGGCACCGATGCCACGGCCAGCTGCACGCCGAGCAAGCCGATCTCCGTGCTGCACATCCACGCCAAGGACGACACCCATGTGCTGTTCAACGGCGGCGCCGGCACCGACGCCTTCCGCGACACCAGCAAGGTGATGGACTTCGTCTCCGTGCCCGAAACGATCTCGCGCTGGACGAAACGCAACCAGTGCACCGCGCCGCCGCAACGCGTGCTGGACAAGCCCGGCGCTTACTGCGAGGCCACCAGCGGCTGCGCCGGCGGCGTGCAGGTGCAGCTGTGCGTGACCGAAAACGGCGGCCACTCCTGGCCCGGCTCTGGCGCCCAACGCCGCGGCAAGGCGCCGGCCTCCACCGCGCTGGATGCCAACGACGAGATCTGGCGCTTCTTCCAGGCCTCGTCCAGCCGCTGATATCGTTTTACTAAACAAATCCAACAGACTAAACTCGGTGGAATCGATTCCACGCCGACGACCCGTCCCATGCGTTTGCTGACCGCCTCCCTGCTGCTGACCACCTTCGTGACCGCCCACGCCGGCCCACCGGCCATCTATGACGAAGGCGCCGATGCCAAGGCCGCCATCACCGCCACGCTGGCGGAGGCCGACAAGGCCAGGCTGCCCGTGCTGGTCGTCTTCGGCGCCAACTGGTGCGGTGACTGCCGCATGCTGGACGCGACCTTCAAGTCCGGCCCCAGTGCACCGCTGATCGCGAGGAGCTTCAAGGTCGTCAAGGTGGACGTGGGCCGCTTCGACCGCAACGTGGACATCGCGGAGCGCTACCAGGTGCCGCTGAAAAAGGGCATCCCGGCTGTCGCCGTGCTGTCGCCGCAAGGCAAGCTGCTGTACGCCACCGAGGGCGGCGAGCTGGCCAACGCACGCAAGATGGGCGACCAGGGCGTGCTGGACTTCTTCACGCAGATCACGGCGTCCGCCAAGTGAGCGCGCCGTCCCTGAAAGGCGCCGCCGTCGCGCTGCGCGTGCAGTTCTTCGTCATGGGCGTGCTGTTCGCGTCCTGGGGTGTGCACGTACCTACCGTCAAGGCCCATTACGGCCTGGGCGAGCAGGGCGTGGCGCTGGCCATGCTGGCCAGTGGCGTCGGCGCACTGGCGGCGCTGGCGCATGCCGGGCGCATCGTGGGCCGCTGGGGGCCGCGCGTCATCGCGGCCGTCATGGGCTGCGCCAGCGCGGCCTCGGTCGCCGCCCTGATCGCGACGCCGCACTATGCGGCGCTGATCCTGGCCATGCTGGTGTTCGGCAGCGCCGGCAGCCTGTTCGACGTGTCGCTGAGCACCGAGGCCAGCGAGATCGAACGCCAGACCGGCAAGCCGCTGATGAGCGGCTTTCACGGCATGTTCAGCGTGGGCGGCATGGTGGGCGCAGGCTTCGGCGCCGCGGCCCCCTCGCTGGGCCTGACGCCGCAAGGCCACCTGCTGGTGGCCACCGGCCTGAGCGCCGCGGCCGTACTTATGGCCGCGCGCTCCATGCTGCCGCTGCCCGAGCAGCACGACGAGGCCGCGCATCACCCGCTGAGCCTGCCACGCGGCCCCTTGCTGCTGCTGGGCGTGCTGGCCGCCATGGGCCTGATCGCCGAAGGCGCCATCTACGACTGGAGCGTGCTGTTCATGAAGCAGGACCGCGCCACCGACGCCAGCACCGCCGCGCTGGCCTATGCCAGCTTCAGCGCCGCGATGGCGGCCGGCCGCTTCGGCGGCGACTGGGTGCGCGCCCGCGTGAAGCCGCGCCGGCTGATGCGCGCCAGCGGCGTGCTGGCCGCTGCCGGCATGGCACTGGTGCTGGCGGTGAACTCGCCCGCTGTCTCGCTGGCCGGCTTCGCGCTGGTGGGACTGGGGCTGTCCAACGTCGTGCCCATGCTGTTCAGCGCGGCCTCGCAGGTACCGGGCATCTCGCCGGCGCACGGCATCGCGGCCGTGTCCGGCGTGGGCTACCTGGGCATGATGGCCGGCCCGCCGCTGATCGGCCTCATCGCCGAGCACTCGTCGCTGACCGTGGGGCTGGTGGTGGTGATCGCGTTCGCGGTGTTCATGGCGGTGTCGGCAAAGCGGGCGCTGCGAGGCTGAAAGTCACTCAGCGGCCCTTGCAGTCACAGGCGACGCCAGGAACGGTGGCGATCAGCACAGCGTTCTCCGTCGTCACCAGCAGTTGGTTGGGCCCCCAGATGGCCAGCCCACGCGCATTGCGCAGGGTGGGTGCTGTCCCGAGGCGCGTCGTGGGCTCGTAGGCGTTGCCCAGCACCGTGGTCACGGTTCCGTCCGGCGTGATCTTCTGCAGTTCGGCACTATCGGTCGGAAAGGAGGGCCACCTGGCGATCACATAGGCGTTCCCCAGCGCATCCAGCACCGCTCTGCCATAACGGGCGTCGACGCTCGGCCCGGCGGGCGTGCGGATGCCGGTGGCGGAAATCCTGCTCATGTCAAAGTTTTCCATCCCCTCGTAGGGTGGATCAATGCTGGTGTACTCCGTCGCGAAGAAGCTGCCCTGGCTGTTTCCGGCCAAGCCTGAGAACCCTTTGCCCTTGAGTGCCGGCTGGACGGGATACGACGCAAAAACAGAACTCGTGCCGTTGGCCGCGAGGCGCAGCACGAACGAATTGCCCACCGTGTCCGGCTGATTCACGGCGGCGAACACGTCGGTACCGGTCGTGACCGCCAAACCTTCGACCACGGGTTGCGTGAGGGCAGATTGGCGCACCCGCCACGTGTCGACCGTGCCGTCCGCCGCCAGACGGCGCAGAGCCACATCCGCGCCCACCGGGCCTCCGTTGAAATACAGCGTCAAATCGCTGCCGAACACCATCGCCGTGGGGCACTCGACGCGGGACGCCGCCCCCTTGCCGTCCACCTGGCCTGGCTGGCCCGCTGCGCCGGCCACGGTCGTGACCACGCCGTCGCGGGTAATCTTGCGCAGCGTGGCGTTGCCGCAATCGGACACCACGGCGTTGCCTACGGCATCCACGGCCACGGCACCCGGCAGCTTGAATCGAGCGGCGGCGCCCTTGCCGTCCGTGCTGCCCTGGTCACGCGTCTCCATCGCTCCGGCGGCAGTGGACACCACGCCCGCGCTCGACAGATAGCGAATCGCGGAGTTCTTGCTGTCCGCGATGTAGACACCGCCATTGCTGTCGGCCGCCAGGTTCAAGAGGCTGCCAAACGTCGCCTCGGCCGCAGGTCCGTCATGCCCGGCGGGCGAGGTGCCTTGCCCGGCAATGGTGGTCACCATGCCGGAAGGCGTGATCCGGCGGACAACGCCATTCCAATAACTGGTGTCCTGAGCCAGCAGCAGGTTGCCGTTGCTGTCCAAGTTCAGGCTGACGAGGCCTGAGTTCCCGAAACTGGCCGAGGTCCCCTGACCGTCCACCATCTCCGCCGGGGCATTGATCCACCAATAGGCGCCGTTGCCGGCCACATCGAAAATCAGGCCCTCCGGCGTGATCTTGCGCAGCATCCCCCTGTCGAGCGCCCAGATGTTGTCTGCTCGATCGACGACGACGGCGCCTGGGTAGTCCAACTCTCCCGCCCCGTACAAACAAAAGCCGCAGGTGAACGACGCCAACGTCGTCACCGTGCCGTCGGGCTGAACCTTGCGCAGCCCTTTGGCGTCCGTCACGTAAAGGTTGCCCGAGCGATCCACCGCCATCTGCCCGATGAACTGGAAGGACGCAGCAGCACCCACGCCATCCGCCTGCCAGGTGGCCCCGCCATTTTTCAGCACGGTGCCTGCCACGAAGCTCACGACCCCTGCGGGGGAGACCTTGCGGATGAAGTTCCCGGTGGTGCCAAGGTTCCTCTCGGCGACGTAGACATTGCCCTGACCGTCCACCGTCATGCTGACGATGAGGCCGAACCGGGCTTGTGACCCGACGCCGTCCACATTGCCACTTTCGTTGGCCTTGCCGGCAAGCGTCGACACCATGCCCGCCGGCGTGATCTTGCGCACCGCGCCCGAGTCGGCCACATAGAGGTTGCCCGCAGCGTCACGTGTGATCGCCAAGGGAGACCTGAACTTCGCATCCCTCGACGGGCCGTCCTCGTAACCTGGACCGGCGATGCTGCCGGCCAGCAGCTTCAACTCCAGCGCCGGCACCGTCACGTTCAGGATCGCCGCATCGCTGGTGAGCGAGCCGCCAGCGTTGCTGACGTTCACACGGAACTTGGCCCCCTGGTCGCCTGCGAGCACGAAGCCGGTGGTGTAGGTCGCCGACGTGGCGCTAGCGATGTCCTGCCAGCCAGAGCCGCTGTCGCGCTGCCATTGATAGCTCGTGGCCGCATCCGCCGTGACGGTGAAGCTGGTGCGAGTAGTCAGCTAGACGGTCTGTGCCGCGGGTTGCGTGACGATCTTGACGCCCGCAGGCGGCGTCGCGCGTGGCGGGCTGGAGGTGTCGCTGCCGCCACCACCGCCACATGCTGCCAAGGCCAGCGCCATTGCTACCGCCGCACTGGCTTGCCGAATGCGAAAGGCGGCCACCGTCCAAATGCTCATTGATTCCTACGGATCGAAGGGCTCACATGCCCTCACCGGACGATGATCGTTTGATAACGGAAATTGTCCCAGTCACGCGTCGAGCCCTGGTCCTTCACAAAGAAGCCGAGGTCGTAGGTCCCCGGCTCCTGCGGCGACCATGTCAGCCGATTGGAAGGCGCGTACGACACGGCGGTGCTCCATTCGTTCTTGAACTTCACCGACAGGCTGTAGAGCTTGACACCGCCCAGCCCACCCGCCGAGGCCAGTTGGATAGAAACCGGCTTGCCCACCTGGGCATCCTGCGGGCTCACCGAGATGGACGTGAACTTGAGCAATGCGTTCATCGAATCGATCTTCGCGGCCCACTTCTTCTCGTACTTCTGAAGGACGTCACTTGGCGCAACGGAGTTCAGCGCATGAAGCAGGTGGACGTGGATGCCCAGGTAGTCCGGCGCCACGTAGGGCGGAACCTTGAGGACCAAATGCGCCAGGTCATAGGTCGAGTAACCGTCCACATCGTGCAGTGGCAGGAGCTTGTCCAGCGTGCGCATGCCGTCCTTGAAAGCCTGGGCAGCCTGCGCCTTCGAGCCCGATTCGCTCATGGACCAGTCGTAAACCCCCAGCAGGGCATACATGTAGCCATTGAGGGTGTAGTCGATCGGGTTCGCCGGATATTCCGGGAAGAAGATGTACCGCAGCAGCGACGGATCAAGCGTTGCCATGGAGGTCCGGGATCCGCCGGCGCTCACAGGCGTCATCAGGTTGGCAAACGCCAGTTCGCCGGCGCGGCGATAGCGCTCGTCGTTCTTCAGCTGCACTGCCCGCGCAAAGACGCTGAGCGCATTGCCCTGCGCCATGGCGCTGACCCAGCCATCGGGCAGCGTGGTTTGCCGGTGCTGTCGCGACGGATAGGGAAACCCGCCGTTGGACGACTGAAGTTCGAGCAACTTGTCCACCGCCGCGAAGAACGGCGCCCGCGCCGTCTCGTCGCCCGCCAGCAGCCGGCCATACATCGTCAGGCCAAAGTGCGACAAGGTGACCGTATTCCAGTACAGCTTGTCGCCGTCGCGGACCTGCGGCAGACCTGAGGCGTGGATGACCACCTCACCATCGTCCGTGAACTTTCGCCACACCCCCCAATTGAGATAGTCACCGAAGGGTTTGTACTGCTGCAGGTACGACACGTAGGACGGGTCATGGAAACGCCCGGAAGTCCCTTCGAACCGGTCATAGAGCTCGTCGATGACTTGCGGCGTGGCGACGTAGGTGGGCCAGTTCTCGGGCGCATCGACCGTCAGCGACACCGCCCTGGACAACTCGCCACCCTTGCCACTGCATGACATCGCATAGACCACGTCACCGGTACTCCTGGGCGCAAGCTGCATCGATCCTGCGGGAGGATGATCGCCGCTGATGCCTTGAGTGCCCCGGCATGACGTCGCATTGCTGGACGTCCAGCTGAGAGTGACCTCAGCACCCGCAGCGACCCATGGAGCAGAAAGCTCAAGGCTCATCGTCGGAGCCGGCTCGGGACGGCTTCCACTTCCGCCCCCGCATCCTGCGGTCGACACCAAGGCGATAGCCCAAGCTGAGCGCCCCATCACGGACGACCGATCGACCCTTCTCTTCATCTTTCAACTCCCGGTCCGCCCGCCAACCGAAACCACAACGGTCGTCGGCCAGAAAAGATTGCAGCCTAACTTATCCATGCAATGAGCTAACTACAAAGATGGGCGTCAACACCCAGCATCGACCACCACCACCCAGAAACAAACGAAACATCGCGACATCCGCAGCGAAACGTCCATGAAACAGCCGGCGGGAAGACTGTGACAACCATGTCGCACACCGTCGTTCCAGATGTCGTCCAGACCGCCCGTCGCCACCGGTCACGCGCGGTGCGGGAACTGGGCATGGCCTGCACCGCCCACCTGCTGCTCTTCAGCGGCGCCGTGCTGTGGTGGCTGGACCGCAGCGGTGCGCCCGCGGACCTCTGGACGCTGGTCGTCGGCGCCCTGCTGCCGCTGGCCGCCCTCGCGCTGGCCTGCCAGAGCACGGCCGATGCGCGGCAGTACGCGCTGCACATGGTGGCGGCCACGTTGATGCTGCCCCTGCTGCTGCTTTTCTGGGTCGGCTCGCTCGACGACGGCGCTGCCGGTGCCCCGCCCGCCGCTGCGGCGCTCGATGCGCAGGCGCTGTTCAACGGTGCCGCGGCGGTCACGGACGCCGACATGCGCGGCGGCACCATCGCGCTGCTGCGCTCGGGCCGGTTTGCCGACGGCAGCGAGCTGCGACTGTCGCGCTTCTCCGACGTGCAGGCCGCCCGCAACCAGGTCGGGATGCTGGTGCAGGCCGTGCCGGCCGAGCCCTTCGCCGAAGCGGGCCGCAGGGGCTGGCGCCTGCTCGGTGGGGGCGTGGGAGTGACGCAGCTGCTGATCGAGCGACACGGCGCCGATCTGCTGGAGGTGCGCGCCAGCGACCGCAGCCAGGCACTGGCGCGCCTGGTCGCGCAGCGGGTGCCCCCGCCGCCGGAAGACGTGGCGCCGCCGAGCGTCGAAGCGGTCGAACGCTGGCCGCTGCTCACCGGCATGGCCGCCGTCCACGCTCTCGTGTTCGTCGCATTGATCACCTGGGCCGGCTTCCACCTCACCCGCGTCCCGGCCTTGCACGGCGCGGCGGTCGCGACGCCGGACGAGTTGCGTGCGCGGCTGCTGTCGCTGGCCCGCCCCATCGGCCCGTTCGACGTCACCGAGCTGGAACTGGACGGTGCGCGCGCGCTGCGCGTCGATGCCTCGACCGGCCCGGGCCGCACCCACCACATCACACTGCACATCGATGCCCGCCACGGACAAGTGCGCGTGCAAGAGACGCTGTCCCTCCACGGCGATGCCCCGCTGGACGACGACGGCACGGACCCGATGCGGCCCGATGCCCGGCAGCTGTGGTCGCTGGCGCTGCAGGCCACCCTGATCCAGCCATCCCGGCTGGCCGACGTGCCGCTGCGCCTGCGCTCGCGCCAGGCCGAGCTGCCGCCGGACTACGCCCTCGCGCTGGACGGCGAAGGCGTGCTCACCGCGCTGTGCACGCTGGTCACCCGCTCGGGCTGGCACTGGCAGCCGCGCCTGCTGGGCCGCCATTTCCGAAACACCGCCGTCCACGGAGCCCGACCATGACCACCATCCACCTGTTGCTGCCGCTGCTGGTGGCCGTCTTGATGCTGGAGGCGCCCCGCGCTCACGCCGCGACCGGCGAGGCCGCGCAAGACCTCCGCATGGCGGCCGACAGCGCGCCCTTCCGCGATGCAGCTGACGTGGACGCCACGCAGGCGATGCTGAGCTGCCAACCCGACGGTCCGGTCACGGTCACGCAGACCACCGACGCTTCGGGCCAGCCGGGCTTTGCGTTTTACCTGTGGATGCAGTCCGCGCAGACGCCCAGCGCGCCCCTTCACCATCTACGTCGTCAAAGAGCAGGGCCGGCCCGCGATCGCCAACATCGTGCCCGACCGGCGGGCCGAAGGACGCCATCGATGAATCGAGCCATGAGCGCCCCGGCCTGGCTCTGCCCCGCGACGGTCAGCTGCGCCATTGCCGCTTTCGCGACCGAGGCCAAGACCTTCGTCAAGCAACTGCGTCAGGCCGCGGTCCGGCCCGACGGTGCTGCGCTGGTTGACGTGATCTCGGCGAACGACGACGAGCCAGAAGGCTCAGCTGACCGCTTCCGCTTCGGAAGGCGCCCTGCTTTCCGATCGAGCGGACAGCAGCGCGGCCAACTGCTCGGCCACGTCATTGTCAAAACTCATCAGCGAATCGGATGGCTGGCCTGCAGCCGCGGCCCGCAGGACTTCAGCCACACGGGCTTGCTGGGCGTCGGTCGCCCGCCGTCCGAGTTTGGCCTCCAGCAGCGCGACGGTCTCGTTGCGCAGGCGATCTGAACCCAGCACATGCCACGCGTAGTCGACCTCGTAGCGTTCCACGGCGTCCTTCAGGCTCTCGCCGTCCGAACGAGACTCCTGCGCAAAGCCGTTCAGCGTGCGGGTACAGAAGCTCCGGGTGACGAGCGCCAGCAGTTCGTCATGCATGAGGTCATTCAAAGCGGCCACGGGTGGATCCTTGGTACATCAATCAACCCACGGGAATTGAAGCTGCCGCAGGCCCATGGGCGGACCAGCGAACACCGGCACCAGGGCCGAGGCGGAGCCCAGATCGGGATAGGGGTCAGTCATTGTGGCTGAGCCCCTCCCACACCACCGGGCATGCGGGTCCGCACCAGGCGGTTCGAGAGCTTGAGGTCAGGAGAGTCGGGGCAGGCCTAATCGGTCGAACCATGCAATGCCGAGGACTGC
>DASWWC010000171.1:0-41530 GCA_036401055.1 Roseateles sp.
CATGTCCACCGCGAGCTGCGCGACCCGTGCCTGCCAACGCGGATCGGCCACGGCCGGCAGGCGGCGCACGGTGCGGCGCAGCCAGGCCCATTGCCCTGCAAGCACGGCCGCCATCAGCACCGCGCCCAGCAGCCAGGCCGCGACAAAGCCGACAGCCAGGTCATGCGTCTGCGGTGCGAAGCGTGTCGTGATCGGCAACGCGCCCAGTTGCGCGGTGGGCACCGTCGCTCCAGCCGGCGGCGCGGCGACGGGCAGCACATCGTTGGCGACGCGTGCCGGGTCTTGCGCGACAACCCGCTCTGCCCTCGCCACATCCGCCGGGGCCAACTCCGCCAGCGAAGGCATGGCCGGCAGCAACGGCAGGCTGGCGCTGAGCAGGCCACCCAGCAGCGCCAGGCGCCACAGCGTCTCCTGCGTGGACGTGGCCAGGCGCGCCAGCCATCCAGCGCGCTCGGCCGCCCACAGGCCTGCGATCAACAGGCTGCTGTGCAGCAGGTAGCTGCACAGCCAGGTCAGCAGCGCATCGGTCATCGCGTCTCTCCCTTGCGTTGCTTCAGCAGCGTCTGCAGTTCGGCCAGCTCCTGGGCGTCGACGCCACGGGCATCCAGCAGGTGGCTGACCAGCGCGCTGGCGCGGCCGGCGAACAGGCTATCCAGCAGGCTGCCCACCATGGAGCGCTGCACCTCGCTCTCGCTGACGAGGGGCGTGTACAGCAGCGCCCGGCCCTCGCGGCGGCTGCTGAGCAGGCCGCGCTTTTCCAGCCGGGTCAGCAAGGTCGCCACCGTCGTGTGCGCCAGATCGCGCTCGCCACGCAGCGCTTCGGCCACCTCGGCCGTGCTGGCCTCGCCGCGTGCCCACAACACGCGCATCAGGCTGAGCTGCAGCTCGCTCAGCGACACGTCGCCGCTGCCGATGTCCTCGTCCATTTGTCGTCTTCTACAGTTGTCGTACTACAAATGTAGAAGTTGAGTGATGCGGTCTGCAAGTGCCTTTTGGCAGGGGTGCACCAAGCCCGCCGCGACAATCGCGCCATGGCTCAAGGCAAACGCATCTCCAGCGACATCGGCGAGGACGCCCTCGCCACCATCCAGGCGCTGGGCGCGGCGGTGAAGCGCGCTCGCCTGGCCGCCGGCGAAGGGCAGGCCGCCGCGGCAGCCCGGCTGGGCGTGCATGTGCAGACCATCGCGCGCATCGAATCCGGCGAGCCGGGCGTGGCGGTGGGGCATGTGGTGGGCTTGCTGACGCACTACGGCCTGACGGTGCAAGTGCCGACGACCAGCCCTGGCGCGCCTTAGCCGGCGCGGCCGACAGCGCGGGTTTCATCGCGCCCCGCAACGCGCCACGCTGCGGTTCAATCGTGCATCCACTTCGGAACCCGCCATGCCGAACCGCCTTGCCGCCTGCGCCCTCGCCCTGCTCGCCGGCCTCGGAGCCCACGCCCAGGAAGCACCCGCCTATGACGCCACCAAGGCCCAGGCCTGGGGCGCCAACGAGCAGGGGCTGCGGCCCTACGTCTTCGTGCTGCTGAAGACCGGCCCCAAGCCGATGGCTGCCGGCCCCGAGCGCGATGCGATGTTCAAGGGCCATTTCGCCAACATGGAGCGGCTGGCCAAGGAGGGCCTGCTGGTCTATGCCGGCCCGCTGGACGGCCAGAACGGCCTGCGCGGCCTGTTCATCTTCGCGACCAAGGATCTGGAAGTCGCCCGCAAGGCCGTGGACACCGACCCCGTCATCGTCAACGGCGAAATGGTGGCCGACATCCACCGCCATTTCGGCTCGGCAGCACTGCTGGCGGTCAACGAGTGGCACCCCAGGCTGATCAAGCCCAAGCCCTGAACACCTTGCATTAGCGGCTACCCTTGCGCCCGTTCCAACGGGAGGCTTGTTCCATGATCCTGGGCATCGACCTGGGCACCACGCACAGCGCGGCGGCGGTGTTTCGCGACGGCGCGGCCGTCCTCATCCCCAACGCCCACGGGGACGTCCTGACACCGTCGGCCGTCGCGCTGGACGAGCAGGGCCACACGCTGGTGGGCCTGGCTGCCCGCGAGCGCGCCGGCCTGCATCCCGAGTCCACCGCGCTGGCGTTCAAGCGCTGGATGGGCGGTGACAAGAAGATCACGCTGCGCACCGGGCCTCACGTGAAGGAGCTGCGCGCCGAGGAGTTGTCGGCCCTGGTGCTGCAGACGCTGAAGGCCGATGCCGAGGCCTTCCTGGGCGAGCCGGTCACCGAGGCCGTCATCACCGTGCCAGCCTATTTCAACGAGGCCCAGCGCCGCGCGACGCGCACGGCCGGCGAGATTGCCGGGCTGAAGGTCGAGCGCCTGCTGAACGAGCCGACCGCTGCCGGCCTGGCCTACGGTCTGCAGGAGCGGCCCGAGCACAGCAGCTTCCTCGTCTTCGACCTTGGCGGCGGCACCTTCGACGTGTCGGTGCTGGAGTATTTCGACGGCGTTGTGGAGGTGCGAGCCAGTGCGGGCGACACGCGGCTGGGCGGTGAGGACTTCAGCCGCGCCATCGCGCAGCTGTTCGCCAAGCAGTGCGAAGGCCTGAGCGCCGAGGAGCGCAGCGCGTGGCTGGAGGGCGAGACCTGGTGGCGCATGGCGGAACAGGCCAAGCGCGACCTCGGCGAGCGCGACAGCGCCACGATGAACGCCGTATGGCGCGACCGCACGCTGACCGCCACGATCACGCGCGCCGACTTCGAGGCCGGCGCGCAGGAGTTGCTGCAGCGCCTGCGCCGCCCCATCGAGCGCGCGCTGGCCGACGCGCAGCTGGACCCAGCCGGCCTGGCCGAGGTGGTGCTGGTGGGCGGCGCCACGCGCATGCCCATGGTGCGCCAGCTGGTCACGCGGCTGTTCCAGCGCCTGCCGCTGCGCACGCTGGACCCCGACCTCGCCATCGCGATGGGCGCGGCCGTGCAGGCCGGCCTGAAGGCGCGCGACGCAGCACTGGACGACGTGGTGCTGACCGACGTGATGCCCTATTCGCTGGGCATCGTCGCGGCCACGCACATCGCCGGCCGCATGGTCGATGACCGCTTCTCGCCCATCATCGAGCGCAACACGCCGGTGCCGGTGTCCCGCGTGGAGCGCTATCACACGCTGGCCGACGGGCAGCGCCAGATCCTGGTGGACGTGCGCCAGGGCGAGTCGCCGGTGGGCTCGGAGAACCTGCACCTGGGCAAGCTGGAGATCGAGGTGACGCCTGCGCCGGCCGGCCAGGCCGGCGTGGAGGTGCGCTTCACCTACGACGCCAACGGGCTGCTGGAGGTCGAGGCGCGCGAGACGCCCGGCGGCCAGCGCCATGAACTCATCATCGAGAGCCAGGGCGCACGCCTCAGCGCGGCCGAGATCGCCGCCACGCGCGAACGCCTGCAGGCACTGAAGCGCCACCCGCGCGACGAGCAGGACAACCGCTACCTGATCGAGCGCGCCAAGCGCCTGTTCGAGGACCGCCTGGGCAACGACCGCCAGATGCTGCAGGACTGGCTGGCCCAGTTCGAGCTCGCGCTGCAGACGCAGGATGCGCGCGTCATCCGCACCGCGCGCCAGCAGTTCAAGGAAGCGCTGGACAGCATCGATACGTCGTTCAGGTTCTGAGCATGTGGGAAGAAGATTGGGCCCGGCTGGGCATTGAGGCGACGACCGAACTCGGCGCGATCAAGAAGGCCTATGCGCTGAAACTGAAGCTCACGCGGCCGGACGACGACGCCGAGGCCTACCAGGCGCTGCGCGCAGCCTACGAGCGCGCGCAGCAATGGGCGAAGTGGCAGCGCGAGAACCCCGATGACGAAGCGGTCGTGGTCGAGGCGCCGGTGCCCGTGCCGCCGCTCGAACCGCCCGTCGACGAATCGCCGGCACCGGAACCCGTCGTCCAGCCGCAGCAGCTCATCGACGAGCTGGAACTGTCATGGCGGCGCGTCGGCGAGACCGCGCTGATGCAGGGCTGGGCCGACGCCTGCCGCGAGCTGGACCAGCAGCCGCTGAGCCGGCAGGCCGAGTTCTCGGCCGCGTTTGCGCAGTGGGCGCTGGGCCTGCCCAGCCTGCCGGACGACTTCCTGAAGGCGCTGGACGCGCACTTCGGCTGGCTGAACGACTTCCGCACCGAACGGCAGTTGGGCGTCGCACTGGCCCACGCGCTGCACGACGCGTTCGACGAACGCCTGCGGCCCACACCCATCCCCGAGCCGGTGCGCGAGCTGGGCGCACCGCTGCAGCGGCTGGACGCGCTGCGCCAGGCCGGCGCCGCCTGGTGGCGGCTGCAGTTGCTGCTGTTGCTGCTGCAGCCCACGCTGGCGCGCAACCAGAACCTGCTGGGTGCGCAGTGGCTGCGCAAGCTGGGGCTGGACCTGCCGGCGCAGCGCTGGCTGGACGCCGCCATCAAGCGCGGCCTGTGGTGGCGCGTGGGGCTGGCCGGCGCGCTGTGCTTCGGCGCGGGGCTGTTGATCTCGCACGACGCCATCATCGCGGGCGCCCAGACGCTGGGCTGGCTGCTGGGCACGGGCGGCATCATGGTGGTGGGCCTGTTCGCCGCCACGCTGATCACCACGGGGCCCACGCTGACCTCCGGCCAGAAACGCCTGGCCCTGCCGCTGGAGCGCTGGCGCCGCCACAGCATGCAGCCGGCGCTGGGCCTGGTGTGGCTGCTGTTCGCCGCCTGGCTGGCCTGGCTGGCCGGGCAGGAGCCCGCAGCGCCGAACGGCGTGCTGTCGCTGATGCCGGACTGGCTCTTGCCATGGGCAGCCCTGCTGTTCGGCCTGGCCGGGCTGGTGGCGGCCTGGCCGCTGGTGCCGCTGCACGGCTGGGTCATCGCCGGCTTGTCGCCGCTGGTGGGCGGCCTGTTCATGCTGGCGTTGGACCGGTGGCTGCCGTTGACAAGCTGCCTGCTGCTGGCGCTGGCCTGGATGCAGCTGGCGGCGGCAGTGCAAGAGGAACGCATTCGCGCGACCGGCTTCGCACTGTGGCCGCTGCGGCCGGTTCTGAACTCGCTGGCGCTGGCGCAGCGCTGGAGCTATTCGGTGGCACTGGCCCCGCAGGCCTGCGCGGGCGCCTACCTCGTGCTGACCGACGCGCCGGTGCGCGCGAGCACCGTGTTCCTGATCTGGGTGTTCGGCAACCTCGGCGCGGCCTGGCTGCAGGGCAAGGCGGATGCCTGGGCGCTGAAGCAACTGCCCGCGCCCGCCGAGGGCTGAACCAGGCTCAACTCCTGTTCAGCACCTTGGCCACGGGGTTGGGCCGCAGCCGGTAGGCGTCCGGCATGCCCGAGCCCAGCAGCGGGCGCAGATACAGGCGGAAGGCATCGGTCACGTCGGTGCCGGCGGCATTGATGAAGACGTCTTCCATCGTGCGCGTCTTGCCGGCCACGGCGGTGAGCGGCAGCAGCTTGTAGTCCACCGAGTAGTAACCCACGCGCTGGATGGCGACCGACCCGTCGCGGTCGCCGTAGAAGGCGTACTGCACGGCCTTCTCGCCGACCTCTCTGGCCTCGCGTTGGTCCACGTCGGACACGCAGCCCAGGAAGCTGCGCTGCAGATAGCCAAAGGTGTCGCCGCGCACGCGCTTGATACCCAGCTTGGCCTTGATCTCCTCGCACAGCAGGTCGGCCAGCGCGCCGGTGCCGCTGAGCTGCACGTTGCCGTGCGCGTCGCGCTCCAGGTCGCCCGCGAGCTTGGACAGCATGGGCGCACCCGTCGAATCGTGGATGCCCTCGCTGACCGCGATGACGCAGCGGCCGAAGCGCTCCTGCGTGGCCTTCACGTCGTGCAGGAACTGGTCGATGTGGAAGTCCCGCTCGGGCACGTAGATCAGGTGCGGGCCGTCGTCGTCGAACTTCTTGCCCAGGGCCGCAGCGGCCGTCAGGAAGCCGGCGTGGCGGCCCATGACGACGCCCACGTAGACGCCCGGCAGCGCCGCGTTGTCGAGGTTGGCGCCGGCAAAAGACTGGGCCACGAAGCGCGCGGCCGACGCGTAGCCGGGCGTGTGGTCGTTGCCGACCAGGTCGTTGTCTATGGTCTTGGGAATGTGGATGCAGCGCAGCGGGTAGTTCGCCGCCCTGGCCTCTTCCGACACGATGCGCACGGTGTCCGACGAGTCGTTGCCGCCGATGTAGAAGAAGTGCGTGATGCCGTGCGCCTGCAGCACGGTGAAGATCTCGCGGCAGTAGGCCGCATCGGGCTTGTCGCGCGTGGAACCCAGCGCCGAGGCCGGCGTCATGGCCACCAGCTCCAGGTTGTGACTGGTCTCCTGCGCCAGGTCCACGAAGTCCTCGTTGACGATGCCGCGCACACCATGCCGCGCCCCGTAGACCGCCGCGACGCCGGCCTGGCGCCGCGCTTCCAGCACGACGCCGACGAGGCTCTGGTTGATGACGGCGGTGGGACCGCCGCCCTGGGCGACGAGGATCTTCGCGAGACTCATGAGCGCTCCTGGCTGTCGTCAACGGACGGCGCAGTTTAGGGTCCGGCCGGACCCGCGCACTCAGGATTTCAACGGGGCATCCAGGCTTCCAGTTGGTCCGCCGGCATGGGTTTGGCGAACAGCCAGCCCTGGCCTTCGTGACAGCCCAGACCGACGAGGTACTGGCGCTGCTCCTCGGTCTCGATGCCCTCGGCGATGACGGTCAGGCCCAGGCCGCGGCCCAGGTTGACGACCATCTGCGCGATGGTGGAGCCGGCGGTGGAGGTCTGCGCCTCCTGCACGAAGGCGCGGTCGATCTTGAGCCGGTCCACCTGCAGCTGGCGCAACTGGCTCAAGGACGAGAAACCCGTGCCGAAGTCGTCGATGGCCACGCTGAAGCCCAGGTGCTTGATGTCGGCCAGCACGCGACGCACCAGCTCGGCATCCTCCATGGCCATGGACTCGGTGATCTCCAGCTCGATGCTCTGCCCGGGCACGCCGCCATCGCGCAGCGCACGGTCCAGCATGTCGATGAAGCCGGGGTGCCGGAACTGCGCCATGGACACGTTGACCGCCATGCGGAAGTCGGCATGGCCCAGCGCCTGCATCTTCTTCAGCTGGGCGCAGGCGGTGCGCATGACGAACTCGCCGATGGGGATGATGAGGCCGCTCTGCTCGGCCAGCGGGATGAACTGGTCGGGCGGGATGAAGCGGTCGTCGGCGGTGCGCCAGCGCAGCAGCGCTTCGGCGCCGATGACGCGGCGGCTGTCCAGGTCCACCTGCGGCTGGTAGACGACGAACAACCGGCTTTCCTCGAAGCCGGTGCGCAGCCCCTTCAGCAGCTTGAAGCGCTCACGCGCGTCGCTGCCCATGGCGGCGGAGAAGTACTGCGACGAGCCGCGCTGGTGCTGCTTGGCGCGCTTCAGCGCGATCTGGGCGTCCAGCAGCAGCTCGGAGCCGACGGCGGTGGACTCGCCCAGCCGCACCAGGCCCGTGGTGGCCGACAGCTGCAGGCGCTCGCCGGACACGACGAAGGGCTCGGCGAACACGCTCTGCACGGTCTCCGGGCAGACCTTGACGTGCTCGCCCAGCACGCCGAAGGTGTCGGCGCCAACGCGGGCCATGGCCGTGTTCAGGCCCAGCATCTCGCTCATGCGGTGCACAACGGCCTGCAGCACCTGGTCGCCGAAGTGCTGGCCGAAGGCGTCGTTGATGTCGGAGAAGTCGTCGATGTCGATCAGCGCCAGCGTGACGCCGGACGGATCCTTCAGGTTCTTGTCCAGCAGCTCGACGAAGCGGTTGCGGTTGGGCAGGCGAAGCAGCGGGTCGTTGTAGGCCTGGTCCAGCAACTGGCTGTACAGCAGCACGTTCTCGAAGCCGACGGCGATGTTGGAGCAGAAGGCGCGCAGCAGCTGCTGGTCCAGCTCGTCCAGGTGGCGGCCCACGTCGACCAGCGCGGCCATCGCGCGGCCCTGGCCCATGCCGAAGTACAGCACGGTGCCGTCGTCGTAGACGTTCTTCTGCTCGCGCAGGCAGCGCTCCAGGCGCTCGCGCACGGCGGTGATCTTGACCTGCGACAGCGGGCGGTCGATGAGGCCGCTGTACTGGCCCGCGGCGGCGACGATGCGGACCTCGTCGCCCGCCTCGCCGTGCACCTGGGCGCAGACCAGGCCCTCGGGCAGGATGCCCAGCAGCGCGCACAGCTGCGTGACGACGCCCTCGGCAAAGCGCGACAGCCCGCGCATGCGCGACAGCGAGGTGCTGCTCTCGACGATCATCTCCAGGCCGCGGCGGTTGGCCTCCAGCGCGCAGATCTGGCGGTAGGAGCGCACGGCCGCGGTCAGCACCGTGTACAGCCGCGTGCGGGTCAGCTCCGACTTGGTCTTGTAGTCGTTGATGTCATAGGCCTGCACCGTCTCGATCTCGGGCGCGTAGCCGGGCTGGCCGGTGCGCAGCACGATGCGCAGCGCGTTCAGGCGCAGTTCGTCGCGGATGTGGCGCACCAGCTGAAGGCCGGCGTCCTCGCTCTCCATCACCACGTCCAGCAGCACCACAGCGAGGTCGTCCTCGCTGGCGAGCAGCTGGCGGGCCTGGGCGGCGGAGCTGGCGTGCAGGAAGATCAGCGGCTGGCCTTCGATGGTCAGGCCTTGCATGGCCAGCTCGGTGGCCTTGTGGACGTCGCCGTCGTCGTCGACGATGAGGATGCGCCAGGGCCGGTCGTAGGGGCGATGCTCCAGTTCGGCGTGCGCGGGCTCGTCGAGCAGTTCGAGCAGGTCGTCGTCAACGGCGGGCGTTGTGTCTTGCATGAGGGCGAGGGCTTCGGGCGCGGGCGGCGGCAACAGCCCCGCCGTTCAAGAGCCGCAAGGGTAGTGCATCCGCGCAGCCATCGCCACGAAAAGCACGGGCAAATATCCCGCTGCAGGCCTCAACGCTTACCGGGTTTGCCCGGACGCGAGCCGGTCGGCCGGCCCGCACCGGTCACGCGCGGCGGCAGGCCGGTGTGCTGCGTCAGCACCTGACCCTTGCGCGGCGTGGCGGGCTTCATCGGCGCTGCCGCCGGCTTGGCGCCGGTGGAGTTCTTGCGCCGCGCGCTCTCGTAGCTGCCGTCGGTGACGGGCTGGTAGCTCGGGATCAGGTGGTGCTTGCCGTTGCCGATCAGGTCGGCGCGGCCCATGGCCTTGAGCGCCTCGCGAAGCAGCGGCCAGTTGTTGGCGTCGTGGTAGCGCAGGAAGGCCTTGTGCAGCCGGCGGCGGCGCTCGCCGCGCACGATGTCGACCTTCTCGCCGCGGCTCTCGTCGCGGCTGATGCCCTTGAGCGGGTTGCGGCCCGAGTGGTACATCGCGGTCGCCGTCGCCATGGGACTGGGGTAGAAGGTCTGCACCTGGTCGGCGCGGAAGCCGTTCTTCTTCAGCCAGACGGCGAGGTTCATCATGTCCTCGTCGCTGGTGCCGGGGTGGGCGGCGATGAAGTACGGGATCAGGTACTGCTTCTTGCCCGCCGCGGCGCTGGCGGCCTCGAACATCTGCTTGAAGCGGTCATACGTGCCGATGCCCGGCTTCATCATCTTGGACAGCGGCCCGTTCTCGGTGTGCTCGGGCGCGATCTTCAGGTAGCCGCCGACGTGGTGGGTCACCAGTTCCTTCACGTACTCGGGCGACTGCACGGCCAAGTCGTAGCGCAGGCCGGAGCCGATCAGGATCTTCTTGACGCCCGGCAGCGCACGCGCGCGGCGGTACATCTTGATGAGCGGATCATGGCTGGTGTTCAGGTTCGGGCAGATGCCCGGATACACGCAGCTGGGCTTGCGGCAGGCGGCCTCGATCTCGGGGCTCTTGCAGCCGATGCGGTACATGTTGGCCGTCGGGCCGCCCAGGTCGGAGACGATACCGGTGAAGCCCTTCACCTTGTCGCGCATCTCCTCGATCTCGCGGATGACGGAGTCTTCTGAGCGGCTCTGGATGATGCGGCCCTCGTGCTCGGTGATGGAGCAGAAGGTGCAGCCGCCGAAGCAGCCGCGCATGATGTTCACGCTGAAGCGGATCATTTCCCAGGCCGGGATCTTGGTCGCGCCGTCGTGGCTGCCGTGCTCGTCCGCGTAGCTGGGGTGTGGCGCGCGGGCGTAGGGCAGGTCGAACACGTGGTCCATCTCCGGGGTGGAGAGCGGGATGGGCGGCGGGTTGATCCAGAGGTCGCGGTCGCCGTGACGCTGCACCAGCGCGCGGGCGTTGCCGGGGTTGGTCTCCAGGTGCAGCACGCGGTTGGCGTGGGCATACAGCACCGGATCGCTCTTCACCACCTCGTAGGCCGGCAGGCGCACCACGGTGCGCTCCCGCGGCGGCATGACGATGCGGCCGGTCTTGTGGATGGTGATGGGCTTGGGTGCGTCGGGTTCGGCCGTCGCGCAGGCGGTCTCCTGCTTGATCTCCTGGTAGGGGCTGATCAGCTCGTCGACGCGGCCGGGGCGGTCCACCTCGGTGGAGTCCAGCTCGAACCAGCCATCGGCCGACGGGTCGCCATCGCGGCGCATGAAGGCCGTGCCGCGCACGTCGGTCAGCGCCTCGATGGGCTCGCGGCGCGCCAGCCGGTGGGCGATCTCGACGATGGCGCGCTCGGCGTTGCCGTAGACCAGCAGGTCGGCCTTGCTGTCCACCAGCACGGAGCGGCGCACCTTGTCCTGCCAGTAGTCGTAGTGGGCGATGCGGCGCAGCGAAGCCTCGATGCCGCCGATGACGACCGGCACGTCCTTGAAGGCCTCCTGGCAGCGCTGCGTGTAGACCAGCGTGGCGCGATCCGGGCGCTTGCCGCCCTCGCCGCCCGGCGTGTAGGCGTCGTCGCTGCGGATTTTTCGATCAGCCGTGTAGCGGTTGATCATCGAATCCATGTTGCCGGCCGCGACGCCGAAGAACAGGTTGGGCCTGCCCAGCGCCTTGAAGGCATCGGCGCTGTTCCAGTCCGGCTGCGCAATGATGCCGACGCGGAAGCCCTGCGCCTCCAGCGTGCGGCCGATGACGGCCATGCCGAAGCTGGGGTGGTCGACGTAGGCGTCGCCCGTGACGATGATGATGTCGCACGAATCCCAGCCGAGCTGCTCCATCTCCTGCCGACTCATGGGCAGGAAGGGCGCGGGGCCAAAACGCTTGGCCCAGAACGGGCGGTAAGCGGTCAGCGCCTTGGGCGGAGCAACGGGCAGAGCGGACATAGCCATCAATTGTCGTTGGACCGGCTCAGAAAAGCACAAAGCCCGCTCGATGAGCGGGCTCGGCGGCAGAGCCGGTGTGAATTAGACCGCGCGGATGTTCGCGGCTTGCAGGCCCTTGGGGCCTTGCTTCACTTCGAATTCGACCTGCGCGCCTTCGGCCAGCGTGCGGAAGCCGCCGTTGTTCTTGATTTCGCTGTGGTGGGCGAACAGGTCCTTGCCGCCGTCGGCGGGGGTGATGAAGCCGAAGCCCTTGCCGTCGTCAAACCACTTGACGATGCCGGTCTGCTGGGTGCTCATGAAGTCTTTTCCTCAAGGTTCGTTCTGGATGTCCAACCGCAAAGAGGCTGCGGCAAAACACAACGACCTTGGGCACGGACAACAAAAAAATGGCGCCATTCGCTGGCGCCTGGGTGCGGATTCTAACTGGGCCGCTCAGGCCGCCAGCATGGGCTGGATCGCGATGGTCCTGCCGCGGCCTGCGGCGGCGCCACCCGCCACCCGGCTTTCCTCGAACACTGCGCAGGCGCAGTCGTGGCAGGCGCCGCACGCCGTGGCGACGCGCAGGTCTTCCTGCAAGGCCTCGAAGCTCGGGCAGCCCGACGACGCCGCGATGGCGATGTCACGGTCGGAGACGCGGTGGCAGACACAGACGATCATGATGTCGCGCAGTCTAATGCGAATCGGTCTCATTTGCAGAAAAACCGGTTTTGCTCAGGGGCTTTCGCTGCCGATACTGCGCGCACTTTTCACGCACACAACAAGGAGGCCTCCATGAAAGGCGACCCGCAAGTCATCGCTCACCTGAACGCGCAGCTCAAGCTCGAACTGACCGCCATCAACCAGTACTTCCTGCATGCCCGCATGCTGAAGAACTGGGGTCTGATGAAGATGGCCAAGCACGAGTACGAGGAATCCATCGAGGAAATGAAGCACGCCGACAAGCTCATCGAGCGTGTGCTGACGCTGGACGGCCTGCCCAACCTGCAGGACCTGGGCAAGCTCTACATCGGCGAGAACGCCGTCGAGACGATGGAGTGCGACCTGAAGATCGAGCGCACCGGCCATGCCCACCTGAAGGAGGCCGTGGCCTATTGCGAGAGCGTGCGCGACTACGTGTCCCGCGAGCTGTTCGTGCAGATCCTGGACGACACCGAAGAGCACATCGACTACCTCGAAACCCAGCTGGCGCTGGTCGGCAAGGTGGGCGAGCAGAACTACCTGCAGTCGCAGATGGGCGACGCGAGCTGAGTCGGCTGGCCTGCACGCCAGGGCCGCCTTGGTGCGGCCCTTGTCGTTTTCAGAGGAAGCGTTCCAGCAGCTTCTTGGAGTGTTTGTCCAGCGCCCAGCGGTCTGGCACGTTCAGCTGCACGCCATGCGTGGACGTGATGAGCAGCCGGCCCTCTTCGAGCCGGCGGATGTCTTCCTCGCTCTTCAGCACGAAGTCCACCTCGCCGCGATCGGTCTGAATGCGCCAGGTGCTGGGCGTGCCGAAGGTGTTGACCGAGATCAGCCGCTGCAGCGTGGGGTGGAATTCGCGCGCGGCCAGCTCGGCTTCCAGCAGCCGGCGGGGGCCGTCGGGCAGCGCGGACAGCCGCTCCACCCAGGCCAGCTCGTGACCATGGCTGCCGACCAGGCTCAGGCCTTCATCGGGGGCAGAAATGGGATGGGCGCGCACGGGCGTCACGCCGGCGTGGACCGTGCCGTTCAGGTCGGTCAGCTGCAGCTTGCCGTGGGCGTCCAGCTGCAGGTCGCGGAAGGGCAGCATGGTGCTCATGCGTTCACCGTGTGGGCATTGGGGTTGGGCGCGACGACCATCAGGCCGCCGTCATCGCCCGCTTCGCCATCGACGCGGCGGGCCTGGGCTTCCCACAGGCGCCAGTAATGGCCATGCTGGGCGATCAGCTCGTCATGCGGGCCCAGTTCGACGATCTCGCCGCGGTCCATGACGACCAGCCTATCGGCCTTGCGCAGCGTGGACAGGCGGTGGGCGATGGCGATGGTGGTGCGGCCCTTCACGAGGTTGTCCAGCGCACGCTGGATTTCCTTCTCGGTCTCGGTGTCCACGGCCGAGGTCGCCTCGTCGAGGATCAGGATGGCCGGGTCGATCAGCAGCGCGCGGGCGATGGAGATGCGCTGGCGCTCGCCACCGGACAGGCCCTGGCCACGCTCGCCCACCAGGCTGTCGTAGCCGTGCGGCAGGCGCAGGATGAACTCGTGCGCGTGGGCGGCGCGCGCGGCGGCGACGATCTCGTCGCGCGTCGCATGCGGCTTGCCGTAGGCGATGTTCTCGGCAATGGTGCCGAAGAACAAAAAGGGCTCCTGCAGCACCAGGCCGATGTGGCGGCGGTAGTCGCTCACCTTGATGCGGCGCAGGTCCACGCCGTCGACTCGGATTGAACCTTCGGTCACGTCGTAGAAGCGGCAGATCAGGTTCACCAGCGTGCTCTTGCCCGAGCCGCTGTGGCCCACCAGGCCGACCATCTCGCCGGGGCGGATATCCAGGTTCAGGCTGCGGATGACGGAGCGCGAGCCGTAGCGGAAGTTGACGCCCTGCATGGAGATGGCGCCCGTCACGTTCTCGAACGGCTGCGGGCTGACCGGGTCGGGCACGTTGGAGACGTGATCCAGGATGTCGAAAATGCGCTTGGCGCCGGCCGCGGCCTTCTGCGTGACGGACACGATGCGGCTCATCGAATCCAGCCGCGCATAGAAGCGCCCGATGTAGGCCAGGAAGGCGGTCAGCACGCCCACCGTGATGCTCTGGTGCGCGATCAGCCAGATGCCCACGCCCCAGACCACCAGCAGGCCCATCTCGGTCAGCAACGCGACGCTGGGCGTGAACAGGCTCCAGGTCTTGTTCAGCCGGTCGTTGACCTGCAGGTTGTTGGCGTTCGCCTCCTTGAAGCGCCGCGCCTCGCGGGCCTCCTGGGCGAAGGCCTTCACGACGCGGATGCCAGGGATGGTGTCGGCCAGGATGTTGGTAACCTCGCCCCACACGCGGTCGATCTTCTCGAAGCCGGTGCGCAGGCGGTCGCGCACCAGGTGGATCAACCACGCGATGAAGGGCAGCGGCACCAGCGTGGCCAGCGCCAGGCCGGGGTGGATGCTGAACAGGATGATGGCCGTCATGCCCAGCATCAGCACGTCGGTGATGAAGTCCAGCGCGTGCAGGCTCAGGAACACGCTGATGCGGTCGGTCTCGGAACCAATGCGCGCCATCAGGTCGCCGGTGCGCTTGTTGCCGAAATACTCCAGCGACAGCCCCAGCAGGTGCTCGAAGGTGGCCGTGCGCAGGTCGGCGGCGATGCGCTCGGACACCAAGGCCAGCAGATAGGTCTTGGCCCAGCCCAGCACCCAGGACACCAGCGCCGCGCCCAGCAGGCCGCCGAGCAGCAGGGTGACCAGCCCGGTGTCGATGGCCTGGCCGTTCTGGAACGGGATCAACACCCGGTCCATCAGCGGCATGGTCAGGTACGGCGCCACCAGCGTGGCGCCGGTGGCGCCCAGCATCAGCGCAAAGCCTAGCAAGAGCTGGCCCTGGTAGGGCCGCGCGAAGCGCCACAGGCGCAACAGCACCCAGGTGCTGGGCGGCGCGCTGGTTTCGCCGAAGTCGAAGTCGGAGTCCTCGCCCTCTTCGTCGTCCTCGCGCACGACGTGGCCGGACAGCCGTTGCACCTCGCGGTCGAAAGCGTCCACGAACCGCACCGCCGCCGGGTTGCAGGCCAGCGTGAAACGCCAGCGCGCCAGCCGGCGCTGCGCGTCGGACAGCTCCATGAAGGCCAGACCGCCATGGTCGCTGAGGCGCAGGCTCTGGCCCAGCGCCAACGGGAAATCGCTCCAGGTGCCGGTTGCCGGTTCGAGAGCCAGCAAGCGTGAATTCGTCAGCGCAATCAGGCCCCGGGCGAAGCGGCCCTGCTCGTCCAGGTCAACCTCCAGCGCGGCCACCACGTTCTCGCCAGCCATGAGCCGGCCTTGCAGGGCGGCCGTTTCCGGATGGGGCGCTTCGACGGGGGGAAGGTCTTGCATTTTGTTGTTGAGTCGACAGGCTGTCGGTCCATTCTCCGCTATGACTGAGCGCACAATGTCCCGCGCTTCCCCAGTGCCAATCACGCATTCCATGAGCAAGAAGAACGACATCCGCCTGCTGCGCATCAACTACCTGCGCGGGCCCAACATGTGGACCTACCGGCCGGTGCTGGAAGTCTGGCTGGACCTGGGTGAGCTGGAAGATTTCCCCTCCCACCTGCTGCCCGGCTTCAACGACCGCCTGACGACCGCGCTGCCCGCGCTGATCGAGCACCACTGCGGCGTCGGCGAGCGCGGCGGCTTCATCGAGCGCCTGCGCGACGGCACCTGGATGGGGCACGTGCTGGAACACATCGTCATCGAGCTGCTGAACCTGGCCGGCATGCCCACCGGCTTCGGCCAGACCCGCTCCACGTCGCAGCGCGGCGTCTACCGCATGGTGTTCCGGGCGCGCGACGAGCAGGTCGCCCGTGCGGCGCTGGCCGAGGGGCATGCGTTGATCATGGCGACCATCAACGACGAGCCGTTCGACGTGCCCGCCGCCGTCGCCCGCGTGCGCGACAAGCTGGACGACTGCTACCTGGGCCCGTCCACCGCCGCCATCGTGGCCGCGGCGACCGACCGCCGCATCCCGCACATCCGCCTGAACGACGGCAACCTGGTGCAGCTGGGCCACGGCCAGCGCCAGCGCCGCATCTGGACGGCCGAGACCGACATGACCAGCGCCATCGCCGAGGGCATCGCCGGCGACAAGGACCTGACCAAGACGCTGTTGAAGGCCGTGGGCGTGCCCGTGCCGGCCGGCGAGGAGGTCAAGAGCGCCGCCGACGCCTGGCGCGCCGCGCAGGATGTCGGCCTGCCGGTCGTCATCAAGCCCAGCGACGGCAACCACGGCCGCGGCGTCACGCTGGACATCCAGACCGAGGCCGACTGCGAGGCGGCTTATCTGCTGGCCGACGCCGAAGGATCGTCCGTGCTGGTGGAAAGCTACATCCGCGGCAACGAGCACCGCGTGCTGGTCGTGGGCGGTCAGGTCGTGGCCGCCGCGCGCGGCGAGGCCGCCTGGGTGCACGGCGACGGCAAGCAGACCGTCGTCGAGCTGATCGACAGCCAGATCAACACCGACCCGCGCCGCGGCCTGACCGAGGACTTCCCGCTCAACCGCATCACGTTGGGCGAGGACCCGGTCGTGCTGCTGGACCTGCAGCGCCAAGGCTTCGCGCCCGAGAGCGTGCCGCCCGCGGGCAAGAGCGTGCTGATCCAGCGCAACGGCAACGTCGCCATCGACTGCACGGCCGAGGTGCACCCCGAGGTGGCGCACGCCGTGTCGCTGGCCGCGCGCACCGTGGGGCTGGACATCGCCGGCGTAGATCTGGTCACCGAGGACATCGGCAAGCCGCTGTCCGAGACCGGCGGCGCCATCGTCGAGGTCAACGCCGGCCCCGGCCTGCTGATGCACCTGAAGCCGGCCGGCGGCGCCCCGCAGCCGGTGGGCCAGGCCATCATCGACCACCTGTTCGCCGAGGACGAGACCGGCCGCATCCCCATCGTGGGCATCGCCGGCTCGCAGGGCGGGCGCCAGATCGCGCGCCTGGTCGCGTGGCTGCTGCACCTGAACGGCCGCCATGTGGGCCTGGCCTGCCGCGACGGCCTGTTCCTGGGCACGCGCCGCGTCGAGCAGCGCGACGGCGCCCGCTGGGACGCCGCGCACCGCCTGCTGATGAACCGCGTCGTCAACGCCGCCGTCATCGAGAACGACCCCGCCTCCATCCTGCGCGACGGCCTGGCCTATGACCGCTGCCAGGTCGGCGTCGTGACCGACCTGGACGGCATCGCCGCGCTGGCCGAGTACGACGTGCAGGACACCGACCAGCTCTACAAGGTGCTGCGCACGCAGATCGACGTGGTGCTCAGCGAGGGCGCCAGCGTGCTGAATGCCGCCCACCCGCGCCTCGTCGACATGGCCGAGCTGAGCGATGGCGAGGTCGTCTTCTACGCCGAAGACGGCAGCCTGGAAGCCATCCAGCACCACCGCGACCGCGGCGGCCGCGCCGTGTTCCTCCGTGGCGGCGCCGCCGTGCTGGCACAAGGCCCGGCCGAGACGCCGGGCGCCAACATCGACGCGCTGCTGGGCCGCTTCGGCACCGACAAGACCAACGCCGCCACGCTGCTGGCCGCCGTCGCCACGGCCTGGGCGCTGGGCATCTCGCCCGAGCTGATCGCCGCCGGCCTCGACACCTTCGTGCCTGAACTCCACCTCGCCTAAAAGAACACTCATGGACGTTTCCCGCACCCGCGCGCTGCGCGGCCCGAACATGTGGAGCCGCCACACGGCCATCGAGGCCGTCGTGCACTGCAGCGAAGCCGAGCGCTCGCTGGAGCGCCTGCCCGGCTTCGAGCCGCGCCTGCGCCAGCTCTTCCCCACCATCGGCGCGCTGCGTGCCGACGCGTCGCTGGCCCAGGTGCTGGAGCAGGCCACGCTGGCGCTGCAGGCCCAGGCCGGCTGCCCGGTCACCTTCAGCCAGACGCATGTCACGCCCGAGGCCGGCACCTACCAGATCGTCATCGAGTACAGCGAGGAGGACGTCGGCCGCCTCGCCTTCCAGCATGCGGTGCAGCTGATCCAGGCCGCGAAGGACGGCGGCGAGTTCGATGCCGACGCCGTGCTGGCCCAGTTGCGCGAGCTGGACGAGGACATCCGCCTCGGCCCCTCGACCGGCTCCATCGTCAACGCGGCCATCGCGCGCGGCATCCCGTACCGGCGCCTCACGCAGGGCAGCCTGGTGCAGTTCGGCTGGGGCGCCAAGCAGCGCCGCATCTGGGCCGCCGAGGTCGACGCGACCAGCGCCGTCAGCGAATCCATCGCGCAGGACAAGAACCTCTGCAAGCGCCTGCTGCAGTCGGCCGGCGTGCCGGTGCCCATCGGCCGCCCGGTCGATTCGCCGGACGACGGCTGGGCTGTCGCGCTGGAGATCGGCCTGCCGGTCGTCGTGAAGCCGCAGGACGGCAACCAGGGCAAGGGCGTCACGGTCAACGTCGTCACGCGCGAGCATTTCGACATCGCCTACAAGGCCGCCGACGAGATCGGCCAGGTCATGGTGGAGAAGTTCCTGCCGGGCGGCGACTACCGGCTGCTGGTCATCGGCGACAAGCTCATCGCCGCCGCACGCCGCGACCCGCCGCACGTCATCGGCGACGGCCAGCTGACCGTCAAGCAGCTGGTGGACAAGGTCAACGCCGACCCGCGCCGCGGCGACGGCCATGCGACCTCGCTGACCAAGATCCGCTTCGACGACATCGCCGTCGCGCGGCTCACGCAGCAAGGCCTGACGCCGGAGTCCGTGCCCGAGAAGGGCCAGCGCGTCATCCTGCGCAACAACGCCAACCTGTCCACCGGGGGCACCGCCACCGACGTGACGGACGACGTCCATCCCGAGGTGGCTGCACGCGCCATCGCCGCGGCGCAGGTCGTGGGCCTGCATGTGTGCGGCGTGGACGTGGTCGCCGAGAACGTGCAGCGCCCGCTGGAGGAGATCAACGGCGGCATCGTCGAGGTCAACGCCGCGCCGGGCCTGCGCATGCACCTGAGCCCCAGCTTCGGCAAGGGTCGCAACGTCGGCGAAGGCATCGTCGGCCACCTGTTCGGCAGTGGCAACAAGGCCGAGGACGGGCGCATCCCGGTGGTCGCCGTCACAGGCACCAACGGCAAGACGACGGTGACCCGCTTGATCGCCCACATGTTCGCGAGCTGCGGCCTGAAGGTGGGCATGACCAACACCGACGGCGTCTACGTGGACGGGCGCCAGATCGACAGCGGCGACTGCTCCGGCCCCAAGAGCGCGCGCAATGTGCTGATGCACCCGGACGTGGAAGCCGCGGTGCTGGAGACCGCCCGCGGCGGCATCCTGCGCGAAGGCCTGGGCTTCGACCGCTGCCAGGTGGCCGTCGTCACCAACGTCGGCGAGGGCGACCACCTCGGCATGAACTTCCTGAACACCGCGGAAGACCTGGTGCTGGTCAAGCGCGTCATCGTGCAGAACGTGGCGCCCAACGGCTTCGCGGTGCTGAACGCGGCCGATCCGCTGACAGCCAACATGGCGGCCGTGTGTCCCGGCCAAGTCATCTACTTCGCCGTGGACCGCCACCACCCGCTGATGGCGACGCACCGCGCGCAGGGCAAGCGCTGCGTCTATGTCGACGGCGATCAGCTGGTCGCCGCGCAAGGCGTGTGGCGCGAGAGCATCCCGCTGCGCGACATCCCGCTGACGCGCAATGGCGTCATCGGCTTCCAGGTCGAGAACGCGATGGCCGCCGTCGCTGCGGCCTGGGGCGTGGGGCTGGACTGGGACACCATCCGCCGCGGCGTGGGCAGCTTCGCCAACGACGCCGACAACGCGCCCGGCCGCTTCAACGTGATGGACTATCGCGGCGCGACCGTCATCGCCGACTACGGCCACAACGGCGACGCGATGAAGGCGCTGGTGGGCGCCGTGGCCGCGATGCCGGGCAACAAGCGCTCCGTGGTCATCAGCGGCGCGGGCGACCGGCGCGACGAGGACATCCGTGTGCAGACCGAGATCCTCGGCGCCGCCTTCGACGAGGTCATCCTCTACGAAGACGCCTGCCAGCGCGGCCGCCAGGCCGGCGAGGTCGTCGCACTCTTGCGCGCCGGACTGGAAGGCGCCACGCGCACGACGCACATCGAGGAGATCGTCGGCGAGTTCCTCGCCATCGACCGGGCGCTCTCGCGCCTGCAACCGGGCGATCTGTGCCTGGTGCTGGTCGATCAGGTGGAAGAGGCGCTGGCACATCTGGCCAAGCGCATCGCCGAAGGCTGACGCAGCGCCTTCCCGCCAACCGAGAGCGGCTCCTCTCCCTGTGCGGAGAGCGAGCCGCTCAGCTTTTTGAGCGAATGCATGCCACTCCGGTGATCGGCCGAACGGGCTCCAGGGAGAGATCACCAAACCGATATCACCCGGCATGAAAGAGTGATCCCTGCGCGTTCGATAGGGGATAGGCTGCCGCCGCGCCACCCACCTGGCCCCTGCCGGTGGTCAAAGACCCGAGAAGAGACATCGCACGCCATGCAGCCCCTCCTGAAATCCCTCGCGGCCCTGTGCCTGTTTGCATCCTCCATCGGCATTCAAGCGCAGGTCCCGCCGCTTGAAGTGGCGAACCCGGACAAACTGCTGACCATCGTCGACAAGCTGCCCGCCCAGCCCGCCGCGCGCCCGGCCGAGAAGGACCTGACGGCCTATCTGCTCGTCTACTTCAAGGACGAGACGCACGACATCTACTTCGCCACCTCGCCCGACGGCTACACCTTCACCGACGTGAACGGCGGCCAGCCCATCTTCCTGGGTCGCGTGCTGGCCGAGCAGAAGGGCGTGCGCGACCCGCACCTGACGCGCGGCCCCGACGGCGCCTTCTACCTGGCGATGACCGACCTGCACATCTTCGCCAAGCCCGCCGGCCTGCGCGAGACGGAATGGGAGCGGCCCGGCGAGACCTATGGCTGGGGCAACAACCGCAACCTCATCTTCATGAAGTCCTGGGACCTGCTGAACTGGACACACCACCGCGTGTCGGTCGCCAAGCTCTTCCCACAGGCCGGCGACCTCGGCGTCGTGTGGGCGCCCCAGACCATCTGGGACGACAAGGCCGGCAAGCTGATGGTCTATTACACGACCCGCGTGCAGAAACAGCAGGATCACCTCGTCTACGCCTATGCCGACAACGACTTCACGACGCTGACCACCGCACCCGAGCGCCTCTTCACCTACCCCATCGCCGGCAAGAACGCGATCGACGGCGACATCACGAAGATTGGCGACCGCTTCCACATGTTCTACGTCGCGCACGACCAGCCGGGCCATCTGCGCCAGGCCATCTCGGACCGCATCAACGGCGGCTTCGTCTTCAACCCGCAGAAGATCGACCCCGAGAAGGTGGCCACCGAGGCGCCCAACCTGTGGCGCCGGCACGCCAGCAACTCCTGGGTGCTGATGTACGACGTGTTCGGCGCCAAGCCGCGCAACAACATGGGCTTCTCGGAGACGACGGACTTCGTCAACTTCAAGAACCTCGGCCGCTTCAACGAGCCTGATTCGCCGATGAAGGCGACCAACTTCGTCGGCGCCAAGCACGGCGCGGTGATCTCCATTTCGCCGGACGAAGCCAAGCGTCTGCAAAGCTACTTCGCCAAATGAAAGTCTTTGCCGCCACGCTTGCGCTCGCCGCCACCTTTGCTGCCAACGTTGCCCAGGCCGACACCGGCAAGCTCGACGCCACCGCGCCCGGCGCAGTCATCCGCAAGGAGGTCTACGGCCAGTTCGTCGAGCACCTCGGCCGCGGCGTCTACGAAGGCATCTGGGTCGGCAAGGACTCGCCCATTCCCAACACCCGCGGCATCCGCAACGACGTGGTCGCGGCGCTGCGTCGCATCAAGGTGCCCGTCGTGCGCTGGCCCGGCGGCTGCTTCGCCGACGACTACCACTGGCGCCACGGCGTCGGCCCGCAACGCCAGCCCAGCATCAATTCGAGCTGGAGCAACGCCGTCGAGCCCAACACGTTCGGCACGCACGAGTTCATGGACTTCGTCGAGCAGATCGGCGCGGCACCCTACGTCGGCGTGAACATGGGCTCGGGCAGCGTCGAGGAGGGCCAGGCCTGGATGCAGTACATGACGGCGCCGGCCAGCACCGCGCAGGGTGCTGAGCGCGCGCGCAACGGCCGCACCGAGCCATGGGTGCTGCCCTATGTGGGCGTGGGCAATGAGAGCTGGGGCTGCGGCGGGCACATGTACCCGGAGGAGTACGCCAACCGCTACCGGCAGTTTCAGGGCTACCTGAAGACCTATTCCGGCCCCAGGGCGCTGAAGATCGCGACCGGCCCGGACACCGACGACTACGAGTGGACCGACACGGTGATGAAGCTGGCCACGCGCTTCCGCCCCAAGGCCACGTCGCCCATCCTGTACGCGCCGACCAAGCCGCTGCTGGACGGCCTGTCGCTGCACTTCTACACGCTGCCCAGCAACCGCTGGGGCGGCGTGCACCCCGCGCGCGGATTCGGCGAGGCGGCGTGGATTTCGACGATGAAGCGAGCTCTGCTGATGGACGAACTCGTCAGCAAGCACAGCGCCATCATGGACAAGTACGACCCGAAGAAAGAGGTCGCGCTGGTCGTCGATGAATGGGGCACCTGGTACGACAAGGAGCCCGACGGTCCCGGCGGCCTGTGGCAGCAGAACACGCTGCGCGACGCGCTGGTGGCGGCCGTCACGCTGAACATCTTCCACGACCACGCCGAGCGCGTGCGCATGGCCAACATCGCGCAGATGGTGAACGTGCTGCAGGCCATGATCCTGACGGACGGTCCGCGCATGCTGGTGACGCCGACCTACCACGTGTTCGACCTCTACCAGGTGCACCAGGGCGCGCGCCGCCTGCCGCTGAAGATCGACGCGGCGCCCTATCGCTTCGGCGACGTGGAGGTGCCAGGCGTCAGCGGCACGGCCAGCGTGGACGGGGCCGGCCGCGTGCATGTGTCGCTCGCCAACCTTGATGCCAACCAGCCTCGCCGCGTGACGTTGCAGGTGCAGGGCGTGACGCCCGGCGCCGTGCGCGGCCAGGTCATCACGGCCCCGGCGATGGACAGCCACAACAGCTTCGACGCGCCCGCCGTCATCGCGCCGCGCGAGTTCAACGGCGCCCGCTGGACGGGCTCGACGTTGACAGTGGAACTGCCGGCGAAGTCGGTGGTGGCGCTGGCGCTGGGCTGAGCCGTCCCGGCGCGGGCTAGCGGTAGCGCGCCAGCAGCCGGTTCAGCTCGCCGTCCGCCACCAGGCCATGGATGGCCGCGTTCAGGTCCTGAAGGCTCAAGCTCGCCGTCGGCGCCAGCGCGCACTGCGCCAGCACCTCGGACACCACCAGCGGCGGATGCAGGGCCAGCCGCAGGGCGCCTGTGCGCTGCTGGTACTCCAGCGCGCGGCGCCCGGTCAGCGCATGGCTGATGCGGCCACGCTGCAGCTTCTGCAGGTTGGTGGCGGCATCGGGCGCGTCGTCGCGCCGGAAGCCGTCGCGCAGCGCCTCCGCCATCTCCGGGTAGACGTAGCCGCGCACCGTGCCCACGGGCTGGCCAGCCAGCGCCGCGAGCCCGGCGGGCGGCGGCGCGGTCGCGGCGCTGACCAGCAGCGCCTGGTCGGGAATGAAGGGCCGACTCCACGCAAAGCTGCCGGGCACCCACTCGCTCTGGTAGTCGCACAGCAGCTCGCCCTCGCCACGCTGCAAGGCCTCGGCCAGCCGCTTGCGCGGCACCGGCTTGGCGACCATCTCCCGGCCCAGCCGGCGCGCCAGCGCACGCCCCAGGTCCAGGTGCAGGCCCTCGACGACGCGGTCGTCCTCGACGCGGGCCTGCGGCATCTGGGCGCTGGTGTCGATCAGCAGCACCAGCGGCGGCTGCGGCGCCGCCCAGGCGCAGGCCGCCAGCAGCCCCAGGCTGCCCAGCATCCAGCGCCGCCGACCACGCACCGCTCGCTTCATGGGCCGGCATCATGCCGTGCCGCGGCATCCCGTGCCCGCGCGAGGGCATGCGCCCGCCGTGACCGGCGCACGAAAATGCGCCGGCCATCCCCGACCGAAGGTGCCCGTTGAGCCGACCCCGCCACCACCGCGACCGCGGCTTCCAGAACAGCGACGGCGAGTTCCAACCCAAGTCCCTGGCCCAGGTGCTGCGCTGGCGCTGGGACGCTGCCCGGCTGGGCCTGCCGCCGCGACCGCAAGCGCCCATCCCGACACAGCCGGCCGAACTCGGCTTCCTGCACGCCAACGCCGGCCCCAACCAGCAGCCGGCCGTGACCTGGATAGGCCACGCCACCGTACTGGCCCAGCTGGGTGGCCTGCACCTGCTGACCGACCCCATCTTCTCGGAGCGCGCCTCGCCGTTCAGCTTTGCCGGCCCCAGGCGCGAGCAGCCGCCGGCCGTTGCCCTGCACGAGCTGCCGCGCATCGACGCGGTGCTGGTCTCGCACAACCACTACGACCATCTGGACCTGCCCTCCTGCCGCGCGCTCGGCCGCCAGCCCGGCGGCTCGCCGCTGTTCGTCGTGCCGCTGGGGTTGAAGGCGTGGTTCGAGGCGCGCGGCATCGCGCGCGTCGTGGAGCTGGACTGGTGGCAGGAAACCCGGCTGGACGGCGTGGACATCGCGCTGGTGCCGGCCCGCCACTGGTCGGCCCGCGGGCTGCGCGACCGCATGCAGACGCTGTGGGGCGGCTTCGCCGTGTTCGCGCCGGACTGCCAGCTGTTCTTCGCCGGCGACACCGCCTACTCGCGCGACTTCGCCGACATCCGCGCCCGCTACGCCCCACGCCAGACCGGCGGCGGCTTCGACATCGCGCTGATCCCCATCGGCGCCTATGAGCCGCGCTGGTTCATGGCCGACCAGCACGTCAACGTCGAGGAGGCGCTGAAGATCCACGCCGACCTGGGCGCCAAGGCCTCGCTGGGCGTGCACTGGGGCACCTTCGCGCTGACCGACGAGGCGCTGGACGAGCCGCCGCGGCAGCTGGCGCTGCAGCGCGACGCGCTGGGGCTGGCCGAGGCGCAGTTCTTCACGCTGCCGGTCGGCGGCACACGCCGGCTGGCACGCCGCACGGGCCCATGATGCGGCGCATGCTGCTGCACCTGCTCTATCAGCAGGCCCTGCGCGAGGCGCTGAAAGCGGTCGCGCGCTGAACCGGGTCAGCCGACCCGGCAGACCTTCAGCATGTTGGTGCCGCCCGGGTAGCCCATGGGCTCGCCGCAGGTGATGGCATAGGTGTCACCGGGCATCAGCACGCCGCGCTCGACGAGGATCTTCTCGGCCGCAGCCAGCGCCGCGTCGCGATCGTTGAACTCGGGCATCAGCAGCGGCGTCACGTTGCGGTACAGCGCCATGCGGCGCATGCTGACCAGCTGGCTGGTCAGGCCGAAGATGGGCACGTTGATGCGGTGGCGGCTCATCCACAGCGCGGTGGAGCCGGACTCGGTCAGCGCCAGGATGGCCTTGCAGCCGAGGTGGTGGGCCGTGAACAGCGCGCCCATGGCGATGGACTGGTCGATGCGGCCGAACTGGCGGCCGGCGAAGTCGGTGTCCAGCGTGACGAACTCGGCGCGCTCGGCTTCCAGCGCAATGGCCGCCATCTGCTCGACGGTCTCGATGGGGAACTTGCCGGCGGCGGTCTCGGCCGACAGCATGACGGCGTCCGTGCCGTCCAGCACCGCGTTGGCCACGTCGGACACCTCGGCGCGCGTGGGCACCGGGTTCACGATCATGGACTCCATCATCTGCGTGGCCGTGATGGACACCTTGTCCAGCTCGCGGGCCATCTTGATCATGCGCTTCTGCAGCGCCGGCACGGCGGCGTTGCCCACTTCCACGGCCAGGTCGCCGCGCGCGACCATGATGCCGTCGCTGGCCTTCAGGATGGCTTCGAGGTGGGGGATGGCCTCGTAGCGCTCGATCTTGGCGATCATGGCCGGCTTGTGGCGGTAGGGCTCGCCGGCCACGTTGGCCAGCTGGCGCGCCATTTCCATGTCGGTCGCGTTCTTGGGGAAGCTCACCGCCAGGTATTCGCACTGGAAGGACATCGCGGTCTTGATGTCCTCCATGTCCTTGCCCGTCAGCGCCGGGGCGGTGAGGCCGCCACCCTGCTTGTTGATGCCCTTGTTGTTGGACAGCTCACCGCCCAGCTTGACGGTGGTGTGCACCTGCGCGCCGCGCACGTGGTCCACGGTCAGCACCAGCAGGCCGTCGTTCAGCAGCAGCGTGTCGCCGGGCTTCACGTCGCGCGGCAGCTCCTTGTAGTCCAGGCCCGCGATCTCCTGATTGCCCAGCTCGGTGCGGTCGGCGTCCAGCACGAACTTGGCGCCGGGGATCAACTCGATCTTGCCGTTCTCGAACTTGCCGACGCGGATCTTGGGGCCTTGCAGGTCGGCCATGATGGCCACCGACTTGCCCACGCGCTCGGCGGCGGCGCGGACCATGTTCGCCCGGTCGATGTGGTCCTGGGCCTTGCCGTGCGAGAAGTTCAGGCGCACGACGTCGACGCCGGCGCGGATCATCTGCTCGAGCACCTCGGGCGTGTTGGAAGCGGGGCCGAGGGTGGCGACGATCTTGGTGGCGCGGGTCATGGCTTGTCTCAACTTTCTGGGGGCGCGGAATTATGGTCCGCCAAAGGCCGCCGAAGTTTCGCCGCGTTTCGGTGCGCGCGCCGCTACAGCGCCTTCTCGAAGAAAACACTCAGCGGGTCGAGTGCATAGCCACCAAAGGGCCCTCTCTCGACATAGCCCAGCCGCCGGTACAGGCCCAGCGCCTCGGGCTGGTGGATGCCCGTCTCCAGCCGTGCCAGGTGAACGCCGCGCTGCACCAGCTCGGCTTCCAGCACCGCCATCAGACGCTTGGCCGCGCCCTGGCCGCGCGCGCTGTCGAGCACGAACAGCCGCTTGATCTCCCCGTATGCCGGCTCGCCCACGGGCGCGTGGTGCTTGACGCCACCGCAGCCCGCCAGCGTGTCGCCCAGCCACAGGCCCCAGAACACGCCGTGCGGTGGGCGCAGCCCGTCGGCCGGTTCGAAGTGGTTGCTCTCGGCGGGATAGAGGCTGCTCATCAACGCTTCGGACTGCGCCATCAGCGCCTGCGCGTCGGGGTGGCCAGGGTCCAGCGGCGCCAGGCGCGGGGTCAGGTCTGAAGGCATGGTGGTTAGAGTCCGGTTACAGGCTGGGCACGGTCATCGCCAGCAGATAGCGAGCGGCAGCGGCCCCGGGATTGGCGAAGACGCTGCGCCCCAGGCAACGGAAACTGATGGAGTCGCCCGCCTCCAGCTCGAAAACCTGGCCTTGCAGCGTCAGCCGGAGCTGCCCGTCCAACAGGCACAGGTGGTGCTCCAGCCGCGCGACGGTGGGCTCGTCGTAGGCCAACTCGGCACCGGGCCTCAGCACGGCCTCGATGACCTCGGTGGCAAAGCCGGCCAACGGCGGGCAGCGCATGCGGCGCTCGAAGCCGCTGTGCTGATCGAGCCAGCGCGGCTGGTCCGCCGCACGCAGCAGCCGCACCGGCAGCGCTTCGGCCTCGGCCAGCAGGCGGCTCAGCGGCAGGCCGTGCGCACGGGCCAGGCGCGACAGCAGCGTGGCGGTCGGGCTGGTTTCGGCCCGCTCCAGGCGGCTGAGCGTCGCGCGGCTCACACCGCTGCGCGACGCCAGCTCGTCCAGCGACCAGCCCGCCGCCGTGCGCAGCGCAGCCAGCCGCTCGGCCAGCTGGCGCTCAAACCGGCCTTCTTCGATCACATCGGAGAATTCTTCTCTCATACGAGAAGATGCTAACCGATGAAGCAGCACCACTCCGCCCCTTTGCTCGCGGCCCTGGCCGTTGTGCTGACCTGGGGGCTGAACTTCCCGCTGTCCAAGGCGCTGTTCAACCAGATCGGGCCGGCCGGCTTCCTGGGCGTGCGCTACCTGCTGATGCCGCTGTGCGCGGTGGCGCTGCTGTGCTGGCGCTTCGGCCTGCGCTGGCCGCGGCTGGACCGCAGCGAGGTGGGGCCGCTGGTGCGGCTGACGCTGATCGGCCAGGGCCTGCACCTGCTGGCTTCCACCTACGGCATGCAGGGCTCCACCGCGTTCAGCGCCAGCGTGCTGCTGGCCTGCGGGCCGGTGTTCACGCTGCTGATCCTGCGGCTGAGCGGCGTGGAGAAGCTGTCGCGAGGCCAGATCGCCGGCGTGGCGACGGCCGCGACCGGCGCGCTGCTGTTCACGTCGGACAAGCTGCTGGCCGCCCCTCATGGCGATTGGCAGGCAGGCCTCGGCGACCTGACGCTGCTGGCCGCCGCCGCACTGTTCAGCTGGTACACGGTGGCAAGCAAGCCGCTGATCCAGCACCACGGCGGCGTGACGGTGCTGGGCTACGGCAGCCTGGTCTGCACGCTGCCCATGCTGCTGTGGTGCGCGCCGCAGCTGGCCGCGCTGGACTGGGCGGCGCAGCCCGCGTGGGTGTGGAGCGGCACCGTCTGGCAGGTGGCCGGCGGCGGCTTCATCGGCTGGCTGGCCTGGGGCTGGGCCAACGAGCGCCGCGGCGTGGCACGCACGGCGCCGCTGATCTACCTGATGCCGCTGGTGGCCGGCCTGGCGGCGTGGCTGCTGGGCGGTGAGCAGTTCACGGCCCCGAAGCTGCTGGGCGCGGGCGTCATCCTGGCCGGCGTCGCGCTGGCCCAGTTCAGCCCTGCGCGAGCCGGGCTTCCCGCACGTCAGCCACCGCCAGAGCCGTCATGTTGACGATGCGGCGCACCGTCGCCGACGGCGTCAGGATGTGCACCGGCGCGGCGGCGCCGAGCAGGATGGGGCCTATGGTCACGCCCTGGCTGGCACTGATCTTCAGCACGTTGAACAGGATGTTGGCGGCGTCCAGCGTCGGCAGCACCAGCAGATTGGCCGCGCCGCTGAGCTTGCTGTCGGGCAGGAAGGCCTGACGCACGCTCTCCGACAGCGCCGCGTCGCCATGCATCTCGCCGTCGCACTCCACCTCGGGGTGGGCGGCGGCGAACAGCTCGTGCGCGCGGCGCATCTTCAGCGCCGACGGCCGCGTGCTGGAGCCGAACATGGAGTGGCTGACAAAGGCCAGCTTGGGCGGCAGGCCGAAGCGGCTGACCTCCTCGGCGGCCATCGCGGCGATGTCGGCCAGCTCCTCGGCGGTCGGCTCGTCGTTGACGAAGGTGTCGGTGATGAACAGCGTCATCTTGTCCAGCATCAGCGCGTTCATCGCCGCGAACTGGCGCGCGCCCTCGCGCAGGCCCACCAGCTCGCGCACCTGCTGCAGGTGGCGGTCGAACTTGCCGACCATGCCGCAGATCATCGCGTCGGCGTCGCCCAGCTCGATGGCCAGCGCACCGATGGCGGTGTTGCTGCGCCGCACGGCGGACTTGGCCATCTCGGGCGTCACGCCATTGCGCTTCATGCGCTGGTGATAGGCCTCCCAGTACTGACGGAAGCGCGGGTCATCCTCGGGGTCGATGACGGCCACGTCGCTGCCCAGCTTCAGGCGCAGGCCGGCGCGCTGGATGCGCGCTTCCAGCACGGCCGGGCGGCCGATCAGCGTGGGGCGGGCGATGCCCTCGTCCAGCGCCACCTGCACGGCGCGCAGCACGCGCTCGTCCTCGCCCTCGGCGTAGATGACACGGGCCGGCGCGGCCTTGGCGGCCGAGAACACCGGCCGCATGAACATGCCGGTCTGGTAGACGAAGCGCTCCAGCGACTGGCGGTAGGCGGCCAGGTCCGGCACCGGGCGCGTGGCCACGCCGTCGGCCGCCGCGGCTGCGGCCACGGCGGGCGCGATGCGCAGGATCAGGCGCGCGTCGAAGGGCTTGGGGATCAGGTAGTCGGGGCCGAAGGCCAGCTCCTGGCCGGCGTAGGCGGCGGCCACTTCATCGCTGGTCTCCGCCTTCGCTAGCGCAGCAATCTCGCGCACGCAGGCCAGCTTCATGCCCTCGGTAATCTTGCTCGCACCGCAGTCCAGCGCGCCGCGGAAGATGTACGGGAAGCACAGGACGTTGTTGACCTGGTTCGGGTAGTCGCTGCGGCCGGTGGCGATGATGCAGTCCGGCCGCACGGCCTTGGCCAGCTCGGGGCGGATCTCCGGCTCGGGGTTGGCCAGTGCCAGGATGATGGGCTGCTTGGCCATGGTCTTGACCATGTCGGCCGTCAGCACACCGGCCGCCGAGCAGCCGAGGAACACGTCTGCCCCGCTGACCACGTCGGCCAGCGTGCGCGCCGCCGTGACCTGGCAGTAGCGCTGCTTGGACTCGTCCAGCTTGCCGCTCCGGGCGTCCTCGCGCTCGCCCTGGATGACGCCGCGCGAGTCGCAGACGAACACGTTCTCACGACGCACGCCCAGGCCCACCATGACATCCAGGCAGGCGATGGCCGCCGCACCGGCGCCCGACACGGCCACCTTGACCGCGCCGATGTCCTTGCCCACCAGCTCCAGCCCGTTCAGCAGCGCGGCCGACGAGATGATGGCCGTGCCGTGCTGGTCATCGTGGAACACCGGGATGTTCATGCGCTTGGACAGCTCGCGCTCGATGTAGAAGCACTCGGGCGCCTTGATGTCTTCGAGGTTGATGCCGCCCAGCGTGGGCTCCATCGCCGCGATGATGTCCACCAGCTTGTCGGGGTCACGCTCGGCCAGTTCGATGTCGAAGACGTCGATGCCGGCGAACTTCTTGAACAAACAGCCCTTGCCTTCCATGACCGGCTTGGCGGCCAGCGGGCCGATGTCGCCCAGGCCCAGCACGGCCGTGCCGTTGGTGATGACGCCCACCAAGTTGCCGCGCGACGTGTAGTCGGCCGCCAGCGCCGGGTCGCGCTCGATGTCCAGGCAGGGGTAGGCGACGCCTGGCGAGTAGGCCAGCGACAGATCGCGCTGGTTGCTGAGGGCCTTGGTCGGCGTCACCGAGATCTTGCCGCGCGTGGGCGCGCGGTGGTACTCCAGGGCGGCATCGCGCAGCGCGGCTTCGGCAGGCGACAAGGGGGTGTTGTTCTTTTCCATGGCGGCGTCTCTCTCGGTGGGAAGCCGGGAGGTTACGCCGCGTTTCAGCCGCGCTTGATGCGAGTTTCTTGGCGAGTCATGCCGAAGGCGATATCCCCAGACGCATGAAAGAGGGCCCCGGTCGGGGCCCTGGAAGCAGCGGTCAGCCCGCAGCGCGCTGGCGATCCAGAATCAGCCAGCCGCCCGCTGGCTGAGGATCTCGAAGGCCGGCAGCGTCTTGCCTTCCAGCACTTCCAGGAAGGCGCCGCCGCCGGTGGAGATATAGCCGACCTCCTTCTCGATGCCGTACTTGGCAATGGCCGCCAGCGTGTCGCCGCCACCGGCGATGCTGAAGGCGCTGCTGTCGGCGATGGCGCGGGCCAGCGTCTCGGTGCCGTGGGCGAAGGCGTCGAACTCGAACACGCCGACCGGACCGTTCCAGACGATGGTGCCCGCAGCCTTCAGCTGCTCGGCCAGCTTGGCGGCGGTCTTGGGGCCGATGTCCAGGATCAGGTCGTCGTCGGCCACATCGGTGGCGGCCTTGACGGTGGCTTCGGCATCGGCGGCAAACTTCTTCGCGCAGACGACGTCTTCAGGGATGGGCACGGCGGCGCCGCGCGCGGCCATCGCGGCGATGACGGCCTTGGCCTGATCGACCAAGTCCGGCTCGGCCAGCGATTTGCCGATCTTCAGGCCGGCGGCCAGCATGAAGGTGTTGGCGATGCCGCCGCCGACGATGAGGCCGTCCACGTTCTTGGACAGGCTTTGCAGGATGGTCAGCTTGGTCGACACCTTGGAGCCGGCCACGATGGCGAGCAGCGGGCGCTTGGGGTTGGCCAGCGCCTTGGAGATGGCGTCGATCTCGGCGGCCAGCAGCGGGCCAGCGCAGGCGACCTTGGCGAACTTGGCGATGCCGTAGGTCGTGGCCTCGGCGCGGTGGGCGGTGCCGAAGGCATCGTGCACGAAGATATCGCAGAGCGCCGCGAGCTTGCGCGACAGCTCCTCGCTGCACTTCTTCTCGCCCTGGTTGACGCGGCAGTTCTCCAGCAGCACCAGCTCGCCCGGGGCCACGTCCACGCCATCGACCCAGCCGCCCTTCAGGGGCACGGGACGGCCCAGCAGCTCGGCCATGCGCGCGGCCACGGGCGCCAGCGAATCCTCGGGCTTGAACTCGCCCTCGGTCGGGCGGCCCAGGTGAGACGTGACCATGACGGCCGCACCGGCGTCCAGCGCCATCTGGATGGCGGGCAGCGACGCGCGGATGCGGGTGTCCTCGGTGATCTTGCCGTTGTCGTCCTGCGGCACGTTCAGGTCGGCGCGGATGAAGACGCGCTGGCCGGCCACCTTGCCGGCGGCGATCAGGTCGGAGAAGCGGATGACGTTCATGGTCGGGCAGGTCTCGTTGAGAAAAACTGGCGCGATTCTCGCCGCCCGCCGTTCCCGCACGGTTACCAACCCAAGCCGAGTTTCAGGGGCAGCATCACGGCCATGCCCACGAGGATGGTGCCCAGCAGATCCCGGCGCCAGAAGTAGTAGGCCGTCGCGGCCAGCGCCGCGGGCCAGCGCGCGTCCTGCCAGGTCGTGATGACCTGCCCTTGCGTCATGAAGATCTCCGGCGCGACGACAGCCACCAGCGCCGCCAGCGGAGCCACCTTCAACAACTCGCGAAGCCAGTCTGGCGTGGGCAGCGGCTCGCTGCCGATCATGAAAAAGCCGCGCGTCACCACGGTGATGGCCCCCAGGCCCACCAGCGCGATCCAGGTCATCCACTCCGTCATGAGCGACCCTTTCGCGCATCCAGCCACCAGCCGACGGCCCCAGCGGCCACGATGGCGCACAGGATGTTGAGCTTCAGCGGCAGCGAGTAGGTCGCGATGGACACGGCGCCCGCCGTGACCGCCACCCACCACAGCATGCGCTCGGTCAGCAGCGAGTACGACAGGCCCAGCAGCGCCATCACGCCGGCAAAGCCTATGCCCCAGTGCGGTGGGATGCGGTCGGCCAGCAGGATGCCGGTGAAGGCGCTCAGCTGCCAGGTGGGCCAGTTCACGGCCACGCCGCCCCAGAAATAGCGCTGCTGGCCCGGCGCCGGCTGCGGGTCGGGGTAGCGCTTCACGAAGTAGACGAAGTTCAGGTCGGCCGCGAAGTAGGTCAGCGACAGTCGCTTCGCACGCGGCAGGTGGCCGAAGTAGTGACGCCACTGCGCGCTGAAGATGACAAAGCGCAGGTTCACGCAGAAGGCCGTGGCCATCAGCACCCACAGCGGCGCGCCCGCGGCGATCAGCGGCAGCGCCGTCAGCTGCGCGCTGCCGGCGAACACCAGCAGCGACATGCCCATGGCCAGCGGCAGGCTGAGGCCGCTCTTGACCATCGTGATGCCCGTCACCAGGCCCCAGGCGGCCAGCCCCAGCGATGGGGAGGCCATGTCGCGCGCGCCCTGGCGGAAATCGTCATCCGCCGCCAGCGTGCGCAGTTTGTCGATCAACTGCATCCCGCCATTCTCGGCGGGACGGCCATCACTTCTCCAGACGGCGGACTTTGCCGCTGCCGGCGACGGAGGAACTGATCTCGGGCGAGCCGACGTACTTCACGTCGCCGCTGCCGGCGATGGAGACTTTCAGCGCCTTGGTCGCCTGCACCTGCGCGTCGCCGCTGCCGGCGATGCTGACCTTGACCTCCTCGGCGGCGAAGTCGGCAGCCTTCACATCACCGCTGCCGGCGATGGAGACCGTCGCATTCGCCGCGCGACCGGCGGCGACGATGTCGCCGCTGCCGCTGACCTTCATGCTCAGGCGCTCCGCATCCAGGTTGGCGAAGCGGATGTCGCCGGAGCCGGCGATGGCGGCTTCGACGCCGCCCGTCTTCATCGCCTCGACCTTGATGGTGCCGGAACCCGCCACCGCCACGGCGCGCAGCGCCGGCATCTCGATGGTGAAGCTGGGGGACGTGCTCGTCGACAGGTTGTAGCCCTTCTTGGGCTGGATGCGCAGCGTGCGGCCGTCCAGCTCGGTCTCGATGTAGGGCAGCAGGTTGCGGTCGGCCTTGAGCTCGACCTTGTTGCCCGCGCCTTGGCGGATGACCACGTTGAAGCCGCCGCTGAGCGACACGCCGTCGAAGCTGCCGGTGGTGCGCGCCTCGGTGGTGATGTCGCCGTTGCCGGTGATGCGCTCACCCTTGTTGTTCCAGCTCCAGGCCTGGGCCGAGCCGCAGAGGACGGCAGCGCTGACGACACCGAGGGCGAACAGACGGCGGGAAGTGTTCATGGCGGGCTCCATCAAGATTGCGATGGCTGCATCTTGCCGACCCGCCCCGCCCGGCCCCAGCCCCGCGCGACGATGCGCAGGATGGCGGGCATGAAATGCAGCTGGAGGCGCTGGTCAGGGCGCCTTGGCGGGCGAGGCCTTCTCCGCGGTCTTGGCGGCCGGCCGGGCCTCTTCTTCCTCTTCTGCCGGCGGCTTCACGCTGCCTGGGCGCGGCACCACGGGGGCCACGCCTTCCAGCTTGTTCTCGCGCATGTACTCGTCCATCTCGCGCCAACCGGTATAGACGGCCGCCTTCTGCGCCTTGGGGTTCAGCACATAGCAGTCCTCAATGGCGCGCATCGCGTGACGGCAGGCGCTGCCGATGGCCTTGCCCTCGGCCTCCTTGGCCGCCGCGGTCTTGACCGGGTCCTCAATGCCCAGCTGCTCGCAGGCCGACAGAGCCGCGAGCAGGGGCAGAACGAGAAGAACGCGCTTCATGGCTCAGGTATCGGCGGCGCGGGCGGGAACTTGAATCAGCGCCGGCCACCGCCCTGCCGGGCCATCTCCATCAGGCGCGCCACGCGCTCCTCGGTGGCCGGGTGGGTGGAGAACAGCCCGCGCAGGCCGCCGCCGGACAGCGGGTTCATGATCATCATCTGCGCCGTCTCGGGGTGGGCCTCGGCCGGCGCCATCGGGATGCCCTGGGCGTAGCGGTGGATCTTGTCCAGCGCCGACGCCAGCGCGGCCGGGTCGCCGGAGATCTCGGCGCCGCCGCGGTCGGCCTCGAACTCGCGGGCGCGGCTGATGGCCATCTGGATCAGGCTGGCCGCCAGCGGCGCCAGGATGGCCACGGCGATGCCCGCGATGGGATTGGTCGGGCGGCCATGCTCGTCACGCCCGCCGAAGAAGGCCGCGAAGTTGGCTAGCATGGAGATCGCACCGGCCATGGTCGCGCTGATGGTGCTGATCAGGATGTCACGGTGCGCCACGTGGGCCAGCTCGTGCGCCATGACGCCGCGCAGCTCGCGCTCGGACAGCACGCGCAGGATGCCGGTGGTCGCGGCGACGGCGGCGTGCTCGGGGTTGCGGCCGGTGGCGAAGGCGTTGGGCGCCTGCTCGTCGATCAGGTAGACGCGCGGCATGGGCAGGTTGGCGCGCTGTGCCAGCTCGGCCACCATGCCGTAGAACTGCGGCGCCGACGACGCATCCACCTCGCGGGCGTTGTACATCTTCAGCACCATGTCCGCGGAGAACCAGTAGCTGAAGAAGTTCATGCCGACGGCCACCAGCAGCGCGATCAGCATGCCGGTCTGGCCGCCGATCATGGCGCCGACGGCCATGAACAGCGCCGTGATGGCGGCCATCAGGATGGCGGTCTTCACGAGATTGAACATGGCAGGGAACTCCAGTGGGTGAACAACGACGTGGCAGATAGTGCCACGCCCGCCGGATTTCAAGCGGTGTCGAAGCGCTCGCCGATCGAAACAGGCCGCGCCTGCAGGAAGGCCGCCGCCGGCCCGCGCTTGCCGCCGGCGCGCTGCAGCTCGGTCAGCTTCAGCGCACCCTCGCCGCAGGCGACGACCGGGCCCGGCGCGATGACCTCGCCCGGCGCGCCCTGCCCTGCGGCCAGCTCGGCGCGCCAGACCTTGACCACCTCGCCGGCCAGCATCGCGACGCCGCCAGGGAAGGGGTCGAACGCGCGCAGGCGCCGCTCGATCTCGGCGGCAGGCTGCGTCCAATCGATGCTGCTTTCGACCTTCTCGATCTTGTGGGCGTAGGTGACGCCGTCGGCCGGCTGCGGCGTGCGGGTCAGCGAGGCCGCTTGTAGCGCTTCGACGATGAGCCGGCCGCCCATGCCGGCCAGGCGGTCGTGCAAAACGGCCGTCGTGTCGTCGGCGCGGATGGGCTCGCGGCCGATGAGCAGCATGTCGCCGGTGTCCAGGCCCGCGTCCATCTGCATGATGGTGATGCCGGTCTCGGCGTCGCCGGCCTCGATGGCGCGGTGGATGGGTGCCGCGCCGCGCCAGCGCGGCAGCAGCGAGGCATGGATGTTCAGGCAGCCGCGCCGGGGCAGATCCAGCACCCACTGCGGCAGGATCAGGCCGTAGGCGGCCACGACCATCACGTCCGCGTCGGCCGCCAGCAGCGCCTCGCGCGCCGCAGCGGCGTCGGTGGCGTACTTGCCGTCCAGTTTCAGGCCTTGTGGTTGAGCGACCGGAATGCCGGCCGCCATCGCGCGCTGCTTGACCGCCGAGGCCTGCAGCTTCATGCCGCGGCCGGCGGGGCGGTCGGGCTGGGTCAGCACCAGCGGCACGGTGAAGCCGGCGGCCAGCAGCGCGTCCAGCGCGACAGCGGCGAACTCCGGCGTGCCGGCAAAGACGATGCGCATCAGAACCTCTGGCTGCGCTTCTTGGCCTCGGCCTCGTCCTCGCGCGTCTTCTTGATCATCTTGGTCTTGATGCGGTCGCGCTTCAGCGGGCTCAGGTATTCGACGAAGACCTTGCCCAGCAGGTGGTCCAGCTCGTGCTGCACGCACACGGCCAGCAGGCCGTCGGCGTCGAACTCGTAGACCTCGCCGTCGCGGTTGGTGGCGCGCACCGTGACCTCGGCATGGCGCTGCACCTTGTCGTAGATGGTGGGCACGGACAGGCAGCCCTCCTCGCCGTCCACCAGGCGCTCGCTGCGCTTGATGATCTCGGGATTGATCAGCACGCGCGGCGTGTCGCGGTCCTGCGAGGTGTCGATGACGACCACGCGCTCGTGCACGTCCACCTGCGTGGCGGCCAGGCCCACGCCGTCGGCGGCGTACATGGTCTCCAGCATGTCGTCGACGAGCTGGCGGATGCGGGCGTCCACCTCGGCCACGGGCTTGGCGACGGTGTGCAGGCGCGGGTCGGGGAAGCGGAGGATGTTGAGCTGGGCCATGAGTTGTGGGGCCGCGGCCACGGCGGGCGCTTTGTAAGCACTCGCAAGCGGAAGCCGGCCGGGTTGAATGCGGGCAGAATCACCCGGATTTTCGCCGATCCGGCAATCCCCTCGGAGACCGCGCCCGATGCCCGCTGCCCGCCCCGCCCACATTGTTGCGGCCTGCCTGACCCTCGCGCTGACCTCGGCCTGGGCCCAGACCAGTTCGCTGCCCATCACGGCCGACCAGCGCCGTGTGGCCGAACAGGTCGCCAGTGCCGGCGTTCCGCTGTCCGAGCTGGCATCCAACGCGCCCGACAGCCACACGGTGAAGGCCGGCGACACGCTGTGGGACATCTCCGGCCTGTTCCTGAAGAGCCCGTGGCGCTGGCCCGAGCTGTGGGGCATGAACCGCGACCAGATCCGCAACCCCCATCTGATCTACCCGGGCCAGGTGCTGTTCCTGGTCAAGGCCGACGGCCGCGCCCGGCTGCAGGTCGGCCAGCGCGTGGGCGGCGGCGCCGGCGACACGGTCAAGCTGAGCCCGCAGATGCGCGTCTCGCCGCTGGACGGCAACCCCATCCCCACCATCCCGCTGCACCTGATCCAGCCCTTCCTGACCGACGCGGTCGTGTTCGACACCGACGTGCTCGCGACGGCGCCGCGCATCGTGGCGGCCCAGGAGGGTCATGTGCTGCTGGGCCGGGGCGACCTGGCCTACGCGCGCGGCGACTTCGCCGGCGCGACGGACTTCCGCATCTTCCGCAACGCCCGCCCGCTGAAGGACCCGACCACCCAGGAGATCCTCGGCTACGAAGCGCCCTACGTCGGCACCGCCGACCTGATCCGCGCCGGTGAGGACCGCCAACTCCCCGGTGGCAAGACCGAGGTCGTACCGGCCACGCTGCAGATCAAGCAGGTCAAGCAGGAAGTGGGCATCGGCGACCGCCTGGCTCCGGCGCCGCAGCGCAACCTGGAGCGCTATGTGCCCCACGCACCCGACCGGCCCATGACGGGCCAGATCGTGTCCGTCTACGGCGAGGCGCTGAACGCGGGCCAGAACCAGATCGTCGCGCTGAACCGCGGCAAGCGCGACGGCATGGAGCGCGGGCACGTGTTCGCGCTGTGGCGCGACGGCGAGCGCGTCACCGACAAGACGGGCGGAAAGCCCGAAGCCATCAAGCTGCCCGACGAACGCCACGGCGTGCTGTTCGTCTTCGAGGTCTACGAGCGCGTGTCCTACGCGCTGATCATCTCGGTGAAAGAGCCGGTCAAGCCCGGCGACCGTTTCACCGAACCCTGAGATGCTGGCGCCGGCCGAGCTGGCCGCCTGGCTGCGGCTGACCGAAAGCCTCGGCCCCGCCGCCGCCCGGCGCCTGCTGGCAATGGCGGGCGGCGCCGAGGCGGTGTTCGAGCTGCCGGCCGCCGCGCTGGATCAGGCGCTGGCACCCAAGCAGCGGGAGGCCTTCAACCGGCCGCCCGACCATTTGCCCGAGCTGATCGCCAAGGCCGGACCCTGGCTGTCCGAGCCCGGCCACGCGCTGCTGACGCTGGGTGACCCGGACTATCCGCCGCAGTTGCTGGCCACCGCCGATCCGCCGCTGCTGCTGTGGCTGCAGGGCCGGCGCGAGCTGCTGGCGACGCCGTCGCTGGCCATCGTGGGCAGCCGCAACCCCACCGCCCAGGGCGCCGACAACGCCCGCGCCTTCGCCCGTGCGCTGGCGCGGGACGGCTACACCATCGTCTCGGGCCTGGCACTGGGCGTGGACGCCGCCGCCCACGAAGGCGCGCTGGATGCGGGCGGCGCCACGATCGCCGTCGTCGGAACCGGGCTGGATCAGGTCTACCCGCGGCGCAACGAAAAGCTCGCCGCCCGGCTGCTGGCCAGCGGCGGCCTCGTCGTCAGCGAGTACGCGCTGGGCATGCCGGTGCTGCAGGCCAATTTCCCCAGGCGCAACCGCATCATTGCCGGGCTGAGTCAAGGCTGCCTGGTCGTCGAGGCCGCCGTGCAGTCGGGCTCGCTGATCACGGCCCGACTGGCCAGCGAAGCCGGACGCGAGGTGTTCGCCATTCCCGGCTCCATCCACTCGCCGCAGTCGCGCGGCTGCCATGCGCTGATCCGCCAGGGCGCCAAGCTGGTCGAGTCGGCCGAGGACGTGCTGGAGGAGTTGTCGGGGCAGCCGGCACCCGCCGCGCCGGTCATCGACGAAGCCCCGCACGAGCAGCAGGCGCTGCTGGACACCATGGGCTTCGACCCCGTCAGCCTGGACGCCCTGATGGCCCGCAGCGGCTGGCCGGCGGCCGAGCTGAGCGCGGCGCTGCTGGAGCTGGAACTGGACGGCCAGGTGGCGCGGCTGGCGGGCCAGCTGTACCAGCGGCGTGGACAGGGCTGACGAGCTTAACCGCGGATATCAGAGCCCGATCCGAGGGGTTATTCGCAGCCGGCCCGGCCGAAACGCTGGGCTATCATCCCCTCACGATGTTCGATGTCCTGGTTTATCTCTACGAGACCTACTGGCGCCCGGACGCCTGCCCCGACCATGCGCAGCTGACGCGCAAGCTCTCGGCGGTGGGCTTCGAGACCGACGAGATCCAGGAGGCCTTGAGCTGGCTGGACGGTCTTGCTGCCGCAGGTGACACCTACCACGGCGAGCAGAGCGAGTACGCCATGCGCGTCTACTCGGGCGCCGAGATGGAGCACCTGGGCGAAGCCTCCATCAGTTTCATCAGCTTCCTCGAATCCGCCGGCGTGCTGCCCGGCCCCATGCGCGAGATGGTCATCGACCGCGCCATGGCCATCGGCGGCAATCCCATGGACCTGGAAGACCTGAAAATCATCGTGCTGATGGTCTTCTGGAGCCTGGGCGAGGAGCCCGACGCACTGATCCTGGACGAGTTGTTCGTCGACCCCGAGGATCGACTGATCCACTGACCCCGCGGTCCCCCGGCAAAACGGCGCCCCAGGCGCCGTTTTTCATTTCAGGAGTTGGTCGGGATCGGCGTCCAGCTTGGCCAGCGCCTTGCGCGTGGCCTGCACGGTCAGCGCCTCGTCCTGGGCCGGCAGCAGCAGGCCGGCCTGCAGGAAGGCCGCCATGCGGTTCAGTGAGAACAGCACGCCGCGGCCCTTGGGCGTGACGAACAGCGCCAGCTGCTTGCGCAGGCCGCGCCAGGCCAGCTGGACCTGCTCGTTGCGGCCGCGGTAGTCCAGCATGAACCAGCCGCCCACCTGCAGCTCGCGCGCCCAGGCCACCATGGCCGGCGTCGGCGCCGAGCCGCCTTCGGCGACGACCTCCATGCCCTCGGACTCGTGGCCCGACAGGTCGCGCACCAGCATCTCGTCGACATGGTTGTCGCCCTCGACGTCCTCGGGCAGCATGGCCTCCAGCGTCTCCAGCTGATCCATCAGCTCGTCCAGGCGCTCGCGCGGGATGGCAGCCGTCTTGGCCGTGAACGCCGCGGCCAGCGCGTTGTTCAGCTGGCGCACGTGCTCGTCCTGCTTCTCGATGGGCAGGCCGGCATGGCTCATGCCGTCGCGCAGAGTTTTCAGCAGCGGCGGCAGACGGCGGATGACGTCGGCACGCTCCTCGCGGGACGACTTGGCGCTGGCGCTCCAGATCAGGTCGGCGGCGGCGCGCTTCATGGCCTTGGTGACGTCGGCCTGCGCGCCGGAGCGCACCGCGGTGACCGCCAGCACGTCGGCCCAGACGTGGAACAGGAAGTCGCGCACGCCGTCCTGCACCGGCACCTCGGACAGCATCTTGCGCAGCTCGATGGTGTACTGGATGGCCAGCGTCTCGCGCTGCTCGACCTGCTGCGCCAGCGACACGCCGCGGCGCGAGGCCTGGTTCTCGTTCTCGAAGTAGTGATCGAGGAATTTCTCGAACTCGGTCAGCACGGTGGAGAAGACGCGCCGGCCGGTGTCGGGGTAGGCCTCGACGACCTGCACGATGCGCTTGATCTCGCGCTCCAGCGCGTCGTTGCTGGCGCGCTCGGCGCCGGGGCTGCTGGCCTGGGCCGTGTTGAAGCCCATCACGCAGGCGCCCATGCGGTCGATGAGGCGGCGCGCCGGGTGGTCGGCGGCGGCAAAGAAATCGGGCTCGCTGACCGCCACGCGCAGCACCGGCATCTGCAGCCGCGCGAACCAGACCCGCACCGTGGCCGGGATGCGCTCCTCGGTCAGGATGCTCTGGAACATCATCGCGACGATCTCGATGGTGGCGCGCTCGGCCGGCGTGCTGGCGGCCTGCTTCAAGACCTGCTTGAAGGCCTGGTTGCGGGCGCCGATCTCCTCCAGCGCGCGCGGCGCGCTCTGGTGCCCACCGCCCGTGTCTGCGGCGGCGGCGCCCATGCCGGGCCGGCGCTGCAACGATTCCTGGGCGTGTTTGATGGCGCCCATCAGGCGCGGCGACGGCGCAGGCGCGACGACCGGCGCATCCGCCAGCGCGGGCTTGGCCTGGCCGGTGGAATGGGCCTCGCCGCCCCCCAGTCCGGAAAGGCTGGGCTTGCCGACACCGGGCCGGGCCGGCACCTGGCTGCGGGTGACGGGAAAGCCCGGCACGTTGCGGGCCAGCACGCGCTGCAGCTGGGCCATGACCTCGTCGGCCTGCGCGGTGGCGCGGCTGCGCGGCAGATCGCCGCTGCCCGAGGACGCGGCCAGCGGCGCCAGGCCCGAAGCAGGCGACGACGGCGGCGGCACCGGTGCGGGCAC
>DASWWC010000172.1:0-34958 GCA_036401055.1 Roseateles sp.
CCTCGCACCTTGGCCAGGACGTCCTGCCAGTTCTTCAGCAGCCGCGCCGACATGGTGATCAGGCCGCAGCCGCCAGCGAAGCAACGAAGGCACCTTGGCCATAGGGCGCAGGGTGCTTGCGATCCCAACGGTCATGCAGCAGATCGCGGTCTGTGCGCTGGAACGCCTGCGCGATGACGTCGGCCGCGGCTGCGTCGTCGTCAAACGGCCCGTGGTTCCGAACGACACGTTGCATGCGATCCTGAAGGCGCTGCGCTGCCGTGTCGGTCCAGTGGACGGCCTGCCGCATGCGAGGGCCAAGAGCGCTGGCCTCGGTGAGTTCTGCCGTGCTCCGGCGGCAGGCCTGCGGGCGGAAGCACCCCATGGCGGCGGTCAGACCGTCTGCGCCGGCCAGCGCCTTGATCCGCTCGACACCTCGGTGATGGAGGTCGGTGGCGATCCGCCGTGGCGTCGCAGCGCCTTCATCGCGCCAGGCACCCAGAACCTCGAACTGGCCGTCCGTGAAGAGGCCAATCGCCCAGTGCCATTGGACGTCCGCGATCGACTCTTGATGACGCGTGGGGACGCGCAGCGTGTCGAACCGGACGACCAAGTACCGGCGGCAGAGTGCGCCGCTGAACCAGCGGCCTGATTCCCAGAAGAAGTAGGACATAGGTCGCTCCCTCATGGCTATCTCGCAGATGGCAATGTCACGTATTTCGTGACGACCAATTATGCACCTGTTACGAGACTCGTGACATGGAAGGTGGTGAGATTTCAGCGACAACCGTTGTCGGGCGACGAATGCGCGCTCGCCGAGAGGCGCTTGGCTGGTCTCAGGAGAAGGTGGGTGTACTCATCGGCATTGATGAATCCAGTAGCCGGGCAAGGATCAGCCGGTATGAGCTCGGGATTCATGAGCCGGCTGTTGCTACCGCAAGGCTGATCGCCGAAGCCCTTGGCGTGTCGCTTCCGTACCTTTATTGCGAAGACGACGAGGTTGCGAAACTGCTGGAGGCGCTGTACCAACTACCGGCCGCACAAAGGTCACGCCGTGCGGCACAGTTTCTTGCGTCGATTGCCTAGATTCGGTCATCGAGACCACTGTGACGGCGCGCCCTCTTAGGGCCGCCCGAATACACCATCGGTGCCGCGAGAGCGCTGGAGCGCAGTTCGGGAGAGCTGATGCTGGAAACGGAGGCTCGGTTATCAGTAATCGGGAGCCAGTCTTCCGATGCTTAGTCACCCTAGACCTTCTCGACGTCGGTGAACTCCGCTGTTCCGAAACGGTAGACCTTGTATCCCTGCAGGCGAAGGCGGCGGTCTTCGGCAGCCATCGCTGCATACTGAGGTCGACCCTGAAAACTGGGGTGCATAGCCCAGTCATCATGCAGGCGGTTACAGATCAACGCCCTTCGAGCGCCCGCCCCACCTCAGTCTTGAACCAGCCCGATTCCAGATAGGCATACAGGTTCTTCCCCGGGCAGACGGTCTGCCGGCTGTAGTCCTTGTGGCTGGCGATGTCGTCCAGCCCCAGCTTGTTCTCGCGTGCCAGCCAGGCGGTCAGCTCGACGGCTGCGTTCAACTGCGCGGGCGTGGGCTGCTGTTCCTCGAAGTTGCCGACCAGCATGACCAGCGCGTGGCCGCGCGGGTCGTACTCGGTGTTGGTGTCGCCGGCCTGCTGCAGCGGGCGGGCCGCGTAGATGCGGCCGTCGGGCGCGATGACGTAGTGGTAAGGGATGTCGGCCCAGCGCTTGGTCAGGCGTGACCACTGCTGCAGCCGGCGCAGGTAGTTCTCGACGTCCGTGCCGTCCTTCCAGATTTCACCCTGGTGGTGGATCGTGATCTTGCTGATCTGCTGCGCCGGCGCCGGTGCGCTGGCCGGCGTGCCGCCCCAGGTCTCGACGCTGATGATCTGCGGAGCAGGTGGCTTGACGGCGGCGCAGCCCGTCAGGGCGAGGGCGAGTGCGGCGATGCTGACGGCGAGTTTCATCGCACGGAGTCTATGGCTGTCAGCACCGCCTCGGCCGTGGCCGGCGCCTGCAGCGGCGGGTCGCAGCCCTCGGGCCCGCAGGCCGCGCACGCGTCCTTGATGGCCAGCAGCGCCGCAAAGCCCAGCAGCAGCGGCGGCTCGCCGACGGCCTTGCTGCGGTGGATGGTCTCGCTGGCGTTGGCCACGCCGAACAGCTCGGTGCGGAACTCGGTGGGGCAGTCGTTGGCGGTCGGGATCTTGTAGGTGCTGGGCGCGTGCGTGGTCAGCAGGCCGGTGGTGGGATGCCACACCAGCTCCTCCATCGTCAGCCAGCCCATGCCCTGGATGAAGCCGCCTTCGATCTGGCCGATGTCCAGCGCCGGATTCAGGCTGGTGCCCACGTCATGCAGCAGGTCGGCCCGCGTGATGCGGCTCTCGCCGGTCAGCGTGTCCACCAGCGCCTCGCAGACGGCGCCGCCCCAGGCGTAGTAGTAGAACGGGTGGCCTTGCAGCTTGGCCTTGTCCCAGTGCAGGCCGGGCGTAGCGTAGAAACCGTCGCTCCACAGCTGGATGCGCTTCAGATACGCCGCGGCGACCAGCTCGGTGAACGGCAGGCTGTGCCCGCCGCCGCTGACCTGGCCGTCGATGAACGCGACCAACTCCGCCGCGCAGCCGAAGCGCTCGGCTGCGAGCGCCGCCAGCCGCGCCTTGATCTTGCGCGCCGCATCCTGCGCGGCCTTGCCGTTCAGGTCGCTGCCGGTGGAGGCTGCCGTGGCCGAGGTGTTGGCGACCTTGCTGGTGTCGGTGGCCGAGCAGCGCACGGCCGAGAAGGGCAGGCCCAGCTCGTGCGCGACGACTTGCGCGACCTTGGTGTTCAGCCCCTGTCCCATCTCGGTGCCGCCGTGGTTCACCAGCACGGAGCCGTCGGTGTAGACGTGCACCAGCGCGCCGGCCTGGTTCAGGTGGGCCACGTTGAAGGAGATGCCGAACTTGACCGGCGTGAAGGCGATGCCCTTCTTCAGCACGCGGCTGGATGCATTGAACGCGGCGATCTCGGCGCGGCGCTCCGCGTAGCGGCTGCTGGCCAGCAGTTGCGCCGTCAGCGCCTGGGCGTGCAGCTCCTCGACCTGCTGGCCGTAAGGTGTCATGTCCTGGCCGGCCGCATAGAAGTTGCGTTCGCGCACCGTGGTGCCGTCCAGCCCCAGCCGGCGAGCGACGCCGTCCAAGATCATCTCGATGGCGATGGCACCCTGCGGGCCGCCGAAGCCGCGGAAGGCGGTGTTGCTCTGCGTGTTCGTCTTGGCGCAGAAGCCGTGCATGGCCACGTGCGGCAGCCAGTAGGCGTTGTCGAAGTGGCACAGCGCGCGGGCCATGACCGGCGCGGACAGGTCGGCGCTGTGGCCGGCGTTGGAGATCAGGTCGATGTCCACGGCGAGGATGCGGCCCTCATCGTCGAAGCCCACGTCCCAGCGGTAGTCGAAGCCATGGCGGCGGCCGGTGATGAGGAAGTCGTCGTCGCGGTCCACGCGCAGCTTGACCGGCTTGCCCAGCTTCAGCGCGGCGATGGACGCGACGCACGCGAACAGCGCGGACTGCGATTCCTTGCCGCCGAAGCCGCCGCCCATGCGCCGGCACTGCACGGCCACGCGGTGCGCGTGCCAGCCCAGGCAATGCGCGACCAGCTGCTGCATCTCGCTGGGGTGCTGTGTGGAGCAGTGCACCAGCAGGCCTTCGCCGCCTTCCTGCGGCACGGCCAGGCTGATCTGGCCCTCCAGGTAGAACTGCTCCTGGCCGCCCAGGCTCCATGTGCCTTGCAGGCGGTGCGGCGCGGTGGCGAGGTGGGCGGCCGGCTCGCCGCGCGTCAGGTGCATGGGCGGCAGCACGTACTGGCCGGCGGCGTGCGCTTCGAGCGCGGTCAGGAGGGGCGGCAGTGCCTCGGCCTGGATGACCTGCTTGGCGAGTGCCGCCGCGCGACGCGCCAACTCGCGGTTCGTCGCGATGACGGCGAACACCGGCTGGCCCACGTAGCGCAGTTCGTCGGCTGCCAGGATGGGGTCGTCATGCAGCAGCGGGCCGCAGTTGTTCTCGGCCGGGATGTCCGCCGCGCTCAGCACGGCGACGACGCCGGGCATGCGTCGGACGCGCTCCAGGTCGATAGCCGTCAGCTTGCCGTGCGCGAGGGGCGACAGGCCCAGCGCGGCATGCAGCGTGCCGGCGGGCTCGGGCAGGTCGTCCGTGTACGGTGCGGTGCCGCTGACGTGCAGGTGCGCGGACTCGTGTGGCCGGGATGTGCCGACCACGGGCGCGGGCATCGGCAGCGTTTCGGGCTTGTTCATGCGGCCAGCCTCCCCGAACGCCAGACGGTGATCGTGCGGCGGTCCAGCGTCTCCAGCCACAGCTTGCGCAGCAGGTTCTGCGCGACCTTCAGGCGGTAGCCGTCGCTGGCGCGCATGTCGGTCAGCGGCTGGAAGTCCTGCGGCAGCGCCAGCGCGGCCGCTTCGGCGGTGGCCTCGACCCAGGGCTGGCCCACCACGGCCGCTTCGGCCGCCGCGGCGCGTTTGACGATGCCCGCCATGCCGCCGAACACGAAGCGCGCCTGCTGCACCGTGCCGTTGCGCAGCTGCAGCGCGAGCACGGCGCAGACGGCGGAGATGTCGCTGTCGTGCCGCTTGGAGATCTTGTGCGTCGAGACGGCCCAGCTCATGTCGGGGCGAGGCAGGTGCAGCGCCTCGACGAATTCGCCGGGCTGCAAGTCCTTCTTCATGTAGTCCAGGTAGAAGGCTTCCAGCGGCAGGCGACGCTGCTGTGTGCCCTTGCGCAGCACGACCTCGGCGCCCAGCGCGATCAGCGCCGGTGCGCCGTCGCCGATGGGCGAGCCGTTGGCGATGTTGCCGCCGAGAGTCCCGGCATGCCGCACCGGCGGCGACGCAAAGCGCCGCCACAGCTCGGCCAGCGACGGCGCGAGTTCGGTGAGCGTGGCCCAGGCGTCCTCCAGTGACGCAGCCGCGCCAATCCACAGGCCCGGCTGGCCGTGGAAGTCCTCGTCGCGGATCTCGCGCAGTGCGTCCACGCGGCCGGTGTAGATCAGGTGCGGCAGCTCGCGGAACTGCTTGTTGACCCACAGGCCGATGTCGGTGGAGCCGGCCAGCAGCGTCGCGGCCGGGTAGGTCTCGCGCAGCAGGGCCAGGTCGGGCACCGTCTGCGGCGCGTTGAAGCAGGCGCCGTCGTGCGTGTAGTCCAGCGGCTCGTCGGCCTGCAAGGCCTGCAGCGCGGCGACGATGGGTGCGCGGTCCAGGCAGCGCGCCGGTGCGTCGAACATGGCCTCGCCGGCATCCAGGATGGGACGGTAGCCGGTGCAGCGGCACAGGTTTCCGGCCAGCGCGTCGGCCAGTTGCTGGCGGTCCGGCCGCGTGCCGCAGGCCCGGTGGGCCTCGTAGCAGGCGGTCAGGCTCATGACGAAGCCCGGCGTGCAGAAGCCGCATTGCGAGCCGTGGCAGTCCACCAGCGCCTGCTGCGCGGGGTTGAGCTTAGCGGGGCCGCCCAGGTCCTCCACCGTCAGCAGCGCGCGGCCGTCCAGCGTGGGCAGGAACTGCGTGCAGGCATTGACATTGCGTAGCTGCAGTTGCCCTGCGGCGTCCAGCTCGCCCTGGATGACGGTGCAGGCGCCGCAGTCGCCCTCGGCACAGCCTTCCTTGGTGCCGGTGCAGGCGGCGTGCTCGCGCAGGTATTGCAGGACGGTGGTCGTCGTGGGCAAACCATCCACCGCGACGACCTCGCCGCGGTGGAAGAAACGGATGGGGCGGGTATTCATGCTGGCGTCGATTCTCCCGCCTTGCCTCAGAATTGCCATATGAGTTTTACTAACCAGGAAAAATCATCTGACGCCCCGCGCCGATGGGCATTGCGTGGCGATCTGCTGGACTTCACGGCCGCACCGGCCTGGGGCGACGTGGACGCCACGGCGGTGCGCTTCGACCGCGACCACTGGCTGCTGATCGAGGACGGCCGCATCGTCGGGCGCCAGGCCGCCGAGCCGGATGAGACCTGGGTGCGCAAGGACCATGCCGGAAAGCTGGTGCTGCCGGGCTTCATCGACACGCATGTGCACTGCCCGCAGCTGGACGTCATCGCCTCCTATGGCACGGAGCTGCTGGACTGGCTGCAGCGCTACACCTTCCCGGCCGAGTGCGCGTTCGCGGACCCGGCCCGTTCCAGGCACGGTGCCGAGGTGTTCCTGGACGCGCTGCTGGCCAGCGGCACGACCTCGGCCGTGGTGTTCCCGACGGTGCACAAGGTCTCGGCCGAGGCACTGTTTGAGGGCGCGGCGACGCGCGGCATGCGGCTGATCACCGGCAAGGTGCTGATGGACCGCCACGCGCCCGACGGGCTGCGCGATGACGTGGTGCAGGCCGAGAAGGACTGCATCGATCTGATCAGCCGCTTCCACGGCCAGGGCCGCAATGCGTTTGCCGTGACGGTGCGCTTTGCGCCCACCAGCACGCCCGAGCAACTGGCCATGGCCGGCGCGCTGTGCCGGGCCGACGCCAGCCTCTACGTGCAGACCCACGTGGCAGAGAACCGCGCCGAGGTCGAGTGGGTGGCGCAGCTGTTCCCGGATGCGCGCAGCTACCTGGACGTCTATGCCCGCGTGGGCCTGGTGCACGAGCGCGCGGTCCTGGCCCACGGCATCTGGCTGGACGACACCGACAAGCGCCTGCTGGCCGACCGCGGCGCGCAGGTGGCGCATTGCCCGTCCAGCAACCTGTTCCTGGGCAGCGGCTTGTTCGACTGGACGGGGGCGCCGTTCAACGTCAGCCTGGCATCCGACGTGGGCGGCGGCACCTCGCTGAGCCTGCTGCGCAACATGGGCGACGCCTACAAGGTGCAGGCGCTGCGCGGCCAGCGGCTGACGGCCTGGAGCGCGCTGCACGCCGCCACGCGCGGCGCGGCCGAGGCGCTGCAACTGGGCGACGAGATCGGCGGCCTGTCGGTCGGGCAGATGGCCGACATCTGTGTTTGGGACTGGGCCCAGGGCCCGGTCGCCGAGGCGCGCGACGCCGTGGCCCGCGAGCTGCACGAGCGCGTGTTTGCGTGGATGACGCTGGCCGACGAGCGCAATCTGGCGGCCTGCTACGTCGCCGGCCAGCCGGGCATCTGAACCGACCGTCCCGCGAGATCGCGGTTCCGTCGCAAGTGGCGGGCGGTGGCGGGCCCGCGTCCCTAGAGTCCGACTCGAAGCCCGTTGGGGGCCGTCAAGTCTGGAGTTCCGCGATGTTTGGTTTTCTGCTCTGGTGTGTGCTGTTCGTGCTGTGCTGGCCGCTGGCGCTGCTGGCCCTGGTGCTGTGGCCGCTGGTGTGGCTGATCACGCTGCCGTTCCGGTTGCTGGGCATCGCGGTGGATGGTGTGTTCGGCCTGCTGCGCGCCATCGTCATGCTGCCGGCGCGGGTGCTGGGCGGCGGACGCTAGGCCGCCGTGACGGGCTTGTCGACGCCCCAGCGTCGATACAGCTCGCTCGCCTCCGCGCTGCGCAACCAGCGCTCGAAGGTCTGGTCGTAGCGCTGCGACAGCGCCTCGCCGGCGGCGCTCCGGCCGAACGCCATGTGGCCGTGCAGCACGTCCAGCGGCGGCGAGCAACGGGTGATGGCGTCGGCCAGGTTCAGCCGCTGCAGCACCGGCTGGCAGTTGCGGTCGTTGGCTGCGAACAGCTCGACCCGGCGCCGCGTCAGCATCTGCAGGCCCGACTCCACACCCTGCACCCAGGTGAGCTGGGCCAGCGAGGTCTTCAGCCGCTCGAAACGGCTGCCATAGGCCCAGCCGCGCACGGCGGCCACCGGCACTTGGGCCAGCTCGGCGAACTCGCCGCTCCAGCGCGCCTCGTCGCCGCGGCGGGCGTACCAGACCATCGCGTCCGAGTAGAAGGAGCGCACGCTGAACAACATGCGCGCCTCGCGCTCCGGCGTGCGGTAGGGGCCGATGAGGATGTCGGCCTCGCCCTGTTCCAGCATCAGCTGGGCGCGCGGCCAGGGCAGCCATTCGCAGCGCAGGCCATCGCCGAACAGCTGACCCAGCAGGTCCACCGCCAGGCCCTTGGGCGGCTGGCCCTCGCTGCCCTCGAAGATGCGCGCGAACTGCGAGCCCACCGCGCGCAGCGGCTGCGCGGCACGGCTGGGCTGCGCCATCGCCTGAGCGCCCATCCAGCCCAGACCCGCACTGATGCACAGACGACGTGTCGGCATGACCGGCCTCTCTCGGGGTAGGTCTCGATGATGCCGGCCCGCTCAGGCGATGTCGATGGTGTGCAACGTGAAATCGCGCCCCTGACGGCGGTCCTCGAAGAAGCAGTGCAGCGTCTCGCGCGTGGTCTTGAAGGCAATCTCATCCCAGGGGATCTCGCTCTCGGCGAACAGCCGGGCTTCCAGCGACTCGGGCCCCGGGTCGAACACCAGCGAGCGCAGCCGCGCGCGGTAGAACAGATGGATCTGGCCCACGCGCACGACGTTCAGCAGCGTGTACAGCGGCCCCATCTCGACATCGGCGCCGGCCTCTTCCTGCGTCTCGCGCAGTGCCCCCTCGGCCGTGGTCTCGCCCAGCTCCATGAAGCCGGCCGGCAGCGTCCACAGCCCGTGGCGCGGCTCGATGGCGCGGCGGCACAGCAGCACACGGCCGTCGGCTTCCCAGACCGGCAACGTGCCCACCACGTTGAGCGGGTTTTGATAGTGGATGCTGTGGCAGGCCGGGCAGACCGCGCGCTCGCGGTTGTCATCCGCGGGCACGCGGTAGTCCACGGCGGCGCCGCAGTGGGGGCAATGCTTGAGGCGGATGGGGAAGGGCATGCCGACGAGTTTAGAGGCGCTAAATTGCAGTCCATGAAGCTGCACAACTACTTCCGTTCGTCCGCCTCCTGGCGTGTCCGCATCGGCCTGGCCTTGAAGGGGCTGGACGCCGACTACGTGTCCATCCACCTGCAGAAGAACGAGCAGTTCGCCGGCCGCTTCGCGCAGCAGCAGGCCTCGCATCTGGTGCCCGCGCTGGAGCTGGACGACGGCCAGTGGCTGAGCCAGTCCACGGCCATCCTGGAGTATCTGGACGAGACCCACCCCGAGCCGCCGCTGCTGCCGCGCGGCGCGGTGGCCCGGGCACAGGTGCGTGCCCTGGCGATGGACATTGCCTGCGACATCCACCCCATCAACAACCTGCGGGTGCTGCGCTACCTGAAGAGCGACATGGGCCACGAGCAGGCGCAGATCGACACCTGGTACCGCCACTGGGTCGCGACGGGCCTGGCCATCGTCGAGCAGCGGCTGTTGCACACGGCGGGCGCCTTCTGCTTCGGCGACGCGCCGGGCCTGGCCGACTGCCTGCTGGTGCCCCAGGTCTACAACGCGCAGCGTTTCGAATGCCCGCTGGAGGCCTACCCGACGATCCTGCGCATCAACGCCGCCTGCCTGGCGGTGCCGGCATTCGCCAACACTCGCCCCGAGGCCTGCCCCGATGCCGGTTGACGCGAACTGGCTGCGCCCCCTTCCCGACGAGTTGGGGCCGGGCATCAACGCCTTCATGACCACACGTGGCTTCAATTGCGGTCGCAAGGCGGGCGACCTCGCGGAGGTTCAGGCCAACCGGGCCGAGGTCGCGCGGCTGCTGGGTGCGCGGCCCATCTTCCTGGACCAGGTGCACGGCGCCGACGTCGTGCGCCTGCGCTCCGACTGGCATGACGACAACGCGCCGAAGGCGGACGCGGCGGTGTCCACCGACCCGACGCTGGCCGTCGCCATCCTCGTGGCCGACTGCCTGCCGGTGCTGTTCACGGCGCCCGGCGGTGTGGCCGGCGCGCATGCCGGCTGGCGCGGCCTGGCAGCCGGTGTGCTGGAGAACACGGTGGCCGCGCTGTGTGCCGCCACGGGCTGCGAGCCGCACGACGTGAAGGCCTGGCTGGGCGCCTGCATCGGACCCGAGGCCTTCGAGGTCGGCCCCGAGGTGGTCGAGGCCTTCGGGCGCGAGCCGCTCGCGCGCGACCAGCCCGGCTTCCTCTTCCGCCCGAATCCGCAGCCTCGCTGGCGCGCCGACCTTGCCTTGCTGGCTCGCGAACGCTTGATGTCGGTCAATGTCACTCAAATCAGCGGCGGCGGCTGGTGCACGCTGACCGATGATTCACGCTTCTTCTCGTTCCGGGGCGAGTCCCTGGGCCGGCCCCGCGGCCGCATGGCCGCCTGCATCAGCCTGCGCTGAGGCCTCTAAGGCCTCAGAGGCGCGACGGCGCCGCTTGCGGCCCGGCGTGCCGAGGATGTAGAGCAGCAGGCCCAGCGGCAGGATGCCGTAGAGCATCAGCGTGATGAAGGCGCCGAACAGCGTGCCCTGAGGGCTTGTTGCTTCGGCGGCGGCCATCATCAAAGCAACATAAGCCCAGGCAATGGCGATGAGATACATGGGGCTTTCACAGGCATGTCGGCGGGTGCGGTTACAACGACCGCGGTCGCCGGGATGTGGCAAGCTTATTGCAACGGTCTTCGGCAAGACCGTCCCGACGGAGAGTTCCTAGGAGATTCATGGCCACCCGCAAGAAGAACGACGCGCCGCCCACGACGGATGGGCAGGCTTTCTCGGACCTGATGCAGCAGATGGCCCACCTGCCGCAGATATCGCCAGCCACGCTGGCCGAACTGCAGGCGGACTACCTGAAGCAGGCCACGGCGCTGTGGAATGCCTCGCTGGGCCAGGGCGAAGCGCCTGCGATCAGCGACCGGCGCTTCGCCGCGCCCGAGTGGAAGGCCAACCCGGCGGCTCACTTCATGACGCAGCTCTATCTGCTGAATGGCCGCACCATGCAGCAGATGGCCGCGGCCGTGGAGGCCGATGACAAGACCAAGGCGCGCATCCGCTTCGCCGTGCAGCAGTTCGTCGACGCGGCCTCGCCCAGCAACTTCCTGGCGCTCAACCCCGAAGCCCAGAAGCTGGCGCTGGACAGCCAGGGCGAGACCCTGGCCCGCGGTCTGCAGCAGCTTTGGGGCGATGTGCAGCGCGGCCATGTGTCGCAGACCGACGAGAGCGCCTTCGAGGTGGGCAGGAATGTCGCGACGACGGCCGGCCACATCGTGTTCGAGAATGAGTTGTTCCAGCTCATCGAGTACGCGCCGCTGACGCCCGAGGTCCACCAGCGCGCCTTCCTGCTGGTGCCGCCCTGCATCAACAAGTACTACATCCTGGACCTGCAGCCGGACAACTCGCTGATCCGCTACGCGGTGTCGCAGGGTCACCGCGTGTTCGTCGTCAGCTGGCGCAACCCGGACGAATCGGTCAAGCACCTGGGCTGGGACGACTATGTCGAGCAGGGTGCCATCCAGGCCATCCGCGTCGTGCAGGCGATCTCGGGCCAGGACAAGATCAACGCCTTGGGCTTCTGCGTGGGCGGCACCATCCTCGCCACCGCGCTGGCCGTGCTGGCCGCCCGCGGCGAGCAGGCCGCGGCCAGCCTGACGCTGCTGACCACGCTGCTGGACTTCGAAGACAACGGCGTGCTGGACATCTTCGTCGACGAGGCCAGCGTGCGCCTGCGCGAGGCCACGCTGGGGCCCGATTCACCCAAGGGCCCGCAACTGCTGCACGGCCAGGAGCTGGCGACCACCTTCAGCTTCCTGCGGCCCAACGACCTGGTGTGGAACTACGTCGTCGGTAACTACCTGAAGGGCGAGGCGCCGCCGGCCTTCGACCTGCTGTACTGGAACGGCGACTCCACCAACCTGCCGGGGCCCATGTACTGCTGGTATCTGCGCCACACCTATTTGCAGAACGAGTTGAAGCAGCCGGGCAAGTTGACCGTCTGCGGCGAGAAGCTGGACCTGGGCCTCATCGACGCGCCGGTCTACCTCTACGGCTCGCGCGAGGACCACATCGTGCCCTGGACCAGCGCCTACCGCAGCACGCAGCTGCTGAAGGGCAAGAAGCGCTTCGTGCTGGGCGCGTCGGGCCACATCGCCGGTGTCATCAACCCGCCGCCCAAGCCCGGCAAGGCTCCAAAGCGCAGCCATTGGATAGGCAAGGGCGCCGCGCTGCCGGCCGACCCCGAGGCCTGGTTCGCCAACGCGACCGAGCACCCGGGCAGTTGGTGGCCGGACTGGTCCGCATGGCTGGCCACGCATGCCGGCGCCAGAAAGCCCGCGCCCAAGACGCCGGGCAACCGCAAGTTCAAGGCGATCGAGCCCGCGCCCGGTCGCTACGTCAAAGTCAAAGCTTGATCTATTGAAGGAGACATAGTCATGAGCAAGGAAGACATCGTCATCGTCGCAGCGGCCCGCACCGCCATCGGCAAGTTCGGCGGCACGCTCGCCAAGACGCCCGCTGCTGAGCTGGGCGCGGCCGTCATCCAGGACCTGCTGCGCCGCACCGGCCTCGCGGGCGACCAGATCAACGAGGTCATCCTCGGCCAGGTGCTGACGGCCGGCGTGGGCCAGAACCCGGCCCGTCAGGCCGTCATCAAGGCGGGCCTGCCGAACGCCGTGCCGGCCATGACCATCAACAAGGTCTGCGGCTCGGGCCTGAAGGCCGTGATGCTGGCGGCCCAGGCCATCCGTGATGGCGACAGCGACATCGTCATCGCCGGCGGCCAGGAGAGCATGAGCCTGTCCCCGCACGTGCTGCCGGGCTCGCGCGACGGGCAGCGCATGGGCGACTGGAAGATGATCGACACGATGATCACCGACGGCCTGTGGGACGTGTACAACCAGTACCACATGGGCATCACCGCCGAGAACGTCGCAAAGAAGTACGGCATCACTCGCGAACAGCAGGACGCGCTGGCGCTGGGCTCGCAGCAGAAGGCGGCCGCCGCGCAGGAAGCCGGCCGCTTCAAGGACGAGATCGTCCCGTTCACGATCCCGCAGAAGAAGGGCGACCCGGTGGTCTTCGCCGCCGACGAGTTCATCAACCGCAAGTCCACCGCTGAGGCGCTGGCTGGGCTGCGCCCCGCCTTCGACAAGGCCGGTAGCGTGACGGCCGGCAATGCATCGGGCCTGAACGACGGTGCGGCCGGCGTGGTGGTCATGACCGCCGCCAAGGCCGCCGCGCTGGGCCTGACACCGCTGGCGCGCATCGCGTCCTACGCGTCCGCCGGCCTGGACCCGGCCTACATGGGCATGGGCCCCGTGCCTGCCGCCAAGAGGGCGCTGGAGCGCGCCGGCTGGAAGGCGGCCGACCTGGACCTGCTGGAGATCAACGAGGCCTTCGCGGCCCAGGCCTGTGCCGTGCACAACGAGATGGGCTGGGACACGAGCAAGGTCAACGTCAACGGCGGCGCCATCGCGCTGGGCCACCCCATCGGCGCCAGCGGCTGCCGCGTGCTGGTCACGCTGCTGCACGAGATGGTCAAGCGCGACGCCAAGAAGGGCATCGCGTCGCTGTGCATCGGCGGCGGCATGGGCGTGGCCCTGACCGTCGAGCGCTAATTATTTTTCCAACCACAAGGAGACATCCATGAGCCAAAAAGTAGCCTACGTGACCGGCGGCATGGGCGGCATCGGCACCGCCATCTGCCAGCGCCTGGCCAAGGCCGGCTTCAAGGTCATCGCCGGTTGCGGCCCCAGCCGCGACTACCAGAAGTGGCTGGACGAGCAGAAGGCCCTGGGCTTCACGTTCTACGCCTCGGTCGGCAATGTGGCCGACTGGGACTCCACCGTCGAGGCCTTCGCCAAGGCCATCGGTGAACACGGCGCCATCGACGTGCTGGTCAACAACGCCGGCATCACCAAGGACCGCATGTTCCTGAAGATGACGCCCGAGGACTGGAAGGCCGTCATCGACACCAACCTGAACTCCATGTTCAACGTGACCAAGCAGGTCGTGCCGGGCATGGTGGAGAAGGGCTGGGGCCGCATCATCCAGATCAGCTCGGTCAACGGCGAGAAGGGCCAGGCCGGCCAGACCAACTACTCCGCCGCCAAGGCCGGCATGCACGGCTTCACGATGGCGCTGGCGCAGGAGCTGGCGGCCAAGGGCGTCACGGTCAACACCGTCAGCCCCGGCTACATCGGCACCGACATGGTCAAGGCCATCAAGCCCGAGATCCTGGAGAAGATCGTCGCCACCATCCCGGTCAAGCGCCTGGGCACGCCCGAGGAAATCGGCTCGGTCGTCGCCTGGCTGGCCGGGGACGACAGCGGCTTCACGACCGGCGCGGACTTCTCCTGCAACGGCGGCCTGCACATGGGCTGACGCGCCTCTCTCTCGCGTCCGACGGGCCGGCCTTCGCGCCGGCCTTTTCGTGTCGGCGTAGGCTTCGCCCATGAGAAAACTCCTCCAATCCCTGCATGACCGGCTGCCCGACTGGGCGGCCGACTGGCTCGACGTGCTGGCGCCGCTGGCCGAGGCCGTCCTGATCACGCTGGCGGCCTGGCTGCTGATGCGGCTGGCGAAGCAGCTCATCCGCCGCCTGACGCGCACCTATGCGCTGCCGCTGGACGTGGCCGCGCTGTTCCTGCGCCTGACGGGCGTGCTGGTCTATGGCGGCGCGCTGCTGTGGGCGCTGGAGCGCTTCGGCGTGTCGGGGGCGGTGCTCTGGACAGCCTTCACCGGCTTTGCGACCGTCGCGGCCGTGGCCTTCTTCGCGGCCTGGAGCGTGCTGTCCAACCTCTTCTGCGCGCTGCTGATCTACGTGACCCGGGCCTTCCGCATCGGCGACGTCGTGGAGCTGCTGGAGCCGGGCGAGAAGCCGATGATGAAGGGCCGGGTGGTGGACATCAACCTCGTCTACACGACGCTGCAGGAAAGCGGCAGCGCCGAGGACGGCACGCGGCTGCAACTGCCGAACAGCCTGTTCTTCCAGCGTGCGCTGCGGCGCTGGCATGGCGCAGCCGCCGAGGTGCGCACCGAACCGCGCTGATGAGGGGTGGCGTATTGCCTATCATGCGGGCCGTTTTTCAGCCTGGAGAGCCGTCATGGCGATGGATGTAGTCGATTACGAGATCAAGGGTGCCGAGATGCAGTTCGTCGAGGTCGAGCTGGACCCCGGCGAGGCGGCCATCGGCGAGGCCGGTTCCATGATGTTCATGGATGCCGGCATCGCCATGGACACGGTGTTCGGCGACGGCTCGGCCAACCAGGGTGGCGGCTTCTTCGGCAAGCTGCTGGGCGCCGGCAAGCGGCTGATCACCGGCGAGTCGCTGTTCACGACCGTCTACACGAACAACGGTGGCGGCAAGCAGCGCGTGGCTTTCGCGGCTCCCTACCCCGGCAAGATCCTGCCCATGGATCTGCGCCAGCTGGGTGGCACGCTGATCTGCCAGAAGGACTCTTTCCTGTGCGCCGCGCGCGGCGTGTCGCTGGGCATCGCCATCCAGCAGAAGCTGTCCACCGGCTTCTTCGGCGGCGAGGGCTTCATCATGCAGAAGCTCGAAGGCGACGGCCTGGCCTTCGTGCACGCCGGCGGCACCGTCGTGCGCCGCACGCTGCAGCCAGGGCAGACGCTGCTGGTGGACACCGGCTGCGTGGTGGCCTACACGCCCAATGTGAACTTCGAGATCCAGTACGTCGGCAAGATCAAGACGGCGCTGTTTGGTGGCGAGGGCCTGTTCCTGGCCAAGCTGACCGGCCCGGGCGAGGTCTGGCTGCAGAGCCTGCCGTTCTCGCGCCTGGCCTCGCGCATCTTCGCGGCGGCGCCGCAGACCGGTGGCGGCGGCCGTGACGAAGGCTCGCTGCTGCCCGGCTTTGCCGGCGCCGGCATCCTGGGTGGCATCCTGGGCGGCAGCAGCGACGACTGATGCTGTTGACCTGGGTCAGCGGGCTGACAGGCCCCCGTCGGTAAACTGGCTGCAACGGGGCGGCGTGGTGCCGCCCTTTGCTTTGGAGTACCGGATGTTGCGCAGTTGGGCGGTGGCCTTGGGATTGTTGGTGGCGCTGGGCGCCCAGGCCCAGACGGCGCGCCCGCCGGTGTTTGTGCTGAACTCTTTGGGCGCCGACATCGCCGTCGTCGACCCCGCCAGCTTCACCGTCGTCAAGCGCATCCCGACCGGCAAGGAGCCGCACCACCTCTACCTGTCTCCGGACGAGAAGTCGCTCATCGTCGCCAACGCGCTGGGCGATTCGCTGACCTTCGTGGACCCGCGCACGGCCGAGGTCCAGCGCGTGGTGCGGGGCATCTCCGACCCCTATCACCTGCGCTTCTCGCCGGACATGAAGTGGTTCGTCACGGCCGCCAACCGGCTGGACCATGTGGACCTCTATCGCTGGCAGGGCAGCACGGCGGCCGAGCCGCTGCAGCTGGTCAAGCGCATCCGTGCGCCCAAGACGCCCAGCCACCTGAACATCGACACGCGCAGCACCACGGTCTACGTCAGCCTGCAGGACAGCGACGAGATCCTGGCCATCGACCTGGCGACGCAGGCCGTCAAGTGGAAGCAGGCGGTGGGCAAGATGCCGGCCGACCTCTACCTCACGCCGGACGACCGCCACCTGTTGGTGGGCCTGACGGGCGACAAGTTTGTCGAGGTCTGGGATGTGAGTGGCGCCGCCCCGAAGCTGGCGCAGCGGATCCAGACCGGGGACGGCGCGCACTCCTTTCGCGCCTGGGGCGACAAGCGCCACGTGCTGGTGTCCAACCGCGCCGCCAACACCATCAGCAAGATCGACATCGCCAGCTTCGCCGTGGTGGACCAGTTCCCTGCGCCGGCCGGGCCCGACGACATGGAGCTGCTGACCGACGGCCGCACGCTGCTGGTCACGTCGCGCTGGGCCGGCAAGCTCACGCAGATCGACACCGCCACGCGCAAGGTCGTGCGCCAGGTTCGCGTGGGCAAGTCGCCGCATGGCATCTGGACGCTCGACCATCAACCTCGTCTATGAAGTGGCTGGTCCTGGCGCTGGCAGCCACGACGGCTTCGGCGCAACCGAGCTGTGACAAGCCGGTCTACCTGACCTTCGACACCGGTCACATGGGCGTCGCACCCCTCGTGGCGCAGACGCTTCGGCGCCACAACGCCAAGGTCACCTTCTTCCTGGCCAGCGAGCCCACGAAGACCGGCGGCACGACGCTGGACGACAGCTGGGCGCCGTGGTGGCGCGAGCGTGCGGCGGAAGGGCATGATTTCGGCTCCCACACCTGGGACCACGACATCTGGATGGCCGACCTGCCGGATGCGCAAGGGGCTGCGGACGGTCGCGTCTCGCGGTTTCGCTTTCGCACCCAGGCCGGCGTGCAGCCGCCCGTGGTGCGCGAGCTGACCGCCGAGCAGTACTGCGCCAGCCTGAAGAAAGTGGGCGAGCGCTTCACGGCCATGACCGGTCAGCCGATGGCGCCGTTGTTCCGCGCGCCCGCGGGGCGCACCTCGCCGGCGCTGCTGAACGCGGCCAAGGCCTGCGGCTTCACGCACGTCGGCTGGAGCCGTGCGGGCTTCCTGGGCGATGAGCTGCCCAGCCAGACCCATCCCAATGCGCAGCTGCTGGAGAAGGCGCTGCGCGACATCCGGCCCGGCGACATCCTGCTGGCCCACCTGGGCATCTGGGAGCGGCAAGACCCGTGGGCGCCCGCGGTACTGGACCCGCTGCTGAGCGGCCTGAAGCAGCGCGGACTATGCTTCGCGCCGCTGCGCGATCATCCGCGCTACGGCCCCCTGTTCAAGAAACCGTGATCGACTGGATCTCCAACACCTTCGACGGCCTGCAGCTGCTGCTGTACGAGAGCGTCGTGCAGCCGCTGGTGTTCGGGCTGGGCTACGGCAACCTGCTGGAAGACGCCTACGCCGCCACTGGCTGGCTGCTGCTGGGCCTGCTGCAGATTGCCATCATGCTGATCGGCATCCGCGTGCTGGAGCGCCGCTGGCCCGTGGAGCCGGTGACCGACCGGGCGGCCATCCGCGTGGATGTGCTCTACACGCTGATCCACCGTCTGGGTCTCGTGCGCCTGGCGATGTTCTTCAGCATCGAACCGGTCTGGGATGCCGCCGCGGCCGAGTTGCGCCTGGCCGGCCTGCCCAGCTGGCAGCTGGACGGCCTCTGGCCCGGCGTGACCGACATCGCCTGGGTCAGCCTGCTGCTCTACCTCGTCGTGTTCGACTTCGTCGGCTACTGGCTGCACCGCTGGCAGCACGGCCTGAACTGGTGGTGGGCATTGCACAGCCTGCACCACAGCCAGCGCCAGATGACGATGTGGAGCGACAACCGCAACCACCTGCTGGACGACGTCATCGTGGCCACCGCGTTCGCGCTGCTGGCCCGCTTCATCGGCGTGGAGCCGGGCCAGTTTGTCGCCATCACCGTCATCACGCAGCTGCACGAAAGCCTGCAGCACGCCAATGCGCGGGTCGGCTTCGGCCGCTGGGGCGAGAAGCTGCTCGTCAGCCCGCGCTTCCACCGCCTGCACCACAGCATCGGCATCGGCCACGAAAGCGGCGGCCGCGGCACGCTGGGCGGCCACAACTTCGGCGTGCTGCTGCCGGTCTGGGACCTGCTGTTCCGCACGGCCAGTTTCGAGAACCGCTACGACGCCACCGGCGTGCGCGACCAGCTGCCCGACGAGGGCGGTCGCGACTACGGCGCGGGCTTCTGGCGCCAGCAGTGGCTGGGCGTGGTGCGCCTGGGCGCCTCGCTGCGCCGCTCACCACCGCCAACCCCGCTGGGCAGGGCTCACAGGTCATAGATGCAAGGTCTTGTCGATTCGTTCTGGCGCGCCGCTGCCTACTGCCTGCACCCGCGTGTCATCGCGCTGTCGCTGCTGCCGCTGGTCATCTGCGGCGTGCTGGTGTTCGGGTTCATGTTCTTCTTCTGGGAGACGGCCATTGCCAGCGTGCGCGCCACGCTGGAGAACTGGCTGCTGATCGAGAGCCTGCTGCGCTGGCTGGACTCGCTGGGCCTGCAGTCCCTGCGCAGCGCCCTGGCGGCCATCGTCGTGCTGGCGGGGGTGTTGCCGGTGGTCATCCTGCTGAGCCTGCTGCTGGTGGCGCTGTGCATGACGCCGGCCATCGTGCGGCTGGTGGCCGAGCGGCGCTTTCCGCTGCTGGAGAAGAAGCGCGGTGCCACGCTGGCGCAGAGCGTCGCGGCCTCGCTGGGGGCCTCGCTGCTGGCGCTGGTGCTCATCGTGCTGTCCATGCCGCTCTGGCTGGTGCCGCCGCTGGTGATGGTGCTGCCGCCGCTGATCTGGGGCTGGCTGACCTACCGCGTGTTCGGCTTCGACGTGCTGGCCGAGCATGCCTCCACCGAGGAGCGCCGCGCGCTGCTGAAGACGCATCGCCTGCCCATGCTCGCCATGGGCGTGGTCTGCGGCTACTTGGGCGCGGTGCCATCGCTGATCTGGGCGATCTCGGGCATGGCGGCCATCATCTTCGCGCCCTTCGTCGTGCTGCTGGCTATCTGGCTGTACACGCTGGTGTTCGCGTTCTCCACCGCCTGGTTCACCCATTACGCGCTGGCTGCCTTGCAGGCGCGGCGGGCAGCCGAGCCGGTCGCCGAATCCGCCGTCATCCTTGAGACCTGAGAACAGATGCAAGTCGGACTCATCATCATTGGCGACGAGATCCTGTCTGGCAAACGCCGCGACTCGCATCTCGCCAAATTCATCGAACTGCTGGCCGAGCGCGGCATGCAGCTGGCCTGGGCCCAGTACCTGGGCGACGACCGCGAGCTGCTGACGGCCAAGCTGCGCGAGGCCTTCGCCGGCGGCGACCTGGTCGTCAGCTGCGGCGGCATCGGTGCCACGCCGGACGACCACACCCGCCAGTCCGCCGCCGCCGCGCTGGGCCGGCCGCTGGCGCTGCACCCCGAGGCGCGCGAGCTGATCTGGCAGCGCGTGCAGCAGACCGCCGCCGAACAGGGCCTCACGGCCGACCCCGAACACCCGGACACGCAGCGGCGCTTCGAGATGGGAGTCTTCCCCGAAGGGGCAGGCCTCATCCCCAACCCGTACAACAAGATCCCCGGCTTCTTCGTCGGCAACGTGCACTTCGTGCCCGGCTTCCCGGTCATGGCGCACCCGATGATGGCCTGGGTGCTGGACCGCTTCCCGCAACTGCACCGCAGCCCAGGCGTCACGGAGCGCTCGCTCATCGTCCAGGGTGCGATGGAGGCCAGCCTGACGCCGCTGATGGAGGCTGTCGAGGCCGACTTCCCCGGCATCAAGGTGTTCAGCCTGCCCAGCGTGGATCATCCACAATGGGGGCGCTGCATCGAGCTGGGCGTCAAGGGCGACGCCAACCAGCTTGAACCGGCCTACGATGCCCTGAAGCGGGGCGTTGTCCAATTTGGTGCGAACATAAGCACCGAATTGGTGCGATGAGTGTTTCGCTGCAACCAGCGTCCCCACGTCATGCCCAGCACCGACCGGACACAACCCATGTCGGTGCACGTTGGCATGCAAACTGCTTAGATTTTCCCCGTGGCTGCGGGCGCCAGTGCGCTCGCGGCGGCAACCCACCCTCGAATCCGCTAGGAGCTATTGATGGCCAAGACCGTCGCCGATGTGATGAACCTGGTGAAGGAGAACGAAGTCAAGTTCGTCGACTTCCGCTTCACCGATACCCGTGGCAAGGAGCAGCACGTCACCGTGCCGGTCTCCCACTTTGATGAAGACAAGTTCACGTCGGGTCACGCCTTCGACGGCTCCTCCATCGCCGGCTGGAAGGGCATCGAGGCTTCGGACATGCTGCTGATGCCCGATCCCAACACGGCCAACATCGACCCCTTCTTCGAAGAGCCGACGCTGATCCTGTCGTGCGACGTCATCGACCCGACCGACGGCAAGGCCTATGAGCGCGACCCGCGTTCGCTGGCCAAGCGCGCCGAGGCCTACCTGAAGTCCTCCGGCCTGGGCGACACCGCCTACTTCGGTCCGGAACCCGAGTTCTTCGTGTTCGACAGCGTGCGCTGGGGCAACGAGATGTCCGGCTCGTTCTTCAAGATCGAGTCCGAAGAAGGCGCCTGGAACTCCGCCAAGGAATACGAGCACGGCAACAGCGGCTACCGTCCCACCGTCAAGGGCGGCTACTTCCCCGTGCCCCCGGTCGACAGCGGCCAGGACATGCGCTCGGAGATGTGCCTGATCCTCGAACAGATGGGCATCCCCGTCGAGGTTCACCACCACGAAGTGGCGAACGCCGGCCAGATGGAAATCGGCACCAAGTTCAGCTCGCTGGTCGAGCGCGCCGACTGGACGCAACTGCAGAAGTACATCATCCAGAACGTCGCCCACGCCTACGGCAAGACCGCGACCTTCATGCCCAAGCCCCTGGTGGGCGACAACGGTTCCGGCATGCACGTTCACCAGTCCGTCTGGAAGGACGGCAAGAACCTGTTCGCCGGTGACGGCTACGCTGGCCTGAGCGACTTCGCGCTGTACTACATCGGCGGCATCATCAAGCACGCCCGTGCGCTGAACGCCATCACCAACCCCGGCACGAACTCGTACAAGCGCCTGGTGCCTGGCTTCGAAGCCCCGGTCAAGCTGGCCTACTCGGCCAAGAACCGCTCGGCCTCGATCCGCATCCCCTACGTCGGCAACCCCAAGGGCCGCCGCGTCGAGGCGCGCTTCCCGGACCCGTCCGCCAACCCCTACCTGTGCTTCGCCGCACTGCTGATGGCCGGCCTGGACGGCGTGGAAAACAAGATCCACCCGGGCGAGGCTGCCACCAAGGACCTGTACCACCTGCCGCCGGAAGAAGACGCGAAGATCCCGACCGTCTGCCACAGCCTGGACCAGGCGCTGGAGTACCTGGACAAGGACCGTGCGTTCCTGACCAAGGGTGGCGTGTTCACCGACAGCTACATCGATGCCTACATCGAGCTGAAGATGCAGGAAGTGACGCGCTTCCGCATGGCGACCCACCCGGTCGAGTTCGACATGTACTACGCGCTGTGATGAGCATGGGCAGCCTCAACGCTGCCTTTGCTTGTCCCCAGAAAGGGGGCCGCGGTCGCGGCCCCTTTTTCATTGATCGCGCTGAGCCACAATCCCGCCATGCTGAACCGACTGCTGGCACTTCTGTTCGTCGCCGCAAGCCTGGGTGCGCAGGCGCAGGGTACGGTCTACCGCTGCCCCGGGCCGCCGGTGCTGTACACCGACGCGCTGTCCGCCAAGGAAGCGAACGACAAGGGCTGCCGCACGATAGAGGGCACGCCCATCACCGTCGTGCAGGCGCCAAAGCCGCGTGCGGGCGCCGCGGTGCCGGCACCAGCGGTGGCTGGAGCGCGTGGTGCTGACGCGCGCGTCGACGCGGGCCAGCAGCGCGTTCGCGACGACGAGCGCCGCCGCGTGCTGCAGACCGAGTTGCGCCAGGCCGAGGAGCGCCTCGCCAGCGCGCAGAAGGAATTCAACAACGGCCAGGGCGAGCGGCGCGGCGACGAGCGCAACTATCAGAAGTATCTGGACCGCATGGCCGAGCTCAAGGACAACATCGCGCGCTACGAGGCCGACGTGCAGGCCCTCAGGCGCGAGATCGCCAAACTGCCCTCCTGAAGCGCCCGGCGCGATGGGGGCCCCCATGCGCCATGACTGATATCTCCCTGCTGCCGGCCGAGTTCGCCGGCCTCGACCTGCTGGCCACCATGGTGGTGGTCGTCAGCGCCGAAGGCGAATGCCTGTTCGCCAACACCGCCTTCGAGAACACCATGCGGCTGTCGCGCCGCGCGGTGCAGAAGGCCCAGCTGCCCGACTGGTTCGACGAGCCCCAGCGCCTCACCGAGACACTGGCCGGCGTGGCCGCCAACCACTACTCCAGCAGCCGCTTCGACGCCCAGTTGCGCCGCGGTGCCTGGGCCCATGAGGACGGCCTGCCGGTGCATGTCATCGTGTCGCAGATGGATGCGGGCGACGACGGCGAGCCGCGTGCGCTGGTGGAGCTCATCGAGATCTCCCAGCAGGCCCGCCAGGACCGTGACGAGCGCACGCTGGACCAGGTGCAGGCCACCAAGGAGCTGACGCGCAACCTGGCCCACGAGATCAAGAACCCGCTGGGCGGCATCCGTGGCGCGGCCCAGCTGCTGGCGCTGGAGCTGCAGGAGGGTAGCCCCGAGCTGACCGAGTACACCCAGGTCATCGTGCACGAGGTGGACCGGCTGCAGAGCCTGGTGGACCGGCTGCTCGCGCCGCACCGCAAGGCGCAGGTCGTCGGCGACGTCAACATCCACGAGATCTGCGAGCGCGTGCGCGCCCTGGTGCTCATCGAGCATCCCAAGGGCCTGAGCATCCAGCGCGACTACGACACCTCGCTGCCCGACTTCCGCGGCGACCGCGAGCAGCTGATCCAGATGGTGTTGAACATCGTGCAGAACGCGGCCCAGGTGCTCGGCCCGCGCATCGCGGCCGGCGACGCGCAGATCGCGCTGCGCACGCGCGTCGCGCGGCAGGTGACCATCGGTAAACAGCGCTGGCGCTTGGCACTGGAATTGCATGTCGAGGACAACGGTCCCGGCGTCCCCGCCGAGATCCGGGACCGCATCTTCTTTCCGCTGGTATCGGGACGGGAGGGCGGCTCCGGCCTCGGACTCACGCTAGCGCAGACGATCGCCCAGCAGCATCAAGGGATGATCGATTGCGAAAGCGAGCCGGGCCTGACCAATTTCAGAATCACGCTGCCGCTCCCCTAACCCACAAAGTGATGGGCGCGGCTGAGGAAACGCATGAAATCCATCTGGGTTGTTGACGACGACCACTCGATCCGCTTTGTGCTCGAGAAGGCCCTGGCCCGTGAGGGGCTGCCGGTGCGCAGCTTCAGCAACGCGCGCGACATGCTCGCCGCGCTGGACGACGACTCGCCGCAGGTGCTGGTCTCCGACATCCGCATGCCCGGCGGGTCAGGCCTTGAGCTGCTCGCCAAGGTGAAGGCACGGCTGCCTGCGTTGCCCGTCATCATCATGACGGCCTATTCCGACCTGGACAGCGCCGTGTCGGCCTTCCAGGGCGGCGCCTTCGAGTACCTGCCCAAGCCCTTCGACCTGCCGCGCGCCGTCGAGCTGATCCGCCGCGCACAGGAGGAAAGCCAGCGCGAGGCCGGCGAGCAGGAAGCCGCCGCGCAGGTGCCGGAGATGCTGGGCCAGGCGCCGGCGATGCAGGACGTATTCCGTGCGATTGGCCGGTTATCGCAAAGCAACGTCACCGTGATGATCACGGGCGAGAGCGGCTCGGGCAAAGAGCTCGTTGCCCGCGCACTGCACAAGCACAGCCCGCGCGGCGAAGGCCCGTTCGTTGCCATCAACACCGCGGCCATCCCGAAGGACCTGCTGGAAAGCGAACTGTTCGGCCACGAGCGCGGCGCCTTCACCGGCGCGCAGGCGTCGCGGCGCGGCCGCTTCGAGCAGGCCGACGGCGGCACGCTGTTCCTGGACGAAATCGGCGACATGCCGTTCGAGCTGCAGACGCGCCTGCTGCGCGTGCTGTCCGACGGCCAGTTCTACCGCGTCGGTGGCCACAGCCCGATGCGCAGCAATGTGCGCGTCATCGCCGCGACCCACCAGAACCTGGAAGAGCGCGTGCGCCAGGGCGTGTTCCGCGAGGACTTGTTCCACCGCCTCAACGTCATCCGCCTGCGCCTGCCGCCGCTGCGCGAACGCAAGGAAGACGTGCCCGCGCTGGCCCGCCATTTCCTGCAGCGCAGCGCGACGGAGCTGGGTGTGGAGCCCAAGCGCCTGAGCGACGCGGCGCTGGCTGTGCTGACCAACTTCGAGTTCCCCGGCAACGTGCGCCAGCTGGAGAACATCTGTCATTGGCTCAGCGTCATGGCGCCCAGCCAGACCGTCGAGCCCGAGGATCTGCCGGACGAGTTGCAGCCGGGCTATGTGGCCTCGGCACCGGCCGTCGCGGCAGCGCCGCAGGCCAGTGTGCCTGCCGCTGCATCCGCGTCGGTGCCGGCGGCCCTGCCCACCAGTACCAGCAGCGGCGAGGGCTGGCTGGCCGACATGGCCGCCGATGCCCGCGCGCGCCTGATCGCCGGCGATCCCGACGTGTGGGACGCGCTGACCAAGCGCTTCGAGGCCCAGCTCATCCTGACCGCGCTCGACATCACCCGCGGCCGCCGCATCGAGGCCGCGCAGAAGCTCGGCATCGGGCGGAACACGATCACGCGGAAGATTCAGGAGTTGGGGCTGGACGTCTAGTTGGCGAATCCAGCGGGCGGATCAGCACTGCCTTTGGAATGGGCCGCCTTTTCGGGCGAAGTAGTGATTGACGACGAATAGTGCCAGCACGGCCTCATCTTCCAAGTCGGTTTTGGCAGTGACTCCGTCCAGTTGAATGCACTTGTTGCCGCGTGAGTCGTAGGCGGACTCGTCGGACATTTCGTACACGCCAGACGGAGCATGGACCGAAGCGCCAGGGCCGTTGCGCCAGTGATAGGAAAGTGTTGCAGTTCCTCGCTGGCTCGTTGCACGAATGTTGTACCCCTGACCGAATGGACCGTAGACCTCGTATGCGATGGCTGTCGAGAGGATTACGCACCCTGTGTACGGCGAAGTTGGAGAAGGAACTACGTCATGTCCGCGTATCAGCATAGGTTCGCTCACGCCGGCTGCGCCGTGAACTTCACCCCCAGCGCCCGCGCCACTTTCATCACCGTCTCGAAGCGCGGCTTGGCACCAGGCGCCAGCGCTTTGTAGAGACTCTCGCGGCCCAAACCCGCGTCCTTGGCTACCTGCGCCATGCCCTTGGCACGTGCCACGTCGCCCAGGGCGAGCAGCAGCAGGTCGGGGTCGTCGGCCTCCAGCACGGCGGTCATGTACTCGGCAATGGCTTCGTCGTCGTCGAGGTAGCGCGCGGCATCGAAGGCGACGAGCTTCAGCGGTGGTTGGGTCTTGGTCATAGATCGTCTCCAAGTTCAGATGCCAGCTTCAAGGTCTGGCGGATGTCGCGCTTCTGGGTGGACTTGTCGCCCGCGTTGAGCATCACGACGATGACCCGACCGCGGCGCACGAAGTACAGCCGGTAGCCAGGCCCATAGTGCACGCGCATTTCAGACAGATCGCCTTCAATCGGCTGCCAGTCGCCGAGGCTTCCTGCTTCCGCCTGCCGCAACCGGGCCGCTATGCGGATCTGAGCTCGTTTGTCCTTCAGGGCGTCGAGCCACTCGACGAATCCCTCGGTCAGACGGACGGTAAACATGGTGAGAATGTATCCGAATGGATACGAAAGTCAAGCGCTGCGGGTGCGCCACCTGTCGTTGTCAATGGCCAGTCACGCGCAGCCCAAGCAGCACCACCGTCGCCAACCCAAACACCACCGTCAGCCCCTGCCAGAACAGCAGCGGGTGCCGCTCTTGCAAAGGCGTCCGGTCGCGCTTCATGAACTCGGCGCCCGGCGCATGCAGATCATGCATGAACTCCGATAGCGCCTGCTGCCGCCGCGCCGCCTGCGGCTGCAGCGCCTTCCTCAGCACGCGATCCAGCCACTCCGGCAGGTCGGGCCGGCGCGTGCGCAGCGGCACGTATTGCAGCCTGTGCAGGTCGCGCTCGCCGCGCACCTGGGGCACCTGCAGGCCGTAGGGCAGGGCGCCGGTCAGCATCTGGTAGGCCAGCACGGCCAGCGAGAACAACTCGGACACGGGTGAGCCGCCCGCGCCGGTGAAGTACTCCGGCGCGGTGTACTGCAGTGTGCCGGCCAGTTCCAGCGCGCGGGCGTCACCGTGGCCCTCGCTCAGACCCGCGACGTGGGCCGAGGCGAGGTCGATGAGCACCACGGTGCCCTGGCGGCCGATCATGATGTTTTCGGGCCGCAGATCCTGGTGCAGCATCTCCTTGCGATGCAGCGCCTGCAGGCCGCGGGCGATCTGGTCGACGATCTGGCGCACCTCGTCCAGCGACGGCGACGGGTGGTCGGTCATCCACTGCGCCAGCGTCTGGCCAGGGATGTACTCCATCGCGGTGAACAGGTGTTCGCGCCGTCGCTCGGCCGGCGCGGCCTTGATGACGTGCGGGCTGTCGACGCGCCGCGCCACCCACTCCTCGGCCGAGAAACGGTCCAGCTCGCGGACGTTGCCGGCCAGTTCGGCGGAGGGCAGCTTCAGCACCCACTCGCGTTCGTTCGCGTCCACGGTGAGCACGACCTGGCTGCGCGGGCCGCTGAACAGCTCGCGCACGACGCGGTAGCCCTCGAAGGCCTGGCGGGGCGACAGGCGCGGCGGCAGGCGCAGTTCGTCGCGGTTGACCGGCGGCGCGATGTCGCGCGGCAGGGACTCGACGCGCGTCAGCATGACGGTGACGTTGTCTTCGCTGCCGCGCGACAGCGCCGTGGCCACCAGCGCCTGTGCGGCGGCCTGCAGGTCGTCGCGGTGCCGGGTCAGCGCGTCCTGCACGTGGGCCGCATTCAGGTACTCGTAGGCGCCGTCGGTGGCCAGCAGGAAGGTGTCGCCGACCTCCACCGGCAGGCATGCGTGGTCGATCTCCACATGCTGGCTGACGCCTAAAGCGCGGCCCAGGTAGGACTGGCCGTCCACACGCACGCGGTGGTCCTGGGTCAGTGGCTCCAGCGCGTTGGCGTGCACGCGGTAGACGCGCGTGTCGCCCACGTGCAGCAGGTGCACCTCGCGGCCTTTGAAGACCAGCGCGCTGAAGGTGCAGACGTGGCCGCGATCGACGTCGAAGCGGCCGTCGCCGCGCTGGCTCTGCGCATGCAGCCAGCCATTGGTGGCGGCCAGCACGCAGTGCGCGGCGCGGCGCACGGTCCAGGACTCGGCGGTGCCGTAGTAGTCCTCCAGGAAGCCGCGCACGGCTGCGGCGCTGGCGACCTGGCTGACGGCGCTGGTGCTGATGCCATCGGCGATGGCCAGCGCGATGCCGCGCGAGCGGGCTTGAGCATCGGTGGGCTGCGCGACGCCGTGGAAGTCCTGGTTCAGCGGCTTGCGGCCAGCCTCCGAATGCTGGCCAACCGCGAGCCGCAGCGTCATCAGCTGATGACTCGCTTGGGTGCGGTCTTGTAGTGCGTCGAATACAAGGTCAGGCCCACGAAGGTCAGGCCCCCCACGAGGTTGCCGATGACGGTGGGGATCTCGTTCCAGATCAGGTAGTCCATGATCGTGAACTGGCCGCCCAGCATCAGGCCCGATGGGAACAGGAACATGTTGACGATGCTGTGCTCGAAGCCCATGTAGAAGAACACCATGATGGGCATCCACATGCCGATGGCCTTGCCCGACACGGACGTGGACATCATGGCGGCGACGACGCCGGTGGACACCATCCAGTTGCACAGCACGCCGCGCACGAACAGCGTCAACATGCCGGCGGCGCCGTGGGCCGAGTAGCCGACCGTGCGGCCCTCGCCGATGTGGCCGATCTTCTGGCCCACGGCGTTGGGCGCCTCGCTGAAGCCGAAGGTGAAGATGATGGCCATCAGCAAGGCCACCGTCAGTGCGCCGGCGAAATTGCCGAAGAACACCAGCGTCCAGTTGCGGAACACCCCGCCCCAGGTCGCGCCCGGGCGCTTGTCCAGCACGGCCAGCGGCACCAGCGTGAACACGCCGGTCAGCAGGTCGAAGCCCATCAGGTAGAGCAGGATGAAGCCGACCGGGAACAGCACCGCGCCCAGCAGCGGGTTGCCGGTGTTGACGGTGACGGTCACCGCGAAGGCCGCCGCCAGCGACAGGATGGCGCCGGCCATGTAGGCGCGGATCAGCGTGTCGCGGGTGGACATCAGCAGCTTGGATTCACCGGCGTCCACCATCTTGGTGACGAACTCGGTCGGAACGACATAGGCCATGGTCTTGTCTTTCGTGGAAGGGCGAGAGGGATGAACAAGCGCAAACGCCCCAGCCGGTGCGGCTGGGGCGTTTGCGGTTCGAGGTCGAGGCGGTGGCGTCGTTGCCACCGGGGAGCAAGTCTTGGCGCGGCCCTCAGGCCCGCCGGGTCACACCAGCGCGACGAGCACGCGGCCGTCCTGCACCTGCACGGCATGGGCGCGCACCGACTGCTCGGGCGCTTCCAGGCATTCGCCCGTGCTCAGGTCGAAATGGTTCTTGTAGAGCGGCGACGCGACGACGGTGCGCTCGCCCAGGTTGCCGATCAGGCCGCGCGACAGCACGCTGGCGCCGGAGCGCGGGTCGATGTTGTCGATGGCGTGGAAACGGTCGGCGCCGACGCGGAACACGGCCACGTGGCGGCCGTCCACCAGCGCGGCGACGCCGGTGTCGGGCAGGATCTGGTCGACGGCGCAGACGGGGGTGAAGTTCTGGCTCATGCGGTACTCCTTGAATGGGCTCAGGCGGGTTGGGCTTCGGCTTCTTCGGTGCGCTCTTCCGGGCGGGCGGGGCGGATCTGGCCGCGCTCCTCCACGAAGATGATCTGTTCGTCGGCCTTGTCGCTGTTGACGAAGGAGCGGAAGCGCTGGCGCACCGCAGGCGTCGTCACGGCGGTCTTCCACTCGCACTGGTAGGTGTCGACGACGGCCTGCATCTGCGCTTCCAGCTCGGCACCCAGACCCAGGCTGTCGTTGATGACGACGTCGCGCAGATAGTCCAGCCCGCCTTCCATGTTGTCGCGCCAGGTGCTGGTGCGCTGCAGGCGGTCGGCCGTGCGCACATAGAACATCAGGAAGCGGTCCACGTACTTGATGAGGTCGGCCTTGGAGAGGTCGCTGGCGATCAGCTCGGCATGACGCGGCTTCATGCCGCCGTTGCCGCAGACGTACAGGTTCCAGCCCTTGTCCGTGGCGATGATGCCGACGTCCTTGCCCTGGGCCTCGGCGCATTCACGCGTGCAACCCGACACGCCGAACTTGATCTTGTGCGGCGCGCGCAGGCCCTTGTAGCGGTTCTCGATCTCGACGGCGAGGCCGACCGAGTCGTCCACGCCGTAGCGACACCAGGTGCTGCCCACGCAGCTCTTCACGGTGCGCAGCGACTTGCCGTAGGCGTGGCCGGATTCAAACCCGGCGGCGATCAGCTCTTCCCAGATGAAGGGCAGTTGCTCCACGCGGGCGCCAAACATGTCGACGCGGGCGCCGCCAGTGATCTTGGTGTACAGGCCGTACTTCTTGGCGACCTGGCCCACGGCGATGAGGCCGTCGGGCGTGACCTCGCCGCCCGGCATGCGCGGCACGACGGAGTAGCTGCCGTCCTTCTGGATGTTGCCGAGGAAATAGTCGTTGCTGTCCTGCAGCGCGGCCAGCTCGGGCTTGAGCACGAAATCGTTCCAGCAGGACGCGAAGATGCTGGCGGCCGCGGGCTTGCAGATGTCGCAGCCCAGACCCTTGCCATGCTTGGCCAGCAGCTCGCTGAAGGTTTTGAGGCCACCCACGCGGATCAGGTGGTACAGCTCCTGGCGCGAATGCGGGAAGTGCTCGCAGAGGTGGTTGTTGACGGCCATGCCGCGCTTGGCCATCTCGAACTTCATGACCTGCGTGACCAGCGGCACGCAGCCGCCGCAGGTGGCGCCGGCCTTCGTACACGCCTTGATGTCGCCGATGGTGGTGCAGCCCTCGCCGACGGCCGCGCAGATCTGGCCCTTGGTGACGTTGTTGCACGAGCACAGCTGGGCGCTGTCGGGCAGCGCGTCGGGACCGATGCCGACGGCGGCCTTGCCGTCGCTGCTGGGCAGGATCAGGAACTCGGGGTCGGCCGGCAGCTTGATGCCGTTCAACGCCATCTGCAGCAGCGTGCCGTACTCGTCGGCATTGCCCACCAGCACGGCGCCCAGCAGGAACTGGCCGTCCTCGCTGACGACGATCTTCTTGTAGATCTGCTTGCGCTCGTCGACGAACTGGTAGCTGCGGCACTTGGGCGTCTTGCCGTGCGCGTCGCCGATGCTGGCCACGTCCACGCCCATCAGCTTGAGCTTGGTGCTCATGTCGGCACCGGGGAAGGCGGCCTCGGCGTCGCCGGTGATGTGGCGGGCCGCCACGCGAGCCATCTCATAGCCGGGGGCGACGAGGCCGAAGGTCTGCTCGCGCCAGGATGCCACCTCGCCGATGGCGTAGACGTTGCGGTCGCTGGTGCGGCACTGGTCGTCGACGGCGACGCCGCCGCGCGGGCCGATGGCCAGCACGCTCTGGCGGCCGAGTTCGTCGCGCGGGCGGATGCCGGCGGAGAACACCAGCATGTCGGTTTCCAGCCAGGTGCCGTCGGTGAACACGAGGCGGTGGCGTGCCGTGGCGCCGTCGACGATCTCGACCGTGTTGCGGTTGGTGTGCACCTGCACGCCCAGCGCCTCGATCTTCTCGCGCAGCACGCGGCCACCACCTTCGTCCACCTGCACGGCCATCAGGCGCGGTGCGAACTCGACGACGTGCGTTTGCAGGCCCATGTCGCGCAGCGCCTTCGCGCACTCCAGCCCCAGCAGGCCGCCGCCGATGACGACGCCGCTCTTGCTGACCTTGCCCGAGGCCTGCATGGCCTCCAGGTCCTCGATGGTCCGGTAGACGTGGCAGTGCGGGCGGTCACGGCCTGGCACGGAGGGCACGAAGGGGTAGGAGCCGGTGGCCAGCACCAGCTTGTCGTACTTCACGACCTCGCCGTCGGCCAGCGTGACGGTGTTGTCGCGCCGCTCGATGGCGACAGCCTTGGCCGCCAGGCGCAGCTTGAAGCCGGGATGCTTCTCGAAGAAGCCGGCGGGCACCAGCGACAGGTCCTCAGCGGTCTTGCCCGAGAAGAACTCGGACAGGTGCACGCGGTCGTAGGCCGGCCGCGGCTCCTCGCACAGCACCGTCACCTGCACGTCGGCAGCTACGGGGCCCTCGGCGAGGGATTCGAGAAATTTCTGGCCCACCATTCCGTGGCCGATGAGGACGATATGCATGGCTTTCCTGTCAACAACAGCCGCCGGCGGGCCGGACATGGAAAGCCAGCACCTTCGGCGGCACCCTTGTCGGGCGCGGTTTCAAAGACTGCCTGCGCAGCAGCGCCCGTAAGGGCTCTGGTCTGCGAGGCACTCGCCGCCGTTGGCGATGGTTTGAAGAGATCGGGAGCCCGCTCGCGCGCGGCGCCTCGACTTGTCTTTTGCAAGAGCTGTGCCTGCCGCTGCCGCCGGGGATTCCCCGCGCCGGCCAGAGCCGCCATGCACGCACGGCACTGGTGCGGTGCGGTGGATTTTGGCGATGCACCCGAACGGGGCGCATCGCCCGGCGCAAGTGCGGTGGCGTTTCAGCGCGCCGAGCGGTCCAGCCAGACCTCCAGGCCTTGCGCGTTCAGCTCGGCGTCCAGCGCCAGCCAGTCGGCCGCCTGTGCGCCGGCCGCATGGCCGTGCGCGCGCAGCCGCACGAGATAGACGTCCAGCAGGCCCGCCTTCAAGCGTTCGTGGCGGTCGTGCGCGTCGCGCAGCGACAAGGCCATCGCGACCATCTCGTCCACCTGTTCCAGCATCAGCGCGGCCAGGCGCTGCACCTCGTCCACCGAGCCGCCCACGCGGCCGTAGTGCGTCAGCTGCATGGCCAGCGGCTGCGCCTGCAGCAGTCGTGCCACGGTGGTCTTCAGCGCATCGGGTTCGAACTGCACCGGCGTGCTGGTCGGCAGTATCCAGGCGCGGCCGTCGACGTCGAAGGCGCGGTAGGACAGGCCGAAGGTGTCGCCGGTGAACCAGCTGTGGCTGCGCGCGTCCCAGATCGCGTGGTGGTGCTTGGCGTGGCCGGGTGTGTCGACGAGGCGCAGCGGCCGATCCGCCAGCATCAGCACCTGCTCGTCGTGGCTGGCCTCGGCGCGCTCTGCCGGCACCGGCACCAGCTTGCCGTAGCTGCGCTGCATCTCCGCCTCGCCGTAGACGGCCAGCGCGCCCAGCCACAACGCCTTCGGGTCCACCATGTGGCGCAGGCCGCGTGGGTGCACCAGCGCGCGGGCGCGCGGCAGCGCCTCCATCAGCAGGCCCACGCCGCCGGCGTGGTCCAGGTGCACGTGCGTGGGAATGACCCAGTCCACCGCGTCGGGCGCCAGGCCCAGCGCGTTCAGCGTGGCCAGCAGCCGCGGCACGGCGTGATTGGTGCCCGTGTCGATGAAGGCGGCGCGGCCGTCCTCCACCATCAGATAGGCGGCGTCGAAGCGCGGGCGCTGGAAGCCGGTGTCGATGGCGTAGATGCCGTGGCCCAGGTCTTCAATGAAATCAAGCATGGAAGGTATTTCTAGAATCGGTCGACGATAGCCGAAGGAGGCCCACTTGGCCGTTCACGAGATTTTGAAGATGGGCGACCCGCGTCTGCTGCGCGTTGCCCAGCCGGTGACCGAGTTCGGCACGCCGGCCTTGAAGGCGCTGATTGCCGACATGTTCGAGACCATGGCCGCCGCCAACGGCGCCGGCCTGGCCGCGCCGCAGATCGGCGTGGACCTGCGGCTGGTCATTTTCGGCTACACGAAGAACGTGCGTTACCCGGACGCGCCGCCGGTGCCGCCCACGGTGCTGATCAACCCGGTCATCGAAGTGCTGGACGGTGGCCGCACCGAGGGCTGGGAGGGCTGTTTGTCCGTGCCCGGCATGCGTGGAGTCGTCGAGCGCGACGAGCGCATCCGCTACACCGGCTTCGATGCCGACGGCCAGCCCATCGATCGCATCGCCGAGGGATTTCACGCCCGCGTCGTGCAGCACGAGTGTGATCACCTGGACGGCATCCTCTACCCGATGCGGGTGCAGGACTTCCGGCGCTTCGGCTTCACGTCCGTGCTGTTTCCCGAACTGGACCCGAACGTCGACGACGACTGAGAGTTGAAACGTTTGTAAACAGCGTGCACCGTCCGACCCGGCGGTGCGTTATCTGGCCGCAAAGGAGCATCAAGCCCATGCCTGCCGACCCCAAGCTTGTTCTGAAGCGCCGCCACTGGCGCATCCTCGCGCTGGCCCTGCTGGTGGCCATCGTGCCCGCCGCCAAGGCCGAGGACGCCGACCGCGATCCGCCGTCGCGCGCGGCGCGCGTGGTGGACGTCATCGGCGATGCCTGGCTGTTCGACCATGACACCCGCGAATGGACACGCCTGGTGCGCAACCAGACGGTGGGCGAGGGTGACCGCGTGCGCACCGACGAGCGTGGCCGCGTGTCGCTGCGCGTGGGTTCCACGTCCATCTGGCTGGATGAGCGCAGCGACCTGGAGCTGAGCCAGCTCGACGAGGGCCAGACCCTGCTGCAGATCGACCGCGGCGACGTGGCGCTGCGCCTGCGCAATGCCGAGAACGCGGCCGAGACGCGACTGCGCACCCGCGAGGGCACGGCCCAGCCCGAGCGCGAGGGGCTGTACCGCGTGGAGCAGCTGGACCGCGGCAGCAAGGCCTATGTCTGGCAGGGGCGCTTGCGCTTCGAGTGGGCGCGCGGTGCGGCGCCGGTCGTGCTGGGCAGCGGCGAGCAGGCCGAGTTCTGGTGGCCCGACGGCCCGCGCGCCGAGCGCGGCCCGCTGCACGGCGATGGCTTCGGCGACTGGGTGCTGGCCGAGAGCCGCGAAGAGGGCGACCGCCAGTACGCCACGTCGGCGCGCTATGTGTCGGCCGAGATGACCGGTGCCGAGGACCTGGACCGCTATGGCCGCTGGGAGTCCTCGCCGGAGTACGGCAACGTGTGGATCCCCACCACCCTGGTCGTGGCCGACTGGGCGCCGTACCGTTACGGCCGCTGGGTGTGGGCGCGCCACTGGGGCTGGACCTGGGTGGACGACGCGCCCTGGGGCTTCGCGCCCTTCCACTACGGCCGCTGGGTCAGCTGGGGTGGCCGCTGGTGCTGGGCGCCGGGCGCCTATGTGCATCGCCCCGTCTATGCGCCGGCGCTGGTCGGCTGGGTGGGCGGCGGCTCAGTCAGCGTGGGCATCAGCATAGTCGGCGGCCACCGCCCGCCGCCGCCGCGCTATGGCTGGTATCCGCTGGCGCCGCGCGAGGTCTACGTGCCCGGCTACCGCCACACGCCGCGCTACGTGAACCGCATCAACGACCCGCGCGACCTGCGCGATCCGGTCACCGTCAAGCGTCCGCACCGCTACCGCGACGAGCCCCGGGCCGTCAGCACGCTGCCGGCGCCCGGCGCGGCCATACAGCCGTTGCCGGTGCGCGGCCCCGACCGCAAGCCCGAACCGGGCTGGAACCGCCCGCTGCCCACGGCCCCCGGCCGCGGTGATCTGGCGGCCCAGCTGCCGGCCGTGCCGGTGCGCACCCC
>DASWWC010000173.1:0-14657 GCA_036401055.1 Roseateles sp.
GCTGCGTGATCTGCGCCTCCAGCTCCGGCGTCATCTCCATGGCCGGCGCGCTGGCCGCGGCCTGCACGGTGGGCGCCTGGGCCAGCACCTCCGGTCGCTCCATCACCAGGCGCGGGCCGCTGGGGCGCGGCGGCCTGGGGCGGGCTCGCGGCTTGGCGGCAGGCGGCGGAGACTCGGTCTGCGCAACCGACACGGCCTGCGAGGTGGGCCATGAAGGCGCCGCAATCGGAGGCGCCACGGGAGCCGGTGCCGGCGCGGGCGGCTGCCCCACGGGCGGATCGACAAAGGCGTTGAACTCACGCGTCAGCCGCAGCGGACAGCCCAGGGCCAAGGTGATGCGCAGGGCCGGCTCGTCGATGCGCACCAGGCTCTGCAGCCTCAGGCGCTGCTGCCCCGGCTCACCCTCGATACGCAACTGCAGCAAGCCGGCGGGGACTCGCGCGTCGCCGGCGTACACCTCGGCCCGCGCACAGGCATCGGTCAGCGATTCGCCATCCGCCAGGTTCAGCGGGACGCTGACGTCCAGTGGCTTGCCCAGCACCGACAGCACCTGCGGCCGCCCCAGGCCCAGCGCCTCGGCGCCCTGCGGCGCCAGCCCCAGCAGCAGGGCCAGGGCGGGCGTGATGGCAGTCAGCAATGTCGGGCGCGGGGCCTTGAGGGGCATTGGCTGCTGGCGGCTGGGGATGCGGTTGAACGATGAGGCAGAAACAGCGTGGGAATCACTCTAGCATGGGCCTTTCGCCGCTCGCCCCAGTGACCGGCACAATGTTCGGCAGCCATGAACGCACTCAGCCTCACCCCCGAAGAACGCCAGCAGATCGACCAGGGCCCCTGGTTCTCCAAGCTCTCCGAGCCCCTGCGCAACGACATCCTGCAGCGCGCCTTCGTGCGCCGCCTGGCCGACGAGACCATGCTGTCGCACCGCGGCGAGCCGGCCGAGGAATGGTCGGCCGTCGCCCGGGGCGCGGTGCGCGTCAGCTCGGTATCGCTCGCCGGCAAGCAGATCTCGCTGACCTATGTCGAGCCCGGCACCTGGTTCGGCGACATCGCGCTGTTCGACGGCCTGCCGCGCACGCACGACGCCTACGCGCACGGCGAGACCACGCTGCTGTGCGTGCGCAAGGCCGACTTCCGCGCGCTGCTGGCCGCACACAGCGAGCTGTACGACGCCCTGCTGCGCCTGAACTGCCGCCGCCTGCGGCTGATGTTCGACATGATCGAGGACCTCAACACCCGCCCGCTGGCCGCGCGGCTGGCCAAGCAGGTGCTGCTGCTGGCGCGCTCCTACGGCGTGCAGGAAGGCGACGAGATCCGCATCGGCCTGCAGCTCGCGCAGGAAGACCTCGCGCAGCTGCTGGGCGCGTCGCGCCAGCGCGTCAACCAGGAGCTGAAGGCCTTCGAGCGCGAGGGCGCCGTGCGCGTGGAGCCCACGCGCCTGGTGGTGCTGAGCCGCGACAAGCTGCTGGCGGCGGCGTCACGCTGAGGACACGGCGGCCGGCGCCCCGCTCGCAGAATGGAAAGTTCACCCTCGCAGGACGACCTCCATGGAAGCATTCACCGGCACACGCCCCCTCGCCCAGCCGCTTGAGACCACCGCGCTGCAAGCCTGGCTCCAGGCCCATGTCGACGGTTTTGCCGGCCCGCTGTCCATTGAGCAGTTCAAGGGCGGCCAGTCCAACCCCACCTATCTGCTGACGACGCCGGCCACGAAGTACGTGATGCGCAGCAAGCCGGCCCCCGTAGCCAAGCTGCTGCCCTCGGCGCACGCCATCGAGCGCGAGTTCCAGGTCATGCGCGCGCTGGCCGGCACCGACGTGCCGGTGCCCGCCATGCTGGCGCTGTCCGAGGACGAGTCCGTCATCGGACGCGCGTTCTACGTCATGGAGTTCATGCCCGGCCGCGTGCTGTGGGACCAGAGCCTGCCGGGCCTGAGCAACGCCGAACGGGCGGCCCACTACGACGAGATGAACCGCGTCATCGCGGCGCTGCACCAGGTGGACTTCAAGGCCCGCGGGCTGGAAGCCTATGGCAAGCCGGGCAACTACTTCGAGCGCCAGATCGGCCGCTGGAGCACGCAGTACCTGGCTTCGGTCACCGAACCCAACCCGGCGATGGATGCGCTGCTGGCCTGGCTGCCGGCCCACATCCCGGCGTCGGCGCGCGATGAGAGCGAGGTCAGCATCGTGCACGGCGACTACCGCATGGACAACGTCGTGTTCCACCCCACCGAGCCACGCATCATCGCCGTGCTGGACTGGGAGCTGTCCACGCTGGGTCATCCGCTGGCCGACTTCAGCTACCACTGCATGAGCTGGCATATCCAGACCTCGGGCGCCGCGCGCGGCCTGGGTGGCGTCAACCTCGCCGCTTTAGGCATCCCCGCCGAGCGCGACTACGTGCAGCGCTACTGCGAGCGCACCGGCCGCGCCGACGCGGGTGCCGTCATGGCGGACTGGAATTTCTACATGGCCTACAACATGTTCCGCATCGCGGCCATCGTGCAAGGCATTGCCAAGCGCGTGGAAGACGGCACGGCCTCCAGCGCCCAGGCCCGCGAGACGGCCAAGAGCGCCCGGCCGCTGGCCGAACTGGCCTGGAGCTTTGCTCAGAAGGCCTGAGCCGGCTCAGCTGGCGTCAGGGCGGACCGAGGGCGTCCAGGCGATGGACGTGGTGGTGGGCCAGGCGCCGCCGTCCGAAATCTTGTTGGCCGCCCGGTGCGCCTCGCGCGCCGCAGTCTCCAGCAGCCGCACGAAGGCCTGCAACTTGGGCAGGTCCGGCTCATCCATCTGCGTGCGCAGATAGAGGTTGCCGCGCATGCTCATCAGAACGAAGGGGTGGCCTTCGGGGATCAGGTCCTGACTGGCCTGGGCCAGCGCCGTGCTCAGCTCGCCGTCCAGCCAGTCATGCGCCAGATCCTTGGTGACGCCCACCACGCCATAGCGCTGACGCACCAGCGGCGAGGCCATGCTGGTCAGCTTGGGGAACATGACCAGCCAGCGCATCTCCTCGGGCGTGTCGGTGTCGACGCGGGTCTTCAGCGTGTCCGTGTAGGCCTCGAAGACGGTGCGCTCCAGCTCCTCCATCAGCGTGCGACACAACACCATCAGCTGCAGGTCGGAGTGCAGCCGCATCTCGCAGCGCATGCGCAGCTCGGCGCCGGGCATGTAGCTGCGCTGCGGCTCGCCCCATTCGATGCGCAGCGGCCCCGGCAGCGCCTTGGGCTGCTCGATCATGAAGCCCTGCCCCTCGCGCGTCAGCGAGAAATCGGCACCGCGCGCCTCCGCCCAATCCTGGATGGGGCGCCAGCGCGCCGCGTTTGCACGCGTCACGAGCCAGTGCTTGACTTGCTTTACGACCATGAGTCGACAGAATCGGGCTGATTGCGAAAGCCCCAGCGGAAGGAGGCAGCGAATGATCGAAGTGTATTCATGGCCCACACCCAACGGGCACAAGGTGCACATCATGCTGGAGGAATGCGGCCTCGCGTACCGGGTGCATCCCGTGGACATCGGCGCCGGCGACCAGTTCGCGCCGGACTTCCTGGCCATCAGCCCCAACAACAAGATCCCCGCCATCACCGATCCCGACGGCCCGGATGGGCAACCAATGTCGCTGTTCGAGAGCGGCGCCATCCTGCTCTACCTGGCTGGCAAGACGGGCAAGCTGCTGCCGGCCGACGTGCGCGGCAAGTACGAGGTGCTGCAATGGCTGATGTTCCAGATGGGCGGCGTCGGGCCCATGCTGGGCCAGGCCCACCATTTCCGCATCTACGCGCCCGAGAAGCTGCCCTACGCCATCAACCGCTACACCAACGAGGCCAAGCGGCTGTACTCGGTCATCAACAAGCGCCTGGCCCACACCACCTACCTGGGCGGCGCCGCCTACTCCATCGCCGACATCGCGGTGTTCCCATGGCTGCGGTCCTGGAAGAACCAGGGCGTGGACATGGCCGACTACCCGCACCTGAAGGGCTGGTTCGACGAGATCGCCAAGCGCCCGGCCGTGCAGCGCGGGCTGGAGGTGCTGGCCGGCGCGCGCAAGCCACTGACGGACGACAAGGCGCGCGAAGTGTTGTTCGGCGAGCGCCAGGTCCAGCAACGCTGAGCGTCAGGGGCGCACGCCGGGCGGCTGCATCGCCATGCCGGCGCTGCGGCGCGCGAGATAGGTCTCCAGCGCCAGCAGCTCGGCGCTGTCCCAGTCCGGCACACGGGCGCGCACGCCGCTGAAGCAGCCGCGCAGGCGGCGCTGCAGGCTGCCCAGCGACTGCCATTCCAGCCGGTAGACCGGATAGTCGTCCACATGGCCTTGCGGGAGGGTGCTGCCGCCCAGGCGCTGCCCCGCGCGCTCGTCATGGCATTGCGCGCAGGACAGGTTCAGCGCGCCCAGGCGCGTCATGTATAGGCGCTCGCCCTGCGCCGCGGCCGCATTCAGCTCCGGGTCCTGCGGCGGCGCCAGCGGCAGGCCGCGCGACTGCTGCGCCACCAACGCCGTCAGCGCCAGCAGCGGCTCGGCCTCGGGTGCCCAGGCCGGCTGCTGCTGATGGCGCACGCGGCAACGCTGGATGCGGCCCGGCAGGTTCAGCAGACCCTGGTCGAACGCCGGGTAGCGCGCCGCCGCACCGCGCAGCTTCTCCGGCTCGCCGTGGCAGTTGGCGCAGGACTTCGCGCCCTGCCCCCACAGCTCCCGGCCCAGCGCCAGCGCCAGTTGCGCCGGATGCTGGCCGTCATCGGACTGCAGCGCGCGCAGCGCCGGGCTCATCGTGTCGCGACCGGAACGCCGCGGGTCGTCAGCCTGGGCCGCAAGGGCGAACGCCACCAGCAACAGCCAGGCCGCCTTCATGCGAGGTTCAGCCGCCGCGTCTCGCGATGCTCGAAGCCCTGGTCACCGCGCCAGCTGAAGGTCAACTCACCGGCCTTGTCCACGCGCAGCCAGAAGCTCAGCCACGGATTGGCCGCGATGGCCGCGTACAAATCGGCCGCAAACACCAGCTCGCCGTCCAGCCGGCACTCGAAGCGCCGCACCAGGTCGCGCGGCAGTCGGGCGCCGTCGTCGCCGGTGCGGTAGCCGGTTTCCATCGCATGCGCCACTGTCGCCCGGACCTCGAAGGGCTCGCCCGCCTTCACGACGGCAGGCAGCGTGATGACTGCTCGCGTCGCCATCAGGGTTCCACGCAGGCGGCCAGCGTCACGATGACCTCCACACCCGCCTGCCAGCAGCGCCCGTCGGCCGCCTTGGCGACGGCCACGATGCGCTGGCTGCGTGCCAGCCGCATGCGGGTGCTGAACTCCGGCTTTGCGATCGCTGCGCCGAAGGCCACGTGCACGACCTCGGGCTCCGGGTTCTGCGGCGTGAACAGCGCGAGACCCACGACCGGCTCGCTGGCGGCCACACGCACGGGCACCGCATTCCCGTTCTCCACCAGCTCCGCGATCTCGATCTTCAACACGCCCGGCGTGGGGTCGCGGCCGGCCCAGGCGCGGATGGCGGCCTGCATCGCGTCGTCGTTGGCCTGCGCATGCGGCAAGGCCGCGAACGCCGCGGCGGTCATCAACAGCTCGCGCCGCTTCATTGCGCCAGCGTCCCCAGGTAGGCCACGATGTCGTCCAGTTGCTGTTCGGTCAGCGCCGCCCGGCCCTGCCAGGCGGGCGCCACATCGCGCAGACCCGTGGTCGAACGGAAGGGCGGCATCACGGTGGCCGGATTGAAGCGACGCATGTCGGCGATGCGCTCGCGCAGTTCGGCGGGCTTGAGCCGCGCCGCGGCCTCCAGCGGCGGCGCAAGGTTGCCTTGGTTGGCGTCGCCGGCAGCCGTCAATGCGTGGCACAGCAGGCACAGGCTGGTCGTGCGGTCGGCCACCAGCGCACGCCCTCGCTCCACGTCGCCGGCATGCGCGCTGGCCACGAACAGCAATGCCAGCAACGCACGCATCACACCAGCTTGTGCTTGGACAACGGCAGGTCGCGGATGCGCTTGCCCGTCGCCGCGAAGATCGCGTTCAGCACGGCCGGCGCCGCCACGGCGATGGTGGGCTCGCCCACGCCGCCCCAGAAGCCGCCCGACGGCAGGACAATGGTTTCCACCGCCGGCATGTGCTCCATCTTCAGCACCGGGTAAGTGTCGAAGTTTTGCTGCTCCACACGGCCGTCCTTGATCGTGATCTCGCCGAACAGCGCGGCCGACAGCCCGTAGACGAAGCTGCCCTCCACCTGCGCCGCGATCTGCTGCGGGTTGACCGCATGGCCGGGATCGGTGGCGGCAACGATGCGGTGGATCTTCAGCTCGCCCTTCTTGCTGACTGACACCTCCGCGCAGGCCGCCACATAGCTGCCGAAGCCCATGATCTGCGCCAACCCCAGATGCCGGCCCCTCGCGCGCGGCTTGCCCCAGCCGACCTTGGCGGCCACCGCGTTCAGCACGGCCAGGTGTTTGGGGGAGTTGGCCAGCAGCTCGCGGCGCAACTCCAGCGGGTCGCGCTTGGCGGCATGGGCCACTTCGTCCAGGAAGCACTCCAGGTAGATCGCGTTCTGGTTCAGGTTCACACCGCGCCAGAAGCCCGGCGGCACCGGCGGGTTGCGCATCGCGTGGTCGATGAGCAGGTGCGGCACCGCATAGCCCAGCGCGCCCTCGGCGCCGCCCGCGTTCAGGCCCTGGAACACGCCCGGGTCGCGCCCGTCACGGATGTTCTGCGGGAACATGCCCGCCACGATGCTCTGGCCCGACAGGCGCATGTGCAGCGCGGTGAGCTTGCCGGCGGCATCCAGACCCGCCGTCAGCTTGCACTGCGTGACCGGGTGGTAGCGGCCCTGCACCATGTCCTCCTCGCGGCTCCAGATCAGCTTGATCGGCGTGCCGGGCATCTCCTTGGCGATGGCCACGGCCTGGCGCACCCAGTCCTGCGTGCCACCGCGCCGGCCAAAACCGCCGCCCAGGTGCAGCTTGTAGACCTCGCATTGCGACGGCGGCAGGCCGGCAGACTCGGCCGTGGCGGCAAGCGCCGCCTCGCCATTCTGCGTGGGCGTCCAGACCTCGCAGCGCTCCGGCGTCCACTTGGCCGTCGCGTTCATGACCTCCATGCAAGCGTGGTTCTGGTGCGGGTAGCTGTAGACCGCCTCGACCTTGCGTGCCGCACCAGCCAGTGCCTCCACCACGTCGCCGTTGCGGCTGCCCAGCGCCGCCTCCGGTGCATCCAGCCCCGCCTTCAGCGTAGCGGCCACGTCGGCGCTGCTGAGCTTGGCGTTGGGGCCCTCATCCCAGACGATGGGCAGCACATCCAGCGCCGTCTTGGCACGCCACCAGGTATCGGCGATGACGGCCACCGCCGTCTCGCCCACCTTGACGACCTTCTTCACGCCGGGGCGCTTCTCCACCTCGGTCGCGTCGAAGCTCTTGAGCTTGCCGCCGAACACCGGGCTGTCCTTGATGGCCGCGTTCAGCATGCCGGGCAGCTGCAGGTCCATGCCGTAGATCTGCGAGCCGTCGAGCTTGGCCTTGGTGTCCAGCCGCTTGATCGGACGCCCCGCCAGCGTCCAGTCCTTGGCGGGCTTGAGCTGGATGTCGGCCGGCGCGGCCAGCTTGGCGGCTTCGGCCGCCAGTTGGCCGTAGCTCAGCTTCTTGCCGGCATGCAGCACCCAGCCGGCCTTGGTGCTGCATTCCACGACGGCCACGCCCCACTGGTTGGCGGCGGCCTGGATCAACAGCGCCCGCGCCAGCGCGCCGCCCTTGCGCACGTACTCGTGCGAGTCGCGTATGCCCCGGCTGCCGCCGGTGCTCATGCTGCCCCAGGCGCGCTTGCGCGCGAGGTTCTGGCCCGGCGTGGGGTATTCGGTCGTCACCTTGGCCCAGTCGCACTCCAGCTCCTCGGCCACCAGCTGCGCCAGGCCGGTCAGTGTGCCCTGGCCCATCTCCGAACGTGCGATGCGGATGACGGTGCTCTCGTCCGGCAGCACCTGCACCCAGACGTTCAACTCCGGCGTCGCGGTGTCGGACTGCGCGAGCCCGGGCACGTGGAAGCCCACCATCAGCCCGCCGGCAACGGCGCTGGTCGCATGCAGGAAGCTGCGACGAGAAAGGACGGCGCTCATGCCTGGCCTCCTTCAATGACGATGGGGATCTGCTTGCGCTGCACCTGGCCGGCGGCCAGATGGATGGCGGCGCGCACGCGGTTGTAGGTGCCGCAGCGGCAGATGTTGGTCATGGCCGCGTCGATGTCGGCGTCGGTCGGCTTGGGCTTGTCCTTCAACAGCGCCGCGGCCGCCATCAGCATGCCGCTCTGGCAGAAGCCGCACTGCGGCACGTCCAGCGCGTCCCAGGCCTTCTGCAGCGGGTGCGAGGCGTTGGGCGACAGCCCTTCGATGGTGGTGATCTTCTGCGCCGGCGTCAGCGCCGAGGCCGGCATCACGCAGCTGCGCATCGGTGCGCCGTCGATGTGTACCGTGCAGGCGCCGCACTGCGCGACGCCGCAGCCGTACTTGGTGCCCGTGAGACTCAGCTGCTCGCGCAGCACCCACAGCAGCGGCGTGTCGGCTTCCGCCTCGTACTGCATCCGCTTGCCATTGACCGTCAATTCCGCCATGCCTGCTGCTCCCGAACGCCAACCTTGGCGGGGGCGAGCCTAGCAGGCTTGGCGTCGTGCTGTCGCGGGTCGGCTCAGGCCGGTACCCGCCAGCCGCGCGCCTTCATGCATTGCTGCTGCGCCCGCTGCGCCTCGGCCGTCATGCGCATGCGCTCGCTGTCGGCCGCGGCCGTGCATGCCGGGCCCGAGATGCAGTTGCGAGCCACGCTCTGGCTGGTCAACTGGTTGAGCCGGCCCACGCGCTCTGCATCCTTTTCGCAGGCCACGGTGTCGGCCTGCAGATCCGCGCCCGGGTTCTGCGGGTTGACCCAGCGGGGCGAGGCGCAGGCGCTCAGGGCGACACAGATCAGCAGCGATGGAAGTTTCATGCCGGGCATCCTAGCGCCGCGACTGCACCGCCTTTTCCACGTCCCGCCACGGCACCAGCTTGAAGTTCTGCGGTCCCTGCGGCAGACGCTTGTGGCCGTCCTGCACGACCAGCAGGCCATCCTTGTACGGGCCGCCCAGGTCGGCCGGCGTCAGGTCCAGGCCGTCGGTCTCGGACACGGCATCGATGCCCAGCGCCGCGTTCGTGCCGATGGCGAAGCTGCCGCGCTGCGCGAACGGCGGTTGGATGTCGTAGACCGCATAAGAGTCGCTGCCCTGCGACGACACGACCAGCCAGCCGCGGCCCGGGTGGATGGCCAGGCCTTCCACGTCAGGCACCAGCCCCGGGCCGGCCGTGATGACCAGCTCCGGCCTGCTGCCGGCAACAGCCAGATCCTGGCGCCAGACGCCGCGCTTCTCCTCTCCGACGAACAAGGCCTGGTGGGCCTCGTCGACGACACAGCCCTCGGGCTGGCTGTCCAGGCGGAATTCGCCAACCGTCTCGACGCTCCAGTTCTTGCCGGCCTGTTTCAACCGCAGCCGCTGCACGCGGCCGTCCTTGTCGTTGGGAAACACATCCAGCCCGCCCTCGGCATTGCGGCCCACGCAGATGCCGTAGATGTCGTCCAGCGTCGTCTTCAGCCGCGCCAGCTCGCTGACCTTGCCGGCCGGCGAAATGCCGAACAGCACCAGCCCCGCCTCGTCGCGCTGTGTGGCGACGGCCAGGTCCAGCTTGCGGCCACCGTAGGTCAGGCCTTGCCTCAGGTCCACGTTGTTGATGCGGCCCACCGGCAGGAACTGGCGCTCGCGACCGTCCAGGCTGTAGACGGCCAGGCCGCGCTTCTTGTCGGTGCCAAGGATGAGGCTTTGCGCGCCGCGCCGGGGGTGCACCCAGATGGCCGGGTCATCGGCCGCGTCGCCCACCTCACGCATCGGCTGGGTCTGCCCCGTCGGCTGCACCACCGGGTAGCTCGCTGCGGGCGCCGCGACGGGCTGCTCGGCCAGCCACACGTCCAGCTTCGCGTTCAAGGCCTTCTCTCCCAGCTGTGGCTCGGCCAGCAGCAGGCGGCGGCCGGGCCGCTCGGCATTCGCGGACAAGGCCCACAGGCCCACGCCCGGTTCGGCGACGTAGAGCTGCGCCTCGGCATCACGCACACGGCAGGCGCTGGGCTCCGGCGGCGTGGCCAGACGCTGCACCGGCAGCGCACGTTGGCCGTCGATCAGCCACTGCTCCGACAAGCCCTCCTTGCCCAGCAGGAACAACTGCAGCAGGCCTTGCGCGTCGCGGTGCAGGCACAGCTGCTCCACCTCCAGCGCCGGCGCCGGCCAGGCGGCCTGGCGCTTCAGCTGGCCGGCCTCGGCGCGCCAAAGCTGGATCTGGCCGCTGTCGGCATCCTGCAGCACGGCGAAGCTGCCGTCGTCGCTGCGCTGGTCCATGTGCTTGGCGCGCACCGCATGGCGGGCCAGCGTGCGGCCGTCGTCGGCCTGCAGCTCCAGCGCGGTCTTGGCCAGCACGAAGCGATCGGCCTGCACGCCACCGGCGCAAGCGGCGAGGGCCAGGGTCAACAACAGGCGGCGCATCAGTTCAGGCTCCACTTCAGGCCCAGCTTGACGCTGCGGCCATAGCGCTCGTACTGCGCGTTCTGGGACGGTGTGGCCTGGTAGACGTAGTAGGCCTGGTTGGTCAGGTTGGCGGCTTCGAAGCTGAATTCCAGTTGCTTGCTGACAGCGTACTTGAGCGAAAAGTCCAGCCGCTTCTGGCCGTCCACGCGCAGGTCCTTGGCGGCGTCGAACACGTCGCCCACCTCCAGCAGGTAGGACGACTGCTGGTTCAGCGCCAGCCGCGTGGACAGGCCGCTCCCTTCCCAGCCCAGGCTGAGGTTGAAGCTGCGGTCCGACTGGCTGGGCAGGCTGATCTCGCGGCCCTTCCACACGCCGCCGTCATAGCCGCCCACGCGCGCCTTGGAGCGCACGAAGCTGGCGTTGGCGCCCACGATCAGGCCGTTGAACGGGGCCGGCAGCTGGCGCAGCGCCTGCGCATAGGCCAGCTCCACGCCGTGCAGCTTGGCACTGTCACCGTTGGCGAAGGTGTTGACCTGCGAGAAACCGGTCCAGCCCGGCGTGCCGGCCAGGTCGGTCTGGAAGGCGAAGTCGCGGATGCGCTTGGTGAAAACGTAGGCCGACAGCGTGCCGTCGGGCCCCAAGCCCTGCTCCACGCCGAAGTCCAGGTTGCGCGAGCGCAGCGGCCTCAGGTTCGGATTGCCCAGTTCGGCCTCGTCGCCGTCCACCACCAGGCCGGGCGACAGCTGCTCGAAGCTGGGTCGCACCAGCGAATTCGTCAGCGCCGCGCGCAGCAGCAGTTGCCCGCCCAGGTCCTGACGCAGCAGCAGCGCCGGCAGCCAGTGGGTGCTGCGGGTGTCCACGCTGACCGGCGCGGGCACGTCGTCCTTCAGCGCCATGCCGCGCGCCTGGAAGCTGATGCGCTCCATGCGCAGGCCGCCCAGCAACTGGAAGCCGCCGCGCTCCCAGGTCGCCTGGGCGTAGGCGGCGTCCAGGTCTTCCTTCATGTCGAAGTCGCCGGTGACCGAATCGGCCGCGTCGCGCGAGCCCGCCAGGTTCACGCCGCGCCACAGCGCGCGCGCCTTGTCCGCGTCGCCGGCCGGCCCGATGGCGCTCCACGGGTAGTCCACCGTCTCGCTGCCGGAGATGGCGGCGAAGGTCGGCGTGGCTATGGTCTTGCCCTTGAGCTTCCAGGTCTCCTGCTGGTTGTCCTTGTGGCGGCGCGTGGCCTTGGCGCCGGCCTTGATCTCCAGGCTGTCGCCGCCGTCCAGCGCGAACTCGCGCTTCAGGTCCGCCTTCAGGTGGTCCACGCGGTCGCGCGCATCACTGTCCTCGATCTTGAAGTTGTTGAGCTTGTAGAGCGCCGCGCTCTGCAGCGTGGCCGGGCCTTGCAGCACCGGGCGGCGGCTGTCCGTGAAGCCCAGGCCGCTGAACTTGGCGTCGAAGGCCGCGGAGGCCAGCGCGTCGGGCGTGTCCTCCTCGGCGCGGCCGGCACCGGCCTCGGCGCTGGCCTGCCAGCCGGCCAGATCCAGCTGGCCGCCCAGCGCCAGCGAGCGGGTCTTGGCGGTCTCGCGCCGCGCCTTCAGGCCGCGCGAGGCGGTGCCACCGCCGGTGGCGCCGGGCGCCAGCGCGTCGTCGAAGGTGAGCTTCAGCGACTGGCGCACCTCCTCGTCCGTGAAGCGGCTGGCAAAGCCGCGCAGGTAGAGCTGCTGGCCGGCGGCCGGGCGCCAGTCCAGGCTGAAGGCCGCGCCGGTGCGCGAGCGCTGGATTTCATAACGGCGCAGTTCCATCTCTTCCAGCTTGCCCTCGTCCCAGGCGCCGCCGGTCTCGACGTTGTCGCTGGCGAAGCGGCGTTGATCGTGCGACAGCGCGACCGCCACGCCCAGCTTGCCGTCGGCAAAGCGGTCGGCGAAGGTCAGCCCGCCGCGCGGCCGGGTGGCGCCCAGGTTGGTGTCAAGGTTGGCGCCCAGGTCGATGCTGAGCAGCCGGCCCTTCACGTCGAAGGCCGTCAGCGTGTTGACGCCCACGCTGCCACCCAGGCTGCTGGCGTCCATGTCGGGTGTCAGCGTCTTGTGCACTTCCAGCGAGCGGATCAGCCCGGCCGGCACCACGTCCAGCCCCGGCGCGCGGCGGCCGGCCTCGGAGGCGGGCACGGTGGCGCCGTTGATGCTGATGGTGTTGTAGTCCGAGCCCAGGCCGCGCACGCGCACGAAGCGGCCCTCGCCCTGGTCGCGCTCCAGCGTCACGCCCGGCAGCCGGGCCAGCGCCTCGGCCGCGTTGTCGTCGGGCAGCTGGCCGATGCCGTCGGCATGCACCACGCTCAGCACGCCCTGCGCGGCGCGCTGCTTGTCCAGCGCGGATTGCAGGCTGGCCCGCTGGCCGGTGACGACGATGGTTTCCAGTTGCTGCGTCTGGGCGTGAGCGGCGAACGCCAGGCCCAGGGACAGGACCAGCGGGAGTTTGTTGTAGTGCATGGCGGGAGCCAAAGTAGGAATGGCCGCGATGCTCGCGAGCGGCCATGGCGCCCGTTTGAAACCACCGTCACAAACGCCCATCGGCGCAGCGCACGCCCCACACATGAGCCGTTGCGACTCCCCCGCCGCCGCTTCGCCACGCTGTCACACGCCGTTCATACGATGACCGCCATGCCTCGCCTGACCCTGCCCTCCGCCCTCGCCGGCCGGCCCGTGAGCCCGCTGGCGCGGGAGCTGTTCTACCCGCTGCTGGCCCTCGTGCTGGCCCTGCTGCTGCTGGCCTTCGCCACGCTGGGCACGCTGAAATCCCTGGCCGAGCTGCACTGGATGGACGTCTTCAGCGAAGGCGGCATGGCCGTCATGGTGGGCGTGTGGCTGGTCTACGTGCGCGGCAGCCGCCCGGCCGGCCGCGTGACCAGCTGGCTGGTGCTGGGCCTGGCGGCCATGCTCATCGGTGAATGGGTGGACGCGCTGGACGAGATCTGGCGCCTGCCCAAGGCCATGGTCTGGGACAACGCGCTGGAGGCGCTGACGCCGCTGGGCATGGCGCTGCTGACCGTGGGCCTGCACCACTGGCGCGAGGAGCAGCGCGTGCTGGGCCGCCAGCTGGCGCAGCGCGAACGTTATTTTCGCGACCACCGCTCGGTGGACCGCGTCACGCAGCTGGCCGATGCCGGCTACATGGCGCAGCAGATCCAGCTGGAGCGCGGCCTAGGCCGCGCCGGCTGCGTCGCTATGCTGGGGCTGGAGGGCTTCGACGGCTTTGTGCGCGCGCATGGCATCCAGGCCGCCGACCGCGCGCTGGAAGCCGCCGGCCTGACGCTGATGCTGAACCTGCGCGAGCGCGACCTGCTGTGCCGCTACGCCGGCGACCGCTTCGTCGTGCTGCTGCCGGACTGCGGCGCGGCCGAGGGCGAGCGCCTGGTGGCCGGCCTGCAGGCCGCACTGGCGGCGCTGAACCTGCGGCCGGGCCTGCGCCTGCCGGTGCGCACCGCGCTGCGCACCACCACCGGCACGCAGCCGCCCGAGCAGTTGCTGCTGGACCTGCTGCAACAGCGATGACGGCGCTTCAGGTCCAGCTGGAGTCCTTGCGGGGCGCGGCCACGGCGCTGGCGCCCTACGAGATCGACACCGCCTGCCTGCCCGCCACCGACCATGCCGCGCTGCTGGCCGAGTTCGCCCACCATCGCGGCATCGCCCTGCCCTGGCACGCACAGCCGCTGATCTCGCCGCGGGAGCTGCTGGACCTGATCGCGCCGCTGCGCGAGGCCGGTGCGGACAGCGCCTTCGCGCTGGGCCAGTTGCTGCTGCCCGGGCACTACGGCCTGGCCAGCCAGGCGCTGCTGCAGGCCGGCAACCTGATCGACCTGCTGCGCCTGCTGTGCCGCCACGCCGGCCGCCTCACGCCACTGCTGACGCCGCGGCTGCTGGTCGACGAGCAGGAGCTCATCCTCGTCTGGACCGACGCCTGCGGCCTGCCCGCGGGGCTGCGCGGCTTCGTCGTGGACCTGCACATGAGCGCCGTCGCCAGCCTTTGCGCATGGCGCGCGGGCCGGCGCCTGCCCTGGCGCTTCAGCTTCGACCGCACCGCGCCGCGCGACCTGGCCCAGCATGCGGTGCACCTGGGCACCGCACTGCACTTCGGCTGTCAGGTGGACGCGATGCGGCTGCCGCTGGCGCAGGCC
>DASWWC010000174.1:0-9960 GCA_036401055.1 Roseateles sp.
AGCCTGCAGTCCAGCACCCAGACCCACCTCGACGCCTTCGGTGCGCAGACGGACACGGTGATCGGCGCGCTCGACGTCGACACGACGCTGCAGGTGACGGCCGAAGGCACGCAGCTGCACTGCGACACACCAATCTCCCCCGCCTGCGGCCGCTACTTTTACATGGTGAGCGTGATGCTGTTCACCGGCGCGCAGAACGGGGGCCTGTCCGACTTCTCGCACACGCTGTCGGTCGACAGCTTCAGCATCGGCGGCGGCGCGGCGCAGCCCTTCGCGCCGCTGTCGCCGGTGCCGGAGCCCGCCTCCGCGGCGATGCTGGCGCTGGGCCTGGCCGCGCTGACGGGCCTGGCCCGGCGGCGCGCCGGCCGGGTCACCGGACCCCGAGCAGCGCCTTGACCCGCAGCAGCCAGTCGCGCCGATCGGCAATGCCGATCTGGCCGCCGTTGATGCGCTGCGTGACCCGGGTGATCTGATCTGCATCGGCCAGCGGGTTGCAGCCCTTGGCGTCCCACTCCGCGGCGGCGATGGGCAAGGCCCAGGCGGCGCTGAAGACGAGGTCCGGCTCGGCCTCGAAGTCGGGCGCCTCGGGCGAGAAGCTGCGCACGATGCGCGTGGCCTCCAGGTAGCTGTCGCGACCGGTCAGCTGCATCAGCCCGCGCCCGCGATAGCGGAAGCCGTCGCCGGGCCGGGTGTTGCCCATGCGCCCGCCATAGACCTCGTTGCCCAGTTTCTCGGGATTGTTGGCAAAGGCGGCGGGGTCCAGCGGCCCCTTGGGGTGGAAGCGGCTGGGCCACACCACCGGCAGGCGCGGGGCGCTGTAGTTCATGTTCTCGACCTGCAGCGTCAGTGCGCCGCTTTCATGCAGGATCTGGGCGAGGAAATGCGCCAGCCGCAGCTTGCTCTGCGTGATGCCGTGGCGGTCCAGCACCGGCTGCGCATTCGCTGCGGCCTCGCGATAGCTGGAGCGGGCGTTGGGAGCGAGTTGCTGCAGCAGCGGCAGCGACAGGGCAATGGGCATGGCGGGCCTCCGGCGGTGGGGGCTCCAGCCTAGACAGCAGCGATCCGCGGCGCCTCCCAGCGATTGAGGATGGCGCCCCGGCCGCTTTGGCAAAATGCGGCCATCGCGTATTCCCAGGGCGCCCGGCCGGCGCCCTTTGTCTTTGTGGACCCCATCGTTTCCCAGATTGCCGCCGAACTGAAGGTTCGGCCCGCCCAGGTTCAGGCCGCCGTCGAGCTGCTGGATGGCGGGGCCACCGTGCCCTTCATCGCCCGCTACCGCAAGGAGGCCACCGACGGCCTGGACGACATCCAGCTGCGCGAGCTGGACGCCCGTCTGGCCTACCTGCGCGAACTGGCCGACCGCCGCGAGGCGGTGCTGAAGAGCATTGCCGAGCAGGGCAAGCTGACGCCCGAGCTGGAAGCCGCCATCAAGGCCGCGCCGACCAAGCAGGAGCTGGAAGACCTTTACCTGCCCTACAAGGTCAAGCGCCGCACCAAGGGCCTGATCGCCCGCGAGGCCGGGCTGGAGCCGCTGGCCGACCAGCTGTTCGCCGATCCGACGCTGGAGCCGCTGGCCGAAGCGGCCAAGTTCATCAACGCCGAGGCCGGCTTTGCCGACGCCCACGCCGTGCTGGACGGCGTGCGCGACCTGCTCAGCGAGCGCTGGGCCGAGGACGCGGTGCTGGTGGGCAAGCTGCGGGAATGGCTCTGGGCTGAAGGTTTGTTCCAGTCCAAGCTGATGGACGGCAAGAACGGCGAGCTGCCGGACAACGCCAAGTTCCGCGACTACTTCGACTACGCCGAGCCCATCCGCACCGTGCCGTCGCACCGCGCACTGGCCGTGTTCCGCGGCCGCACGCTGGAGCTGCTGGACGCCAAGCTGGTGCTCGACGAAGAGCCCGTCGCCGGCCAGCCCGGCCTGGCCGAGGGCCGCATCGCCTCGCACCTGGGCTGGCGCCATGCCAACCGCCCCGGCGACGCGCTGATCCGCAAGACCATTGGCTGGACCTGGAAGGTCAAGCTGTCGCTGAGCCTGGAGCGCGACCTGTTCGCCCGCCTGCGCGAGGCGGCGGAAGCCACCGCCATCAAGGTCTTTGCCGAGAACCTGCGCGACCTGCTGCTGGCAGCACCCGCCGGCAAGCGCGTCGTCATGGGGCTGGACCCGGGCATACGCACCGGTGTGAAGGTGGCCGTGGTGAGCGACACCGGCCGCGTGCTGGACACGTCCACCGTCTACCCGCACGAGCCGCGCCGCGACTGGGACGGCGCCCTGCACACGCTGGCCAAGCTGTGCGCGACGCACGGCGTCAACCTGATCGCCATCGGCAACGGCACCGCCAGCCGCGAGACCGACAAGCTGGCCGGCGAACTTATCAAGAAGCTGCAGGCGCTGGACGCGAACGTGAAGATCGAGCGCGTCGTCGTCAGCGAGGCCGGTGCGTCGGTCTACTCGGCCTCCGAGTTCGCGTCCAAGGAGCTGCCCGACCTGGACGTGAGCCTGCGCGGCGCCGTCTCCATCGCGCGCCGCCTGCAGGACCCGCTGGCCGAGCTGGTCAAGATCGACCCCAAGAGCATCGGCGTGGGCCAGTATCAGCACGACGTCAACCAGACCGAGATGGCCCGCGCGCTGGACGCGGTCGTCGAGGACTGCGTGAACAAGGTGGGCGTGGACCTGAACACCGCGTCGCAGGCGCTGCTGGCGCGGGTGTCCGGCCTGTCGGCGTCGGTGGCCAGCGCCATCGTGCGCTGGCGCGACGCCAACGGCGCCTTCCGCAACCGCCAGCAGCTGCTGGACGTGACCGGCCTGGGGCCCAAGACCTTCGAGCAGGCCGCCGGCTTCCTGCGCATCCGCGGCGGCGACAACCCGCTGGACCTCAGCGGCGTGCACCCCGAGACCTACCCCATCGTCGAGAAGGCGCTGGCTCAACTGAAGCGCACGGCAGACGAGATCGTCGGCCGCAGCGAGGTGCTGCGCACGCTGAAGCCGGAGCTGCTGGCCGACGAGCGCTTCGGCGTCATCACCGTCAAGGACGTGCTGGCCGAGCTGGAGAAGCCCGGCCGCGACCCGCGCCCGGACTTCAAGGTGGCGCGCTTCAACGACGGCGTTGAGGACGTGAAGGACCTGCAGCCCGGCATGCTGCTGGAGGGCACGGTCAGCAACGTCGCGCAGTTCGGCGCCTTCGTGGACCTGGGCGTGCACCAGGACGGGCTGATCCACGTCAGCCAGCTGAGCAACAAGTTCGTCAGCGACGCGCGCGAGGTCGTCAAGACCGGCGACATCGTCAAGGTCAAGGTGCTGGAGGTGGACCTGGCCCGCCAGCGCATCTCGCTGACCATGAAGCTGGACGCCCAGGCGCCGCGCGGACCGAAGACCGACAACGCCTTCCGCCCCGCCGCGCGCCACGAGCGCCAGGGAGGCGGCGGCCGCGACGCGCAACCCGCCGGCGGCAACGCGATGGCCGCGGCGTTTGCCAAGCTCAAGCGCTGATCGGCAATTTCGCCACTGACCTTCGTCACCGTCACGGGGCACTGCCATCATGGCGCCCGCCTCACCGACCGTCGATTGATCCCCACGGAATTGCAACTGGTCGCAGCCCAGCGGCAAGCCGGCCCCAGCGCCGCTATCGTCCGCGCCGCCCTGAACCCTCGGAGTCCCTCTTGAAAACCCCCGCCCTCGCCTCGCTGCTTCTGCTCTGCCCCGCCCTGGTGCTGGCCCAGCAGGAGGTCGACCGCGCCGCCACGTCGCCCACGCAGAACAACCAGTTGGAGCGCGTGTCCGTCACCCGCCAGCAGACCGACACCGACCTGCGCCGCCGCCAGCCTGTGGCCAAGCAGCTCTACGGCCGTGACGAGCTGGACAAGTACGGCGACACGCAGCTCAGCGACGTGCTCAAGCGCCTGCCGGGCATCAACGTCTCGGGCGGCCAGCTGCGCATGCGCGGCCTGGGCGGCGCCTACACGCAGATCCTCGTCAACGGCGAGCCGGCGCCCCCGGGATTCAGCCTCGACAACCTGAACCCCGCCCAGGTCGAGCGCCTGGAAGTCACCAAGGCTCCCACCGCCGACCAGAGCGCCCAGGCCATTGCCGGCACGCTGAACATCATCCTGAAGGACGCCCCGCGCGTCGTGCAGAAGGACCTGCGCCTGGGCCTGGCCTACGCCAGCGAGAAGCCGGTCATCAACGCCGGCTTCACCTACGGCGACCGCATCGTCGGCGGCGTGGGCTTCGTGCTGCCGATCTCGGTCTACCAGTGGAACTTCGTCAACGAGCAGGAAGGCGAGCGCCTGACCAACGCCGCGCCGACCGGCACGCAGCTGCGCCAGCACGTGACCAACGAGGGCCGCGACCGCGCCCATGGCCGCGGCTTCAACGTGTCGCCGCGCCTGAACTGGAAGCTGGGCGAAGACGAGACGCTCTCCGTGCAGGGCTTCTTCGTGCAGAACCGCTTCCGCAACGAGGGCGAGAACACCGTCACGCGCCTCTCGGACAGCAGCCCGACCTACGTGCCGCGCACCATCGACGAGACCACGCGCAACCGCGGCACCTTCTCAGCCAACCGCGTCAACCTGCAATACAACAACCGCTTCAGCGAGGACCGCCGCATCGAACTGCGCGCCGGCGCCGGCTCGGGCGGCGCCGACTTCAACTTCGAGTTCGACGGCCGCAACGGCGCCACGCCCATCCAGCGCGTGACCTCGGGCGACAACAAGAACCGCCAGACCTCGCTGGGCGGCAAGTACAGCCAGTACGCCGGCGAGGAGCACACGCTCACCTTCGGCGGCGAGATCGAGCGCCGCGTGCGCGACGAGAAGCGCCGCACCATCGAGAACGGCGTGGACCTGCTGCCCGGCATCGAGGGCCAGCCCTTCAACGCCACACTGACTCGCACGGCCTTCTACGGCCAGGACGAGTGGGAGATCAACAAGCAGTGGTCGGCCTACTTCGGCGTGCGCCACGAGCAGATCAAGATGGAGAGCGAGGGCAGCCGCGACATCGCCGGCAGCGCAGACTTCAAGAGCACCAGCAAGGTCACCACGCCACTGCTGCACCTGAACTTCAAGCCCGACCCCAAGGGCCGCGACCTCGTCCGCGCCAGCCTGACGCGCAGCTACAAGGCGCCGGACGTGCAGCAGCTCATCAACCGCCCGTCCATCAACACCAACGAGCCGCTGGCGCTGGGCAACACCCGCACGACACCGGACCGCACCGGCAACCCGGCACTCAAGCCTGAACTGGCGACCGGCCTGGACATCGCCTACGAGAGCTATCTGCCGGCCGGCGGCATGGTCTCGGTGGGTCTGTTCCATCGCCGCATCACCAACCTGATCCGCACCGACCAGCCGCGCCTGATGACGGTGCCCTGGGCGCCCACGCAGCGCTGGGTCATCACGCAGATCAACCTCGCCAAGGCCACGACGCAAGGCCTGGAGCTGGAGGTGAAGGGCCGGGCAGCCGAGCTGTTCCCCAGCCTGTTCGAGCCGACGACGGCGCTGTCGCTGCGCGCGTCGCTGAACGTCTATCGCTCGTCGGTGGGTGACATTCCCGGCCCCAACAACCGCCTGGAAGGCCAGCAGCCCTGGCAGCTGAACTTCGGCGCGGACTATCGGCTCAAGGGCCTGCCGCTCAGCATGGGCTTCAGCGCCCAGATCGCGCCCGACTACGACGTGCGCCAGAGCTTGCTGCAAAGCCAGGAGAACTTCGCAGCCCGCTCCGTCGATGCGTTCGCGATGTGGCAGCTCAGCCCCAAGGACGGCGTGCGCGTCAGCGTCAACGGCCTGTTCCAGCCCAAGCAGGGCAACCGCGTGACCTACACGGAGCTGGCGGACTTCAGTGTCAACCGCCGCGAGCCGGTGCCCTGGTGGTCGGTGAACTGGGAACACAAGTTCTGATCCGGGCTATCTTCCGGGCATGAGCCCGGGCGCCTTGCAGATCTACGCCGGCCCGGCCGCGAAAGCGCGGCTGGCCGAGCGTGGCCTGCGCGCCGAGGATGTGGGACTGATCCCTGCCGCCGCCGGCGGGCCCAAGGGACTGATCCTCAACGGGCTGGACCGCTTCATCTTCGGTGATTGGTTGGCGGGCAGCCGCCACCCGGTCCACCTCGTCGGCGCCAGCATCGGCGCGTGGCGCATGGCCACGGCGGCGCTGGCGCACCGCGATGTGGCCGGTGCGTTCAACACGATGGCCGAGGCCTATGTAACGCAGCAGTACGACGTGCTGCCCGGCGAAAAGCGACCGCGGCCGGAGGGCGTGAGCAAGCGTTTCGGCGAGATCCTGGGCGAGATCTTCGAGGGGCGCGAAGCCGACGTGCTGTCCCACCCGCGCTTTCGGCTGCACGTCGTCACGTCGCGCGGCCAGCACAAGGGGCTGGGGCTGCTGGCCCGCGAAGGCAAGCTGCGCACGCCCCTGGGCTACCTCGGCGCCTTCGCGGCCAACGCCGTGTCGCGCCCGCTGCTGGGCCGGTTTCTCGAACGCGTTGTCTTCTCTGACCCGCGCGACCGCCTGCCGCTGAAGCTGAACGACTTCACGACGCGCGAGGTGCACCTGTCGCGCAGCAACCTGCGCGGCGCACTGCTGGCCAGTTGCTCCATCCCGTTCTGGCTGCAGGCCCAGCACGACCTGCCCGGCGCGCCGCGCGGTGCCTACTGGGATGGCGGCATCACCGACTACCACCTGCACCTGGACTACCGCGCGCTGCAGCAGGCGAGCGCGCCGCTGGTCCTCTATCCGCACTTCCAGCGCCAGGTCGTCCCGGGCTGGCTGGACAAGGGGCTCAAGCACCGGCACCGGTCGACTGCCTTCCTCGACAACGTCGTGCTGCTTTGTCCGTCCCCCGAGTGGATCGCGACGCTGCCCAGCGCCAAGCTGCCGGATCGCAACGACTTCATCCAGTTGGACGCGGACGAACGCCGCCGCCGCTGGCGCATCGCCGTGGCGCAAAGCCAGCTGCTGGCTGACGAATTCGCCGCGTTGGACCGACGCGACTCGATTTCCGCGCTGCCGCTTTAGAATCCTGACTCCCTCCCCTCACAAGAGCGAGAAAGGCACCCTGGTTATGACACCGCGAACTACGACCACCACCTTCACCGGTAACTAGTCGGCCGCGGCACGTCACGCCAGTCCTTTTCGGACTTCACCAATCAAGCGCGGCAAGTGGCCGCGCTTTTTTGTTTCTCGCTCCCGGAGCACCCCATGATTTCGATTCAACTCCCCGACGGCTCGCGCCGTGAATTCCCCGCCGCGCTGACGGTCGGCGACGTCGCCGCCAGCATCGGCGCCGGCCTGGCCAAGGCCGCGCTGGGCGGCAAGGTCGACGGCAAGGTCGTCGACCTGTCGCACGTCATCGATCACGACGTGCAGCTGTCCATCGTCACCGACAAGGACGAAGACGGCCTGGACATGATCCGCCACTCGACGGCCCACCTGCTGGCCTACGCCGTCAAGGAGCTGTATCCCGACGCTCAGGTCACCATCGGCCCGGTGATCGAGAACGGCTTCTACTACGACTTCTCGTACAAGCGCCCCTTCACGCCCGAAGACCTGGCCGCCATCGAATCCAAGATGACGGAACTCGCCAAGAAGGACGAGAAGGTCGTGCGCCGCGTGCTGCCGCGCGACGAGGCCGTCGCGCATTTCAAGGCCATGGGCGAGGCCTACAAGGCCGAGATCATCGGCAGCATCCCGGCCGACCAGGACGTGTCGCTGTACTCGGAGGGCAAGTTCGAGGACCTGTGCCGCGGCCCGCACGTGCCGTCCACGGGCAAGCTCAAGCACTTCAAGCTGATGAAGGTGGCCGGCGCCTACTGGCGCGGTGATCACCGCAACGAGATGCTGCAACGCGTCTACGGCACGGCCTGGGCGACGAAGGACGACCTGCAGAAGTACCTGACGATGCTGGAGGAGGCCGAGAAGCGCGACCACCGCAGGCTCGGCAAGGAGCTGGACCTGTTCCACATCGACGAGCATGCCCCCGGCGTGGTCTTCTGGCACCCCAAGGGTTGGACGGTGTGGCAGGAGGTGGAGCAGTACATGCGCCGCGTCTACCGCGACAACGGCTACCAGGAGGTCAAGGGCCCGCAACTGCTGGACAAGACGCTGTGGGAGGCCACGGGCCACTGGGACAAGTACCGCGACAACATGTTCACGACGGAATCGGAAAAGCGCGACTACGCGCTGAAGCCGATGAACTGTCCCGGCCACATCCTGATCTTCAAGCACGGCGTCAAGAGCTACCGCGACCTGCCGCTGCGCTTCGGCGAGTTCGGCCAGTGCCACCGCAACGAGCCCACCGGCGGCCTGCACGGCATCATGCGCGTGCGCGGCTTCACGCAGGACGACGGCCACATCTTCTGCACGGAAGACCAGATCCTGGCCGAATGCGTCGCCTACACGGCGCTGCTGCAGAAGGTCTACAAGGACTTCGGCTTCACGGACATCATTTACAAGGTCGCGACGCGCCCCGACGCGCGCATCGGCTCCGATGAAGTCTGGGACAAGGCCGAGCACGCGCTGATGGAGTCGCTGCGCGCCTCCGGCGTCGAGTTCATCATCGCCCCGGGCGACGGCGCCTTCTACGGCCCCAAGATCGAGTACACGCTCAAGGACGCGCTGGGCCGCCAGTGGCAGTGCGGCACGATGCAGGTCGATTTCTCGATGCCCGGCCGTCTGGGCGCCGAGTTCGTCGACGAGGACGGCCAGCACAAGAACCCCGTCATGCTGCACCGCGCCATCGTCGGCAGCCTGGAGCGTTTCATTGGCATCCTGATCGAACAACACGCCGGCGCGTTGCCCGTTTGGCTGGCACCGACGCAGGTCGTGGTGGCCAATATCACCGACGCGCAGGCCGATTACGTGGCTGAAATTGTGAAATCGCTGCAAAAACAAGGGCTTAGGGCCTCGGCCGATTTGCGCAACGAGAAGATCACCTATAAAATCCGCCAGCATTCCATGCAAAAGCTGCCGTACATCCTTGTCGTAGGCGACAAGGAAAAGGCGAATGGCAGCGTTGCGGTACGCGCCCGTGGCAACCAGGACCTCGGCGTGATGCCCCTGCAGGACTTCCTCGACAGGATCTCCGCTGACATCACCAACAAGGTCTGAAAGAGCCGTCCGGGCGCTATTTGTTTTGTTTGGGCCCCTCGCCTTGGGGCCCGTTGAAAGGTCCACACCATCGCTACGTTTGCCGACCGTCGCGCGATTCCGGAGCGCAAGCACCGCCTGAACCGCGAAATCATGGCTCCCGAAGTCCGCCTGAACGGCCCCGAGAATGAACCCATCGGGATCGTCAGCATCCAGGAAGCCCTGCGCATGGCGGGCGATCTGGACGTGGACCTGGTCGAGATCTCTGCCACCGCCAATCCGCCGGTCTGCCGGCTGATGGACTACGGCAAGTTCAAGTACCAGGAACAAAAGCGCGCCGCTGAAGCCAAGTCCAAGCAAAAAATCATCGAAATCAAGGAAGTCAAGTTCCGCCCGGGCACGGACGAAGGCGACTACCAGATCAAGATGCGCAATCTGCGCCGCTTCATTGCCGAAGACGGCGACAAGGGCAAGGTCACGCTGCGCTACCGGGGCCGCGAGATCACGCACCAGGACATCGGCATGCGCCTGCTGGAGCGGATCCGCGACGAACTGGCCGACGTGGCGGTGGTCGAGAACATGCCGAAGCTTGAAGGTCGGCAGATGATCATGGTCCTGGCGCCCAAAAAGCGCTGAGATCGACAGAGTTCAACCGATGGGTTTGGTCGCCTGCCGGTTCACAAGTCTCCTGAGGCCAACAAGCATGCCGGGCTCTTTCGGCATCGCCCCAGGGACACACTTACAAGGAGCATTCACATGCCCAAGATGAAGACCAAGAGCAGCGCGAAAAAGCGTTTTCGCGTTCGTCCGGGTGGCACCGTCAAGCGCGGTCAGGCGTTCAAGCGCCACATCCTGACCAAGAAGACCACGAAGAACAAGCGTCA
>DASWWC010000175.1:0-16759 GCA_036401055.1 Roseateles sp.
GCCGCCCGCGCCGGCCGGCCCCAAGCAGGTGCCGCCCAGCGCCGTGCGCTACGTGAAGCTGCCGGACCTGAACTTCCCGGCGCTGTCCAAGCGCGCCCGCGAGCAGGGCACGGTGGTGCTGCGCATCACGGTGGACGTCAACGGCCGCCTGAAGCAGGCCGCGGTGCACCGCTCGTCCGGCTTCGAGCGCATCGACCAGGCCGCGCTGAAGGACATCCTGAGCGCGCGCTTCGCGCCCCAGACCGAGGACGGCAAGCCCGTCGAATGGCAAACCCTGGCCCCGCTGGCCTACGAACTTTGACCGCTAAAGAGAACCTCATGGACGCCACTGCCATCGCCGCCGCCGCAGCGCCTGCCCCGGGCTTCGGCCACTTCATCGCCCAGTCCGACGTCGTCGGCAAGTTCCTGCTGGGCGTCCTGGTCGTGATGTCGATCGCGTCCTGGGGCTTCATCTTCGCCAAGGGCGTGGCGCAGTACCTGCGCAACAAGCGGTCCACGACCTTCCTGGACTTCTTCTGGAACGCCCGCTCGCTGGACGCGGTGCAGGCCGAGCTGAACACGCACGGCGCGCGCGACCCGTTCTCGCACCTCAGCGCCCACGCGCTGCACGCCCAGGCCCACCACGCCCGCTACGGCGCCGCCAAGCTGTCCGAGGCCGGCACGGCCAACGACTTCATCACCCGCACGATCAAGAAGGTACTGGACGAGGAAACCACGCAGCTGGAGTCCGGCCTGACGACGCTGGCCACCATCGGCGCCACGGCTCCGTTCGTGGGCCTGTTCGGCACGGTCTGGGGCGTGTACCACGCGCTGCTGGCCATCGGCATGAGCGGCGCCGGCACGCTGGACAAGGTGGCCGGCCCGGTGGGCGAGGCGCTGATCATGACCGGCATCGGCCTGGGCGTGGCCATCCCGGCCGTCATCGCCTACAACGCGTTCACGCGCAGCAACCGCGTGCTGTCGGCGCGGCTGGATGCCTTCGCCTACGAGCTGCACAGCTTCCTGACGCTGGGCGAAGCGCCCGGCGCCGGGGTGCAGACCGCCAACGTGCGCCCGCTGAAGCCGGCCGCGGCCCACTGAGAGACGCGCCATGGCCTTCGCCTCCTTCGACAGCAAGCGCAGCAATGCGCCCGTGGCCGAGATCAACATGGTGCCGTTGATCGACGTCATGCTGGTGTTGCTGGTCATCTTCATCGTCACGGCGCCGCTGCTGACGCACGCGGTCAAGCTGGACCTGCCCAAGGTCAGCTCGCAGGTCAACGAGGTCAAGCCGAACAAGATCGAGTTCGCCATCGACGCCAAGGGGCAGCGCTTCTGGAACGGCGAGATGGTCTCGCGCGAGGAGGCGCAGCAGCGCTTCGCAGCCGAGGGCAAGAAGTCCACGCAGCCCGAGATCCACCTGCGCGCCGACCAGGAGTCGGCCTACAAGGCCGTTGCGCAGACGCTGGCGGACGCCTCCAAGGCCGGCCTCACCAAGGTCGGCTTCATCAGCGAACCCGAACGCTGACCGCGCCGCCCGGCGCGGGACGTCGCGTGGATGCCACGCGCCAAGGCCCTCGGGCCGAAATGTTTTGTACTGCGTTAATAAGAATCATTATCATTAATGTTTCTGCGGCCGTGCTCACCGGCCGCCAGTAGCAAGCCAGGCGTTTCGACCTCCTGTGAAGGAGGCCCAGGAACGGCAAGCCAGCGCCTAGAAATCGAAACCCTGGAGTTCCCATGTCCCTGATCAAGAGCCGCAAGCACAAGCTTGCCCCCCATGCCCTGGCTGCGCTGACCGCCCTGAGCCTGCCCGTCGCAGCCCAGCAAGCCCCCGCCGACGCCAAGAAGGACGAGCAGGCGCTGCCCACCGTGAAGGTGCAGGCCGCCAAGGACGTGCCGTTCAAGGCCGACGTCAGCGCCTCGTCCAAGATCACGCAGACGCTGCTGGAAACGCCCAAGACCATCCAGGTCGTGAAGAAGGAAACGCTGCAGGAGCAGGGCGCCGTCTCGCTGATGGAAGCGCTGCAGAACACCCCGGGCATCACGATGCAGCTGGGCGAGAACGGCAACACCTCGGCCGGCGACACCTTCCAGATGCGCGGCTTCTCGCTGCAGACCTCGACCTTCGTCGACGGCATCCGCGACCTGGGCGCCGTCACGCGTGACGTGTTCAACCTGGAGCAGATCGAGATCGTGAAGGGCCCGGCCGGTGCCGACACGGGCCGCGGCGCGAGCGCGGGCTACATCAACCTGATCAGCAAGCTGCCGCAGCTGGATAACCTCACCGACGCCACCGTCACGCTCGGCGACGCCAGCCGCAAGCGCGCCACGCTGGACACCAATGTGCGCCTGGGTGAGGGCATCGCCGCTCGCGTCAACGTGATGGCCCAGGACAACGGCGTCCCCGGCCGCGACTTCGTCAAGAAGAAGGGCTGGGCGATCGCCCCGTCCGTGGCCTTCGGCCTCGGCACCCCGACGCGCTTCTACCTGTTCTCGCAGCACGTGCGCCAGGACAACACGCCCGACGGCGGAATGTCCACGATCGGCTTCGAAGGCTTCTACAACGCCACCGCCGAGGTGCGCAACGCGACGCGTCGCGCCACCAGCCAGTACTACGGCAGCAGCAGCGACTACGAGAAGGTCGATGCCGACATGGTGACGGCCAAGCTGGAGATGGACCTGGGCGGCGGCACGACCATCCGCAACATCTCGCGCTATGGCCGCACGCACATGGACCGCGTGCTGACCGGCATCAACGCGATCACGGCCGTCACGCCGGCCGATCCGAGCACCTGGACCATCAGCCGCTCGCGCCAGCGCGTCAACCAGACCAACGAGATCCTGGCCAACCAGACCAGCCTGAACACCTCGTTCACGCTGGCCGGCATGAAGCACGACCTGGCCACCGGCATCGAGCTGATGCACGAGCAGCAGCTGACCCTGGGCGTCGGCACCGCCGCGCAGACCATCAACGGCGTGACCTACGCCGCCGTGGCAGCGCCCGCCGCCAACCTGTACAGCCCCAATCGTGCCGACGCGATGGGCACGCCCTACCTGACCGGTGCGGACTCCGAAGGCAAGACGACCACGCAGGCCCTCTACGCCTTCGACACGGTCAGCGTCACCGACGCGCTGAAGCTCAACGCCGGCCTGCGCTACGAGCACTTCACGATCTCCACGCTGTCGTCCGCCATCGCCAACAGCACCATCAACCGCACCTCGCTGCGCCACGGCGACTGGATCACGAGCTGGAACGTCGGCGCCACCTACAAGCTGGCCGACAACGGCACGCTGTACGCCGCCGCCGCCAACTCCATGACGCCCCCGGGCAGCGCCAACTTCACGCTGTCGGCCACCGGCCAGGCTTCTGCCACGGCCGATCCGCAGGAAACCAGCAACTACGAAGTCGGCACGAAGTGGGAGCTGCTGGACAAGCGCCTGAACGTCAGCGCGGCGCTGTATCGCACCGAGAACGACAAGCAGGTCACGCAGGATCCGGTCACGCAGGCCAGCATCCAGAACGGCAAGACCCGCGTGGAAGGCATCGAGCTGGCCGCCGTCGGCCAGATCACGAACTTCTGGCAGATCACGGCCGGCCTGCAGACGATGAAGACCAAGCAGCTCAACCAGCAGAGCGTCAACAGCACCACCGGCGTCGTCACCGTGACCGACGGCGTGCGCTGGTCGCCGGACTTCTCGGCCACGCTGTGGACGTCGTACCAGTGGGGCGACCTGACCATCGGTGGCGGCGCGCGCCACATGGCCGAGCAGAAGCGGGTCGTGACGGTCGCTGGCACCACGCCCACGACCAACACGCCCAACCTGCCCGCCTACACGGTGTTCGACCTGATGGCCGCCTACCGCGTCTCCAAGCTGGTCAACCTGCAGCTCAACGTCGCCAACATCGCCGACAAGGTCTACATGCAGGCGCTGAACAACGGCGGCTCGCGCCTGTTCCTGGGCGCGCCGCGCTCGGCGACGCTGACCGCCCGCTTCTCGTTCTGATGTCCCTCAACAGCTAGCCAAGGCCCGCCGCCGCCGCCCGCGCGCGGCGGCAGGGCATCCCAGCCATGCTTCTTCATATCCCCGCCATCCTCAGCAAGGACGACGTGCGCGAGATGCGCCGGGGGCTCGATGCCGCCGACTGGACCGACGGCCGCGAGACCGTCGGCGCCCAGGGCGCGCAGGTCAAGCGCAACCGCCAGCTGCCGGTGGACCATCCACTCGCCCGCCAGATCGGCGACCACATCCGCCAGGTGCTGGCCCGCCACCCGCTATTCATTTCCGCCGCGCTGCCGCTGCGCACGCTGGCGCCACTGTTCAACCGCTACGAAGGCGGTGGGCACTACGGCATGCACGTGGACGGCGCCGTCATGCGCCAGTCCGGCACCGAGCAGCCGCTGCGCAGCGACGTGTCCACCACCATCTTCCTCAGCGAGCCCGACGAGTACGACGGCGGCGAACTCATCGTCTCCGACACCTACGGCGAGCACGAGGTCAAGCTGCCGGCCGGCGACATGGTCGTCTACGCCAGCAGCAGCCTGCACCGCGTCGAGCCCGTCACGCGCGGCGCACGCGTGGCCTCCTTCTTCTGGACCCAGAGCATGGTGCGCGACGACGCCCGTCGCACCATGCTGTACGAGCTGGACCAGACCATCCAGCGCCTGCGCGCCCGTCTCGGCGACGACGACGAGACCAAGGCCTTGACCCACCACTATCACAACCTGCTGCGGCAATGGGCGGAAACGTGAGCGCCGGCAAGACCCGCCCCTCCGACGCCGCGCGCCGCGCCGGCTGGCTCAAGCAGCTGCACAGCTGGCACTGGATCAGCTCGGCCATGTGCCTGATCGGCATGATCCTGTTCGCCATCACCGGCATCACGCTGAACCACGCCAGCAGCATCGAGGCCAAGCCCGAGATCGTGCAGAAACAGCTGCAGCTGCCGGCCGACCTGCTGGCCCAGCTGCGTGCGCCCGACGATGCCAAGGACGAGAAGAAGCCCGTGCCGGCCGCACTGCACGACTGGATGGGCCAGCACCTGAACCGCAGCTTCGACGCCGCCGCCGAGGCCGAATGGACGGCCGACGAGATCTACGTCGCCCAGCCCCGCCCGGGCGGCGACGCCTGGCTGCGCATCGATCGCAGGAGCGGCGCCGCCGAATACGAGTCCACCGACCGCGGCTGGATCTCCTACCTGAACGACCTGCACAAGGGCCGCCACACCGGCACGGCCTGGAGCTGGTTCCTGGACATCTTTGCCGTGGCCTGCCTGGTGTTCTGCATCACCGGCCTGCTCATCCTCAAGGTCCACGCCACCAACCGGCCCAGCACCTGGCCGCTGGTCGGCTTCGGACTTGTGCTGCCGGCGCTGCTGGCGTTGCTGCTCATCCACTGAATCTTTCCCTGCAAGCGAGAACCGCCATGACGAGTCGTTGCCTCACCCCCACCCTTACCGCCATCGGCGCGCTGGGCGCCCTCAGCGTCGGCAGCTCCGCCTGGGCCGCCACCGTGCAGCTCAAGATCGAAGTGCCGCGCCTGAACGTGGCCGAGTACCACAAGCCCTACATCGGCGTGTGGCTGGAGAAGGCCGGCGAGCCCGCGGCCGCCGCGCAGCTGGCCGTCTGGTACGACCTGAAGAAGCCCAACAACGGCGGCACCAAGTGGCTGAAGGACATGCGCCAGTGGTGGCGCCAGGGCGGCCGCAGCCTGACCATGCCGGTGGATGGCGTCAGCGGCGCTACGCGCGCGCCGGGCGAGCACGTGATCTCGTTCGACAAGCACCCCAACCTGGACAAGCTGCCCGCCGGCCAGTACGAGATGGTCATCGAGTCCAGCCGCGAAGCCGGTGGCCGCGAAGTGCAGCGCATCCCCTTCACCTGGCCCATCAAGGCCGCCGGCGAAGTGAAGGCGCAGGGCGAGCACGAGCTGGGTGCCGTGCAGCTGACCGTCAAACCTTAAGGAGACCTGCCATGAGCTTCATTCACCGCCTCGCGCCCCTCGCCCTGGCCACCGCGCTGCTGCCGCTGACCGCCCACGCCCATCTGAGCTGGCTGGTGGCCAACCAGACCCAGTTCGGCAGCGGTGGCCGCGAAGCGCCGGCCGCGGCCTTCGACGCCGCCGTGTCCGAAGACCTGTTCATCTTCGAGCGCGGCCTCAAGCTGGACACGCTGCGCATCACCGGACCGGACGGCAAGCCGCTGGAAGCCGAGAACCGCGTCAGCTCGCGCCACCGCGAGAGCTTCGAGGTCAAGCTGGCGCTGGACGGCACCTACCGTGTCAGCAACGTCAGCCAGGCCATCATGGGCGCCTACAAGCAGGGCGGCGAGACCAAGCGCTTCCGCACCACGCAGGCCAACCTGGCCAAGGACGTGCCGGCCGACGCCGAGATCACCAGCTTCGCCGTCACGACGACGCGCCAGCAGACCTTCGTCACGCGCGAGGACGCCAGCAAGTTCACGTTCGCGCCCGAAGGCCAGGGCCTGGAGCTGCTGCCGCTGGGCCCGGTCACCGACCTGAGCCACGGCGACACCACGCGCTTTCGCCTCGTGCTGGATGGCAAGCCGCTGCCCAACGCCACGCTGCGCCTGCTGCGCGACGGCAACCGCTACCGCTACAAGCAGGGCGAGGAAGCGCTGAAGAGCGACGACAAGGGCGAGTTCGCCGTCAAGTGGACCGAGCCCGGCCGCTACCTGATCGGCGCCAACTTCGGCGAGCGCCCGGCGCAAGGCCAGCCGCAAGGCACGCGCGAGGCACCGCTGCAGCGCGCCAGCTTGAGCGCGACCTTCGAGGTCCTGCCCAAGTAAGTCGTCCGTGACCGCCGTCGCCGCGCTCGAACCCCGCGTGCTGGTGCCGCTCGCCATCCGTGGCGAGCCGCCGGCCTGGGGGCAGGTCGCCCATGCACTGCAGGGGCAAAGCATGGGCACGACCTGGTCCGTGCGCTGCGTCGGCCCGCGCGAACTGAGGCTGGAGGCTATTGCGCGCGCCATCGACGCGGCATTGGCCGACGTCGTCGCGCAGATGAGCCACTGGGAGCCCGGCTCCGCGCTGAGCCGCTTCAACGCGGCGCCCGCCGGCCGCCCGCAGACGCTGCCACCGGCCTTCGCGACCGTGATGGACGCGGCGCTGCACGTCGCGGCCGCCAGCGATGGCGCCTACGACCCCGGCGCCGGCGAGCTGGTCGCGCTGTGGGGCTTCGGCCCCGCGGGCCTGCGGCCGCGCCATGACGAGCCCGGCTTCGTGCTGCCGAGTGAGGCCGACATCGCCGCCATCCTCGCAACAGGTCGCGACTGGCGCGCGCTGCGCTGGAACGCCGCCACGCGCCGGCTGACCCAGCCGGGCGGCCTGCGGCTGGACCTGTCCGCCATTGCCAAGGGTTATGCGGTGGACCGCGTGTCCGAGCTGCTGGCCGACTGCGGCCTGCCCGACCACCTCGTCGAGATCGGCGGCGAGCTGCGCGGCGCCGGCCTCAAGCCCGAGGGCCAGCCCTGGTGGGTGGAGCTGGAGCCGCCCGCACCCGACTGCGGCCTGGCGCCCACGCGCATCGCGTTGCACGGCCTGGCCATCGCCACGTCGGGCGACTACCGCCGCTGCTTCATCGACGCCGACGGCCGGCACCGCCCTCACACGCTGGACCCGCGCACGGGCCGGCCGATCGAACACGGCATCGCGTCCGTCAGCGTCGTGCACGACAGTGCGATGTGGGCCGACGCCTGGTCCACCGCGCTGACGGTGCTGGGGCCCGAAGCGGGCCTCGCACTCGCCATCGAACAAGGCCTGGCTGCCCAGCTCGTCTGGCGCGACGACGACGGCCGCTTCTTCGAAGCCTGGACGCCCGCACTTCAGGACTTGGCCCTGTGATCGCCGACCGCCTGACAGCGGCGATCGCGCTGATCGCCCTTTACCTGCTGCTGTGCGCCTTCGTCACCTGGCGCTTCCGCCACAAGCTGCGCCTGCAGGCCGAGGCCGCCGCGCAATTGCTGCCGGCCATTGCCGGCGACGGCGCACCGCCGATGTGGGTGCTGCACGCCAGCCAGACCGGCCAGGCCGAAGACCTCGCGCTGCAGACCGCCCGCGCGCTGCACGTGGCCGGCCAGCCCGTGCGGCTGGCGGCGCTGGGCAGCATCCGGCCCGACGAGCTGCGCGGCGCGACGCATGCGCTGTTCGTCGTCAGCACCTACGGCGAGGGCGACCCGCCCGACGCCGCCACGCCGTTCTGGCGCTCCGCGCTCGAATCGGCGCCCGAACTGCGCGGCCTGAACTACGGCGTGCTCGCGCTGGGCGACCGCACCTACGACCACTACTGCGGCTTCGGCCGCGAGCTGGACGGCTGGCTGCAGCGCGCCGGCGCGACCGCGCTGTTCGAGCGCATCGATGTGGACCGCAGCGACGCGGCCGCGCTGGAGCAGTGGCGCCACCAACTGGGCCACATCGCCGGCACCGCCGACATGCCCGCGTGGGAAGAAGCGCGCTTCGAGCCCTGGCTGCTGACCGCCCGCCAGCATCTCAACCCCGGCAGCGCCGGCGGCGGCGTCTTCCACCTCGAGCTGGCACCGCCCGAAGGCCAGGCCCTGCCCGACTGGCAGGCCGGCGACCTCGTGCAGGTCCAGCATGCGGACGCGCCCACGCAGCCGCGCGAATACACCATCGCCTCGCTGCCGGCCGATGGCCGCGTGCACCTGATGGTGCGCCAGACGCAGCGCGACGACGGCCGCCTGGGCCTGGCCTCGGGCTGGCTCACGGCTCAGGCGCAGCTCGGCGCCCGCATCGCGCTGCGCGTGCGCAGCCACGCGAGCTTTCGCATCGGCGACAACGCCATGCGGCCGCTGATCCTCATCGGCAACGGCACCGGCCTCGCCGGCCTGCGTGCCCACCTGAAGGCCCGCACGGGCGCCGACGCGCCGCCGGCCTGGCTGATCTACGGCGAGCGCCACTCCGCTCATGATGCGCATTACGCCGCCGAGCTCGAAGCCTGGGCCGCGCAAGGCCTGCTGGCGAGGCTGGATCGCGTCTACTCGCGCGACCAGGCCGAGCGCCGTCACGTGCAGCACCTGCTGGCCGAGCAGGTGCAAACGCTGCGCGAATGGCTCGCCAAAGACGCCGCCCTCTACGTCTGCGGCAGCCTGCAAGGCATGGCCACGGCGGTCGATGCGGTGCTGCGCGAGGCCATCGGCGAGGCGCAGGTGGACCGGCTCATCGAGCAGGGTCGCTACCGCCGCGACGTGTATTGATCGCGTGTTGATCGGGGCTGCAGTGATGCAGCCCCGCGACAACCCCGATGTTTCCTGGGCAGATACGCGTTTTCTCCTGGGAGAAAACCTTCTCTTTCCCTAGAGAAGCGCAGTACCATCGCCGCCGCAGGGTGCTAGAGAGTATTGAAGGCTTACGCGGCCTTCACCCGGACCCCGCACATCAACAACTTTTGATGGAGTGAATCGACATGGCAACTGCGAAGAAGGCCGCGCCCGCGAAGAAGGCGGCTCCGGCCAAGAAGGCCGCCCCGGCGAAGAAGGCGGCTGCGCCCGCGAAGAAGGCAGCCCCGGCCAAGAAGGCCGCTGCCCCGGCGAAGAAGGCGGCACCGGCCAAGAAGGCCGCCGCGCCCGCCAAGAAGCGCACGCCCAACGCCGCCTTCATGAAGGCCCTGACCCCCAGCGCGGCCCTGGCCGCCATCGTCGGCGCAGCCCCGCTGCCGCGCACCGACGTGACCAAGAAGGTCTGGGAGTACATCAAGAAGAACAAGCTGCAGGACGAGCTGCAGAAGCGCGTCATCAACGCCGACGCCAAGCTGAAGGAAATCTTCGGCAAGGCCAAGGCTGACATGTTCGAGATGACCAAGCTGATCAACAGCCACCTGAAGTGAAGCGGCGCCGCGCTCGCCGCGGCCTCGCCTCCGACAAACCCGGCCTCGGCCGGGTTTTTTCTTGGTGCGCCCGCAGGGCGCACCTACTCGGAGGTGAAAGTCCTCTGCCCGCCCGGCAAGGGGAATGGTTGCCCAAGCCGCAAGGCGGGGTGAAGGCGCTGGGCGTGCCGACGGTGGTGGATCGGCTGATCCAGCAGGCGCTGCAGCAGGTGATGCAACCGCTGTTCGAGCCGACGTTCTCGGAAGGAAGCTGCGGCTTCCGCCCGGGACGCAGTGCCACACAGGCAGTGGTTCAAGCCGCGAACCGCCGGATGCGGACCCGCATGTCCGGTGGTGTGAGAGGGCTGAGGGGGTAACCCCTCACCCTACTCGAGCCTCAGTCGAAAAGGCCCTGCAGCACGCGCTGCAGCTGCGACACGTCGATGGGCTTGAGCCAGTAGTCCTCAAAGCCGGCCTCGCGCGCCGCCCGGACGACGGCGCTGGGATCGTCGGCCGACAAGGCCACCCAGCGCGCGAGTCGCACCGTGTCGGCCAGGTCTGGCCGTGCGCAGGCCTGGCGGCGCAGTTCCAGCCCCGTCATGTCGGGCAGGTTCATGTCCACCAGCACCAGGTCGGGCCGCTGCTCGGCGAGCGCCTGCAAGGCCTCGGCGCCGGTCTCGGCGCAGCGCAGCTGCCAGCCGGAGAGTTGACGGAACACCTCTTCCATCAGGATCAGGTGGATGCGGTCGTCTTCGACGTAGAGCACCTGCGGGGAGGCGTGAGCGGACATGGAGCGATCGGGGACTGCAAGAAAGCGGTCGGCACGATAGCAGCATTGCCGGACCGTGCACCCTGGCTCCTTTCCCAGGTTTTGCGTGACTTATCTCACCGCCGACACACCCCGTCTTCAGGGGGTTTCAACGCGGACAAACCCTAGACTTCCCCAATACTTGGGGCATGCGCCCTGGTTCGGGCGTGTCCTCGCTGTCAGCCCCCGATGTCCATGATCGCCACGCTCGCCCTCGCCGTCTCGGCCGGCTCCACGCTGCCCCAGTGCAGCTGGGACCGTCCGGGCGCGAACCCCTTCATGGGTGACGTGGTCGCGGCCGTCGACCGCTACCAGGACATCCCGGCCGCCACGCGCGACAAGCTGAAGGCGCGCATGCAGGCCCGCCAGTACGACGACATCGCCGTCATCGAGCGTGACGTCATCCGTGGCCAGGCGCAGTACGCGCCCGAGATCCGCGACATGCATTTCGGCCCCGGCGCCGTCTGTACGACCGTCACGCGCACGAAGTGGACGGCCAAGACGCAGGAGCGCGGTCTGGTCTATTGCGAGGACGGCCAGTGCATCCTGGTGCCCACCGTGTGCCGCAACGTCAGCCGCATCCGCCGCGTGGAGAAGCCGGCCGCGATCGCGCCGAGCCAGGCCACCAACGTCGCCTCGTCGGAACGCGTCGAGGAAACGGCACCGCTGGAGTTCGAGGCGCCCGGCGCCGGCCCGATGGCGGCCACGGAGAGCTTCGCCGGCCAGTCCGGCGTGGCCTCGCTCGGCACCTCGACCACGCCAGCCCAGGGCGGCAGCTTCGCCAGCCTGGGCAGCAGCTCGCCGGCTGCCACCACCTCGACGGCCGGCCCTCAGCTGGTCGGCATGGGCATCCCGTCCCTGCCGCCCGGCACGGTGCGTCCCGCCGACTCCCTGCCTGGCGTGACGCCGCCCGTGCCCGAGCCCGGTACCTGGGCCATGATCGCCGCGGGCCTGCTGGTCATCGGCTTCCGCGCCCGACGCCAGCGCAAGGACTGATCAGCGCTTCTTCAGCAGCGGGGCCAGGTAGCGCCCCGTATGGCTGGCCTCGCAGGCCGCCACATCCTCCGGCGTGCCGGCTACCAGCAGCGTGCCGCCGCCGGCCCCGCCCTCCGGGCCCATGTCGATGAGCCAGTCGGCCGTCTTGATGACGTCCAGGTTGTGCTCGATGACGACGATGGTGTTGCCCGCATCGCGCAACTGGTGCAGCACCTTGAGCAGCAGCGCGATGTCGGCGAAGTGCAGGCCGGTGGTGGGCTCGTCCAGGATGTAGAGGGTGCGGCCGGTGTCGCGCTTGGAGAGCTCCAGCGCCAGCTTCACGCGCTGCGCCTCGCCGCCCGACAAGGTGGTGGCGCTCTGGCCCAGCTTCACATAGCCCAGGCCCACGTCCAGCAGCGTCTGCAGCTTGCGCGCCAGCGTGGGCACGGCGTCGAACAGCTTGTAGGCGTCCTCCACCGTCATGTTCAGCACGTCGGTGATGTTCTTGCCCTTGTAGAGCACCTCCAGCGTCTCGCGGTTGTAGCGCTTGCCGTTGCAGACGTCGCAGGGCACGTAGACGTCGGGCAGGAAGTGCATCTCCACCTTCAGCACGCCGTCGCCCTGGCAGGCCTCACAGCGGCCGCCGGCGACGTTGAAGCTGAAGCGCCCCGGCCCGTAGCCGCGCTCACGCGCCGTGTTCATCTCGGCGAACAGCTCGCGGATGGGGGTGAACAGGCCGGTGTAGGTCGCCGGGTTGGAGCGTGGCGTGCGGCCGATGGGCGACTGGTCGACGTTGATGACCTTGTCGAACGCGTCCAGGCCCTCGATCTCGTCGTAGGCGGCCGGGTCGGCATGGCTCTGGTAGAGCTTCTTGGCCACGGCGGCGTACAGCGTGTCGTTGACCAGCGTGCTCTTGCCCGAGCCGGACACGCCGGTCACGCAGGTCAGCAGGCCGACGGGGATCTCGACCGACACGCCCTTCAGGTTGTTGCCGCGCGCGTTGACGATGCGCAGCTTCTGGTCGTCGATGGCCTTGTGGCGCTCGGCGGGCACCTCGATGCGCGCCGTGCCGCTGAGGTAGCGGCCGGTCAGCGAGTTCGGGTCCGCCGCCACCTGCTCGGGCGTGCCCTGGGACATGATCTGGCCGCCGTGCACGCCGGCGCCGGGGCCGAGGTCCAGCACCCAGTCGGCGGCGCGGATGGCGTCCTCGTCGTGCTCCACCACCAGAACCGAGTTACCCAGGTCGCGCAGCCGCCGCAGCGTGGCAATGAGCCGGTCGTTGTCGCGCTGATGCAGGCCGATGCTGGGTTCGTCCAGCACGTACATGACGCCCGTGAGCCCCGAGCCGATCTGCGAGGCGAGGCGGATGCGCTGCGCCTCGCCGCCGGACAGCGTGTCGGCGCTGCGGTCCAGGCTCAGGTAGTTCAGGCCCACGTCGTTCAGGAAGCGCAGCCGTGAGGCGATCTCGCGCACCACCTTGTCGCCGATTTCGGCCTTGTTGCCCTTGAGCTTCAGTGTCTCGAAATAGTCCAGCGCCTCGCGCAGCGTCGAATGCTCGACCTCGTAGATGGGCCGGCCCTTGAAGCCCGCGGCCGCGTCGGCCGGTTGCAGCACCACATGCCGGGCTTCGCGGCGCAGGCGCGAGCCCTCGCAGGCGGGGCAGGGCTTGGCCGCCATGTAGCGGGCCAGGTCCTCGCGCACGGCGGCCGAGTCGGTCTCCTTGAAGCGGCGCTGCAGGTTGGGCAGGATGCCCTCGAACGGGTGTTGGCGCTTCACCGAGCGCTTTTTGCCGCTGGCCGTCTCTGCCTGATAGACGAAGCTGATGTCCTGCTCGCCGGAACCGTGCAGCAGCACCTGTTGAGCGTCCGCGGGCAGGCTCTCCCACGGCGCCTCGACGTCGAAGCCGTAGTGCGCCGCGACCGATTCCAGCAGCGAGAAGGTGTACGGGTTGCGCCGGTCCCAGCCCTTCACGGCACCGCTGGCCAGGCTCAGCGTCGGGAAGGCGACGACGCGGTCGGCGTCGAACACGGTGGTCTGACCCAGGCCCTCGCAGGTGGGGCAGGCGCCCACCGGCGAGTTGAACGAGAACAGCCGCGGCTCCAGCTCGGGCAGCGAGTAGGAGCACACCGGGCAGGCGAACTTGCTGGAGAACAGCGTGGTGGCGTTGCTGTCCATGTCCAGCACCAGCGCACGGCCCTCGGCCAGCCGCAGCGCGGCCTCGAAGCTCTCGGCCAGGCGCTGGCGCAGTTGGTCGTGCGAGTCGGCGCGCAGCTTCACGCGGTCGATGACGACGTCGATGTCGTGCTTCTCGGTCTTCTTCAGCGCCGGAATCTCCGGCGCCTCCACCGTCGCGCCGTCCACGCGAAAGCGCACATAGCCCTGCGCCTGCAGCTCCTGGAACAGCTCGACGAACTCGCCCTTGCGGTCGCGCACCACGGGGGCGAGCAGCATCAGCTTGCTCTCGTCGGGCATGGCCAGCACGGCGTCCACCATCTGGCTGACGGACTGCGCCTCCAGCGGCAGGTGGTGGTCGGGGCAGAAGGGTGTGCCGGCGCGGGCGTACAGCAGGCGCAGGTAGTCGTGGATCTCGGTGACGGTGCCGACCGTGGAGCGCGGGTTGTGGCTGGTGGCCTTTTGCTCGATGGAGATCGCCGGCGACAGGCCCTCGATGACGTCCACGTCCGGCTTGTCCATCAGCTGCAGGAACTGCCGCGCGTAGCTGGACAGGCTCTCCACATAACGCCGCTGCCCCTCGGCATACAGCGTGTCGAAGGCCAGCGAGGACTTGCCTGAGCCCGACAGCCCCGTGATGACCACCAGCGCATGGCGCGGCAGATCGACGTCGATGTTCTTCAGGTTGTGGGTGCGCGCACCACGGACGCGGATGAACTTGGACTCAGGCAGCGACATGGGAGTTTTCACGAGCGAACCGGACATGATAGGCGGCAACAATCCGCCGCTCCATACACCCCAGGGAGGTCCCATGAGGACAAGTTGGTGCACGGCACTGGCGACGGTGACCACGGCGCTGGCCTGCACGCTCGGTTCCACCGCCGCCGTCGCGGCCGAACCGCCGCCCATCGCCGCCTTCTTCAAGCGCCCCCAGCTGCGGGAGCCCAAGTTGAGCCCGAGCGGGCGCTACCTGGCCATCCAGACGGCCGGCCGCAACGACCGCATGATGCTGGCCGTCCTCGACCTGCAGACGATGAGCACCGCCAAGTCCGTCGCCGGCTTCAGCAACGCCGACATCGCCGAGCACCACTGGGTCAACGAAGACCGGCTGGTGTTCGAGATCTCCAACTCGCCCGACGGCACCACCCAGGTCACGGCCGAAGGCCTGTGGGCCGTCGACCGCGACGGCAGCAAGCTGCGCCAGCTCATCCATAGCGCCGACTCCGTCGGCGGGACCACCGGCACGAGCGTCATCGACCGCCGGCTGGAGAGGAACTGGACGCTGATGGCCGTGCCGCCCGACGGCGGCCACGAGGTCATCGTCGCGCGCCGCCGCTGGACGACCGATCCCGAGTCCATGGGCACGCAGATCGCCCGGCTGGACACACGCAACGGCGTCGCCGAGAACCTCAACCTCGGCATTCCCGACTACGTGGCGCGCTGGGTGCTCGACTGGCGCGGCGAGCCCTACGCCGTCGAAACGGTGCGCGCCGGCAAGAGCCAGTTCCATCGGCGCGACGAGCAGGGCCGCTGGCAGCTCTGGTTCGAGGACGAGCCCTACAGCCGCCGTCACGCCACACCGACCTGGATCGGTCCCGACGGCCAGTTGCTGGGGACGCAGAACTACCGTGGCAACACGGCGCTGTTCCGCCTCGATCCCAAGACGGGAGAGCAGGAGAAGGAACCGCTGGTGACCACACCGGGCTACGACCACCACGGCGCGCTGATCGTCGACCCCGCCTCCGGCCGGCTGCTGGGAGTGCGCTTCGAGACCGATGCCGAAGGCACGGTGTGGGTCAACCCCACGATGAAGGCCGTGCAGGCCGACATCGACGCCCAGCTGCCGGCCACGGTCAACCGCATCGAGTGCCAGCGCTGCCTGAACGCGATGAACCTGGTCATCACGGCCAAGTCCGACCAGCGGCCCGCCGAGTACTACCTCTACAAGCCGGCGGACAAGAGCCTGCAGAAGCTGGCCGCGGCGCCCGCCGAGCTGCGCCCCGCCGCCATGGGCCAGCGCGATTACCACCGCATCAAGGCCCGCGACGGGCTGGAGCTGCCCGTGCTCGTCACCCAGCCGGCGGGCGGCGTCAAGGGCAAGGCGCCCACCGTCGTGCTGGTGCACGGCGGCCCCAACGTGCGCGGTACCCATTGGGCCTGGGAGCGCCATGCGCAGTTCCTGGCCAGCCGCGGCTACCTGGTGCTGGAGCCCGAGTTCCGCGGCAGCACGGGCTATGGCTACAAGCTTTTCCGGGCCGGCTGGAAGCAATGGGGCCTGGCCATGCAGGACGACCTCGCCGACACGCTGGCCTGGGCCGTCAAGCAGGGTTGGGCAGACCCGAAGCGCGCCTGCATCATGGGCGCCAGCTACGGCGGCTACGCGGCGCTGATGGGTGCGGTCACGCAGGGCGACCTGTTCAAGTGTGCCATCAACTGGGTCGGCGTCACCGACATCGGGCTGATGGGCAGCGTCCACTGGAGCGATGCCTCCGACGAGTGGAAGCAGTACGGCATGAAGCGATTGGTGGCCGACCCCGCGACGGACGCCGAGCAGATGCGCCGCACCTCGCCGCTCCAGCGTGCCAAGGAGATCCGCATCCCGCTGCTGATGGCCTATGGCAGCGAAGACCGACGCGTCCCCCTCAAGCACGGCACCGACATGAAGGCCGCGCTGCGCGATGACCAGGCACTGGAATGGGTCGTCTATGCGGACGAAGGCCACGGCTGGTTCAACCTGAAGACCCATGAGGACTTCTGGGGCCGCGTCGAGCGCTTCCTGGCCAAGCATCTCGCGGCGCAGAACTGACCGTTCATCCGCGCCGCCTGCAGCTCGCGGCGCGGCTGCGTCGCTTCATCGCTCGGCCATGGCGGCGCGCGGGCTTCATGCAGAAACTGCTTCCATCGACACAGCAATCCCGCTGTGCAGAACCCAAAGGAAGCACCATGAAAGCCACCGTCCTGATCCAAGCCGCCGCCGTCGCCGCGTT
>DASWWC010000176.1:0-4263 GCA_036401055.1 Roseateles sp.
GGCCGTGCCCGTGCCCTACGACCTGGGCACGGCCGTCTGGCGGCTGCAGGAGCTGCTGGGCGAATGGCAGGAGCGCATGGCGGCGGCCGACCTGCCGCTGCAGCCGCCCCACGCCTGGGACGAGGCCGGCTGGGTGGCCAACCGCTGGGCCGAGCTGCTGCCCATGCCGCTGGACGACCGCCAGCGGCTGATGGCCATGGACAACCCGCTGCTGCGCCTGGAGCTGGTGGTGGACCGGCTGGACGCGATCAGCGGTTCAGCCAGCCGGTGAGCACGGCGATGACGTCGGCCTTCTCCGGCTCGTTGAAGATCTCGTGATACAGCCCGGGCCAGGGCCGGGTCGCCACCACCTGCGCCGGCGCCGCGGCCGCGAAGGCCTCGCTGCCGCGCGGCGCGACGCAGCGGTCGGCTTCGGCCCACATCAGCAGCGTGGGCACGGCCCAGCGCGGCGCGTCGGCGATGACGCGTTCGCCGCCATCGACGATGAAGCGCGTCAGCCGCGCGGTGATGCGGTCGTGCACCAGCGGGTCGGCCATGTAGGCCTGCACGACGGCCGGGTCGCGGCAGATCCACGCGGGCTTCAGCCCGTTGCCGACGGCCAGGCCGGGTGCCAGGTTCTCGGCCAGCGCCAGCGCCAGCTTCTGGCCCCCGGACAGGCCGGCGTCCAGCGCGGGCGACGACAGCACCAGGCCGTCCAGCGGCCGGCTCCACGTGGCGGGCTGCGGTGACAGTGCCTCGGCCGCGAAGCGCGCCGCGACCAGGCCGCCCATGCTGTGGCCCAGCAGCGCGAAGCGGGCGTCGGGCCGCCGCACGGCGTCGATGACGCGGGCCGTGTCGCGCAGCAGGGCGTCGGGGTCGGGGATGTCGCCGCGCTTGCCTTCGCTGCGGCCATGGCCGCGCTGGTCCCAGCCGTGCACGTCCCAGCCCTCGGCGGCCAGCGCCGCCGCGACGTGTTCGTAGCGCGCACTGTGCTCGCCCAGGCCGTGCACGATGAGGATCTGGCCATGTTCGGCCGCCGTGGCGGGCCAGTGGCGGGTGTGCAGCTTCAGGCCGTCGTCGGTGGTCAGCGTCATCGTGCGAGTGTCACCCAGGTCGGCTAGCGTTGCAGCGCGCGGAACTCCAGCCGCGGCCCCGGCGACAGTGTGACGAGCTCGGCCGGGCTGAGCACGTGAACCTTGTGCCACACGCCCCGTGGCACGACGAGGCCCTGGCCGGGGCCGACCTCCAGGGTCTGCTCGACGTCCAGTTCCAGCGTGACGGCGATGCGGCCGGACACCACGTAGAGGATCTCGTCGCCATCGGGGTGCATCTCGCCGCCGTGCGGCGCGTCGCGAGCCATGGACACCGGTGTGAACGTGAAGCCGGCAAAGCCGTGGAAGGGGCTCGCACCCTCGCCGCGGCGGACTGTCTGGTCGGCGCCGAGGTGCAGGCAGTCGTTGGCGTCAAAGCGCATCGGTGGGGTCCTCGAAATGGAAGCGGACGAAGTAGACCTTGTGCCCGCTGCCGTGCCGTGCGGTCTGCAGCAGGTCGGCCAGGCTGCGAAAGCCCGACTCGCGAGCCAGTGAGTCCGAGATGTCGGCCAGTGTGATCTCGCGGATGGACGTGACGACGATGCTGCCGCCCTCGACCCCGTAGCGGCCGCCGGCCTTCACGCGCGGCGACTGCCAGATGCGGATGCTGGTGGTGATGCTGCCGTTGCGCATGCCTTCGCGCAGGGGCTTGGCGAACTGCATGCTCAGGTCGGGCGTGAGGCCACGTTCCACACGTGGTGAGCGGGGTCGATGATGCGGCCCATGCGGTCGCCCCAGGGCTGGTCGGTGGCGGGCATCAGCACGCGGGCACCGGCGGCCAGGGCCTTGCCGATGACGGCGTCCACGTCGTCGCAATAGAGATAGTTGACGACGGGCGAGCTGCCGTCCGGCGCGGGTGGGCGGCTGCCGAGGTCGGGCCAGTCGTCGTGCACCATGAACAGCGAGTCGAAGAAGGACAGCGTGGCGTGGATGACGCGGCCGTCCGGCGCCGCGTGGCGAGATAGCTCGGCGGCGCCGAACACGGCCTTGCAGAACTCGATTTCTGCCCCGGCGTCGGCGCAGACCAGCATGGGGATGATCATCCGTGGCTTCATTCAGATCTCCGCGCGCAGCCGGTCGTAGCCGCTGCGGCTGACGGGAATGCGCTTGCCGTTCTTCATCCGCGCGACGTAGGCGTCGCTGTCGGTCTTCTCCAGCCCCTGCAGCACGGCCAGGTTGATGATGAAGGAGCGGTGCACGCGCACGAAGCGGGTGGGGTCCAGCTGGGTCTCCAGCTCGGAGATGCGCTGGGGCTTCAAGTGCTCGCGGCCGTGGGCGTGGAAGGCCACGTAGTCGGCCTGGGCCTCGATGTAGGCGATGTCGTCCACCAGCAGCACCTGCATGCCCTCGCCGTCGCGCACCAGCACGCGCGTGATCGTGCCGCGTGGCAGCAGTTGCGCCAGCCCCGGCGTGGGCTGGCCGTGCAGGCGCCGGGCGCGCTCCAGCGCTGCGTCGAAGCGGGCCTGCGAGAAAGGCTTCAGCAGGTAGTCCACCGCATGCAGCTCGAAGGCGCGCAGCGCATGCTGCTCGTAGGCGGTCGTGAAGATGACGCCGTCGCGCCGCCCGGTCAGCTCCAGCACTTCCAGGCCGGTGAGCTTGGGCATCTGGATGTCGAGGAAGACCAGGTCGGGCCTCAGCTCGGCGATGGCGCGGGCCGCGTCCAGGCCGTTGTCGGCCTCGGCCACCAGCGTGACGTCGGCATGCGGGCGCAGGTATTCCGCCAGCAGGCGCCGGGCCAGGGGTTCGTCTTCGGCGATGAGGGCGCGCAGGGTCATGGCGTGGTTTCGAAGGGCACGAGGATCTCGACCGCGAAGCCCTCCGCCGTGGCGCCCCACTGCATGCGGGCGCGAGCCGCGTACTGCGCGGCCAGGCGTTCGCGCAGGTTGCGCAGGCCCAGCCCCAGGCCGGGCTCGCGGGCTGGCGTGGCGGGCACGGGGTTGCGCACCGCCAGGTGCAGGCAGCCCTCGCGCACCTGCGCCTGCACACGCAGCAGGCCGCCCTCGTCGCGCGGGCGCAGGCCGTGCTTCAGTGCGTTCTCCACCAGCGGCTGCAGCGTCAACGGCGGCAGCAGCGCGTCCAGGCTGTCGGGCGCTGCGGTTATGGCGGTGGCCAGCTTGTCGCCCAGGCGCTGCTGCTCGATGGCCAGGTAGTGCGCCACCAGCCCCAGTTCGTCGGCCAGCCGGATGCGCTCGCGGCCGGCCAGCTCCAGCGTCTGGCGGAAGAACTGCGCCAGGTCGATGGCCATCGCGCGTGCGGCCGCCGGGTCCAGCTGGGTCAGGGCGCTGATGGAGTTCAGGCTGTTGAACAGGAAGTGCGGGTCGATCTGCAGGCGCAGCAGTTGCAGCTCCATGTCGCGCGCCAGCAGCCGGGCCTGGGCCTCGCGGGCGCTGGCGGCTTGTGCGGTCTGGAAGGCGAGCAGCAGGTCGTGCGCCAGCACCGACAGCGTCAGCAGTGCGAGCAGGCCCGCGGCGAGCAGCACCAGGCCGCGGCCGCTCAGGCCCACCCAGCCTTGCGGGCGGCCGAACAGGCCGGCGGCGGCGTCCCAGCCTGCGGCCAACGCCAGCATGGCCAGCGCCAGCGTCAGCACCAGGCTGGCGCGGTAGACCAGGGCGGCGCCCCAGCCCACCGTGCCGAACGGGCGGCTGCGGCAGGGGTAGTAGGTGGCCAGCGCGACGAAGGCGAACACGGTGCACAGCGGCAGGGTCCAGGGCAGGGCACGGCTCCACGGCGCCAGGCCCAGGCCGTGCAGCAGTGCCGCCAGTGCGAACGCGGCCAGCACCCAGGCCAGCAGGTAGCCGGCCAGTCCGCGCCAGTGACCGAGCAGCGGGTGCAAGGCTCAGTTCTTCACTTCGACGCCGCCGAACACCACGTCGCCGCGCAGCAGCAGGCGCGGGCCGCCGGCGATGGGGGGCGTGGTCTTGTCCTCGACACCGCCGAAGGCGGCGTCCATCTCCATGACGACCTGCCACTCGCGCGGCACGCGCAGCTCGATGCCGCTGAAGCGCGCCGAGATGTCCAGCCGCGCCTCGGGGCCGGCGATGACGGCCTGGGTCAGGTCCAGCTCCACGCCGCCGAAGGTGCAGTCGACGCGCCCGCCCTGGAAGGCCGGCGAGTCGTTGCGTTGGTTGATGGCGCTGAAGCTGGCATTGATGTCGACCCGCTCGCCCTGCGCCAGCAGGGGGGCCGGCATGCC
>DASWWC010000177.1:0-24398 GCA_036401055.1 Roseateles sp.
CAGCGGGCGGGGCGGGGCGCCGATGCGCTGGTGGCCGAGCACATCGAATGGGCCTTGTCTGCGCCGCCGGCGGCTGGCGCGTTATCGTGCGACCCGTCCTGTCTCGGAGTGACCCGGAGTATTGAATGATCCTGTTCCGCCGTCGTGATGTCCTGGTCATGGCTGCCGCCACTGCCGCTTTGCCGGCTCAGGCCTTGCGCTACGAAGGCCAGGATTTCGCCGACACGCTGCAGCTGGGCGGCAGCACGCTGCAGCTCAACGGCGTCGGCGCCAAGGTGTTCGTCTTGAAGTACTCCGCTTATCTGGCCGCGCTCTACCTGCCGCAGAAGGCCAGCACGCCGGAGGCCATCTATGCGCAAACAGGCCCCAAGCGCGTCGAGCTGCGCATCGTCATCCCGATGGTGAAGGACGTTTCCACGCAGGAGTTCGTGAAGGCCATCGACAAGGGCGTGCGCCGCAACAGCAGCGATGCCGAACTGGCGGCGGTGGCCGAGCGCGTGCGGCAGTTCAACGCGACCATCGCGGAGGTGGGCCGCGTGAAGAAGGGCGACACGCTCATCATCGACTATCTGCCCGCCCAGGGCGGCACGGTGCTCACCGTGAACGGCAAGCTGCGCGGCCAGCCCGTCGAGGGGCAGGACTTCTTCACGGCTTTCCTGAAGGTCTTTCTCGGCGACAAGAACAGAGACCAGCGGCTGCGGGCCGGCATGCTGGGTCAGCCGGGCTAGCATCGCCCCACCCACATCCACAACAGGAGACAGTCCTCATGCAACGCCGCACCGTCCTCCAAGCCGCCGCACTGACCGGTATCAGCCCGCTGGCCTTCGCTCAGGCCTACCCGAACAAGCCCGTGCGCCTGATCGTGCCGTTCGCGCCCGGAGGCACGACGGACATCATCGCCCGCATCGTTTCCGAGCGCATGAACGCCATCCTGGGCCAGACCATGGTGGTCGAGAACAAGGCCGGTGGTGGCGGCACGGTGGGTGCCAACGAGATTGCCCGCGCGGCCGCCGACGGCTACACGCTGGGCGTGGCCACGGTGTCCACGACGGCCGCCAATCCTGCCATCAACAAGAAGATCGCCTACAACCCGCTGACCGACTTCACGCCGGTCATCAACATCGCGGCGACGCCCAACGTCATCGCGGTGCACCCGAGCTTCCCGGCCAAGGACTACAAGAGCTTCGTCGCCGAGTTGAAGAAGAACCCCGGCAAGCACAGCTACGCCAGCTCCGGCACCGGCGGCATCGGCCACCTGCAGATGGAGCTGTACAAGACGCTGGCTGGCGTGTTCGTGCTGCACATCCCCTACCGCGGCGCCGGCCCGGCGCTGAACGACACGGTGGCCGGCCAGGTGCCGGTGATCTTCGACAACCTGCCGTCGGCGCTGCCCTTCATCAAGGACGGCCGCCTGGTGCCCATCGTCGTCGCGTCGTCGCAGCGCGTGGCGGCGCTGCCCAACGTGCCGACCTTCAAGGAAGTCGGCCTGGACCCTGTCAACCGCATGGCCTACTACGGCATCCATGCGCCCAAGGGCCTGCCGCGCGACATCGTCGACAAGGTCAACGCCGCGGTGCGCAAGGCGCTGGAGATCCCCGATGTGAAGAAGCGCATCGAGGACACCGGCTCGCTGATCGTGGCGAACACGCCGGAGCAGTTCGCGGCGCAGATCGCGGCGGAGTTCGAGGTCTACAAGAAGGTCGTCGCGCAGCAGAAGCTCAGCCTGGAGTGATTGACCCGGCGATCGAGTCCTTCATCGAGGCGCTCTGGCTGGAAGACGGCCTGAGCGCCAACACGCAGGCGGCCTACCGGCGCGACCTGGCTGCGCTGGCCGCGCTGATCGCGCCGCGGCCGCTGGACCACTGCACCGAGCAGGACCTGCTGCAGCTGGCGGTCGCCAAGGCCGGCGGCAAGACCAGCAGCGCCAACCGGCGGCTGTCCGCCATCAAGCGCTACTTCCGCTGGGCATTGCGGGAAGGCCGCGTGGCGGCCGACCCCACGCTGAAGCTGGCGGCGGCCAAGGCGGGCGTGCGCAACATCAAGACGCTCAGCGAGGCCCAGGTAACGGCCTTGCTGGAGGCGCCCGACGTGGACACGCCGCTGGGCCTGCGCGACCGCGCGATGCTGGAGCTGATGTATGCCTGCGGGCTGCGGGTGTCCGAGCTGGTGACGCTGAAGAGTGCCTACGTGGCGTTCAAGGATGCGGCGCTGCACATCACCGGCAAGGGCTCCAAGGGCCGCATCGTGCCCTTCGGCCAGCATGCGTCGGAGTGGATGGCCCGCTACGTGCGCGAGGCGCGCGGCGCGATCCTGGCCGGCCAGAGCAGCGACGACCTGTTCGTCACCGCCCGCGGCGCCGGCATGACGCGGCAGATGTTCTGGACCCTGGTCAAGCGACACGCGCTGGCGGCCGGCATCACGGCGCCGCTGTCGCCGCACACGCTGCGCCACGCGTTCGCGACGCACCTGCTCAACCATGGTGCGGACCTGCGCGCGGTGCAGCTGCTTTTGGGGCATGCGGACCTGTCCACGACGCAGATCTACACCCATGTGGCGCGGGAGCGCCTCAAGGCCTTGCACGCGGCGCACCACCCCCGCGGCTGACGCTGCGCCGAGGCCGCCGCGTAGCACGCGGGCTTCGAAAGTTTCATTGGTTTCAATCCTGTCGGCGGGCCACAACAAGGGGCTCCGCGGCGGGCTTGCCGCGAGCAAACTCCGCCGCCATCAACCAACCCACGGAGTCCCCGCCATGCACGCTACCCGCCTGCTGCCGACCGCGCTCGCCGCGCTCAGTCTCTTCGGCACCACCGCTGCCACCGCCCAGGAGGCCAGCAGCCTCGAACGTGTCACCGTCGTCGGTTCCCGCAAGACGCTGCCCGCCGCGTCCAGCACCGACACGCTGGTTCCCGTGGACATCTATTCGATGAGCAAGGTGACCGAGGGTGGCGGCCAGTTCGACCTGGCGCAGACGCTGCAATACCTGTCCCCGTCGTTCAACTCGACGCGCCAGACCGGCGCCGACGGCGCCGACCTGATCGACTCCGCCGCGCTGCGCGGCCTGGGCTCGGACCAGACGCTGGTGCTGGTCAACGGCAAGCGCCGCCACACGGTGGCGCTGGTGAATCTGTTTGGCGCGCGCAACCGCGGCTCCACCGGTACGGACATGAACTCGCTGCCGCTGCTGGCCATCGACAACGTGCAGGTGCTGCGCGACGGCGCTGCGGCCCAGTACGGCTCGGACGCCATTGCCGGCGTCATCAACGTCCAGCTGAAGAAGCGCGCCGGCTGCGAGGCCGTGGCCGGCTACGGCCAGTACTCGGCCGGCGACGGCAAGAACTACCTCGCCTCGGCCTACTGCGGCGTGAAGCTGGGCGACGGCACCCTGGGCATCACCGGTGAATGGCAGGACCGCGGCCGCTCCAACCGCAACGACCCCAACGACGAGAACATCGGGCCTCGCCTCATCGGCGACACGGCGGTCAAGAACAAGACGGTCTACCTGAACGGCGAATTCCCCGTCGCCGGCGACAGCAAGCTCTACCTGACGGCCGGCGCGCAGGACCGCGACGCGTCCTCCGGTGCCTGGACGCGCGGCGGCGTGGGCTCCGACGACATCCCCAGCCGCAACTCGGCCGCGATGTATCCCAACGGCTTCGTGCCCTTCATCAACGGCGACATCCAGGACCGCTACGTCATCGTCGGCTGGAAGTCCACCTTCGCCGGCTGGGACACCGACCTGTCGCAGACCTGGGGCTCCAACAAGATGCGCTACGACATCAGCAACACGCTGAACGCGTCCATCGCCAACAAGGATCTGCTGGCCGGCGGCAAGGGCATCAGCGCCAGCAGCTTCGACGCCGGCGGTTTCGGCTTCAGCCAGGCGACGACCAACTTCGACGTCAGCCGCTTCTTCCCGGATCTGCTGGGCGGCAGCAACATTGCCTTCGGCGCCGAGTACCGCCGCGAGAAGTACGACATCGTGGCCGGCGAGCCCGGCTCCTACATCGACGCCGACGGCCTGGGGCAGGGCGGCAATGCCGGCAGCCAGGGCTTCCCGGGCTTCCAGCCGGCCGACGCCACCAAGCGCAGCCGCAACAGCCAGGCCGTCTACGTCGACTGGGAAGCCAGCCTGACGCCCGCGCTGACGCTGGACGCCGCGCTGCGCGCCGAGCACTACAGCGATTTCGGCTCCACCACCACGGCCAAGCTGGCCGGCAGCTACAAGGCCAGCAAGGAACTGCTGCTGCGCGGCGCCGCCAGCACGGGCTTCCGCGCGCCCAGCCTGCAGCAGCTGTACTTCTCGTCCACCTTCACCGACTTCATCAACCAGCAGCCGCTGGACGTGGTGCTGGCGCCCAACGGCAGCGCCATCACCAATGCCGCGGGCGTGCCGGCGCTCAAGCAGGAGAAGTCCAAGAACCTGACCCTGGGCTTCACCTTCAAGCCCAGCGCCGACACGGCCATCACGGCCGACCTCTACCAGATCAACATCCGCGACCGCATCGTGCTGTCGGGCCGCTTCGACGACAGCAACTACCCGGCGCTGGGGGCCATCCTGCAAGGCCTGGGCGTGGGGCAGGCGCAGTTCTTCGTGAACTCGGTGGACACGCGTACCCGCGGTCTGGACCTGACCGCCTCCACGCGCACCAAGCTGGGCGCGGGTCAGCTCAGCACCTTCCTGGCGCTGAACATCAGCCGCACGACGGTGACGGCCATCCACGCGCCGGCCTCGCTGAAGGGCTATGAGGACGTGCTGCTGTCCGAGCGCGAGCGCCTGTTCATCGAGCAGGCCGGCCCGCGCGCCAAGGCGACGCTGGGCTTCGAGTACAGCCAGGGCGCCTGGACCGGCGAGGCCAGGATCATCCACTTCGGCAGCCAGACCCAGGGCACGTTCTCGGGCCCGCCGGTGCCCAACCTGCACTACAAGCCCAAGACCTCGATGGATCTGGCCTTCAGTTGGCAGGCCACGCCGGCGCTCAAGCTCAGCATGGGTGGCAACAACGTGTTCAACGTCAAGCCCACGCGCCAGGACCCGTTCGAGACGGACAACGGCTTCTACTACGACAGCGTGCAGTTCGGCCTGAATGGCGCGTCCTACTTCGCCCGGGCGCACTACCGCTTCTAAAGACGTCCTGGACAATCAGGGCGGATGGACCACAGTTTTCTCTCCGCCCTGATCCTGCTGTTGTTGGTGCTGGACCCGCTCGGCAGTCTGCCCATCTTCATCTCGGTGATGCGCGCGGTGCCGCGCGAGCGCCGCACCCGCGTGGCCATGCGTGAGGTGGGCATCGCCTTCTGCGTGCTGTTCGCCTTCATGTTTCTGGGCGAAGGCTTTTTGCGGGTCATGCACCTGTCCGAGCGCTCGCTGGAGGTGGCGGGCGGCGTGATCCTGATGATCATCGCCATCCGCATGATCTTCGGCGGGTCCAGCGAGTCGGCCTATGGCCTGGAGGCGGGCAAGGAGCCGCTGATCTTCCCGTTGGCCGTGCCGCTGCTGGCCGGCCCGTCGGCCATGGCCACGGTGCTGCTGCTGGCATCCCGCCAGCCGGACCGCATCTATGAATGGATAGGTGCCCTGAGCGCCGCCATGCTGGTGTCGGGCGCGGTGCTGGTGCTGGCCGACCGCATCCGCAAGCTGCTGGGCGATTCGGTCGTGTCGGCCATCGAGAAGCTGATGGGCCTGGTGCTGACCGCCATCGCGGTGGAAATGGTGCTGGCCGGCCTGAAGCGCTATTTCATCGGTGGGCTGTGACGCCGCCGGCCAGCGGGCCGGCTCACTTGTTCTTCTTGGCTTCCTTGCCCTTGGGGATCACCGCGGTCATCGGTGCCACCGGACGGTCGGAGCCGGCCGTCTTGGCGGGGCCCGTGTCCTTCTTGGGCTTCTTCGCCATCTTGTTGCTGCGCTGTTCGGTGTTGGCCATGGGTCCTCCGTGCAAAGAGTGAAAAAAGCAGAAGGCCGGACTATGCCTCAGCGTCGTAGCGGGTCTTGGCAGGACTTGCCGCCCATTGCGAGGCCGTGACGTCGTAGCGGGCGCAGTCCATGTCGTACCAGCTTCCGATGCCGGTGAAGCTCATGCCCAAGCGTTCCATGACGGTGGAGGAGGCCTTGTTCTCCGGCTGGCAGACGGCGCAGACCCGTTCCGGCTGCAGCGTTGCAAAGGCCCAGCCGACCATGTGGCGGGCGGCTTCGCTGGCGTAGCCTTGGCCCCAGGCGTCCTGGCGCAGCCGCCAGCCGGTTTCCAGCGGGCCGGCCGGGTCGCGGTTCAGGTGCTGGATGCAGCCGCTGCCGATCAACCGGCCGTCGTCGCGCCGGATGAAGCCCCACCACGAGTAGCCGAACTCGGCCCAGCGCGCCTTCACGCGCTCGATCATCAGCCGGGTGTCCTCTGGGGTGTCCGGCCGGCCGGTGATGTAGCGCATCACCACCGGGTCGCGGTTCAGTTCGTGCAGCCCGGCGAAATGCTCGTCATTGAGCGGCTCCAGCCGCAGGCGGGGCGTGATCAAGAGGGTCATGGCTCGATTCTGAAACCGGCTGTTCTCACGATTCAAAAGTCACCTTTCGGATCGTGAAACGCGGGCATGCTGCACTGCCGCATGATTTCTCATTATGATGAATCGCATTTTGTTATTTGAAATGTAGTGTTCAAGTCATTGTTTTTAAATGACAAAGTTTTTTGTCTTATATAAGACTTCAGGAGCCGCAAGAGATGGCCAGAGGACTAGTCTTGCGTCATCGGTTTTCGATGTTTGCAAGGAGCTTCCATGACCCGCCTCACCCGTGAACAACAGATCGCAGCCCTGGAAAAAGATTGGGCCGAGAACCCGCGCTGGAAAGGCATCAAGCGCGGCTACAGCGCCGCCGACGTCGTGCGCCTGCGCGGCAGCATCGACATCGAGCACACGCTGGCCAAGCGTGGTGCCGAGAAGCTGTGGAACCTGGTCAACACCGAGCCCTTCATCAACGCGCTGGGCGCGCTGACCGGCAACCAGGCCATGCAGCAGGTCAAGGCCGGTCTGAAGGCCATCTACCTGTCGGGCTGGCAGGTGGCCGGCGACGCCAACAGCAACGGCGAGATGTACCCCGACCAGTCGCTGTACTCGGTGGACTCGGTGCCCAAGGTCGTCAAGAAGATCAATGCGACGTTCAAGCGCGCCGACGAGATCCAGTGGAGCGAAGGCAAGGACGACATTGACTTCTTCGCTCCCATCGTGGCCGACGCCGAGGCCGGTTTCGGCGGCGTGCTGAACGCGTTCGAGCTGATGAAGGCCATGATCGAGGCGGGTGCCTCGGGCGTCCACTTCGAAGACCAACTGGCCAGCGCCAAGAAGTGCGGCCACATGGGCGGCAAGGTGCTGGTGCCCACGCGTGAAGCCGTGGCCAAGCTGGTGGCGGCCCGCCTGGCGGCCGACATCATGGGCGTGCCCACCGTGCTGGTGGCCCGCACCGACGCCGAGGCCGGCGACCTCGTCACGGCCGACATCGACGACAACGACAAGCCCTTCTGCACCGGCGAGCGCACCGTCGAAGGCTTCTACCGCACCCGCAACGGCCTGGACCAGGCCATCAGCCGCGGCCTGGCCTACGCGCCTTATGCGGATCTGATCTGGTGCGAGACTGGCAAGCCCGACCTGGCCTTCGCCAAGGCCTTCGCCGACGCCATCCACGCCAAGTTCCCCGGCAAGCTGCTGGCCTACAACTGTTCCCCCAGCTTCAACTGGAAGAAGAACCTGGATGACGCCACCATCGCCAAGTTCCAGCGCGAGCTGGGCGCGATGGGCTACAAGTTCCAGTTCATCACGCTGGCCGGCTTCCACAGCCTGAACTACTCGATGTTCAACCTGGCCCACGGCTATGCCCGCAACCAGATGAGCGCCTTCGTCGAGCTGCAGGAGGCTGAGTTCGCGGCCGCCGAAAAGGGCTTCACCGCGGTGAAGCACCAGCGCGAAGTCGGCACCGGTTACTTCGACGCCGTCACCACCACCATCGAAGCCCAGGCCTCTACCGCGGCACTGAAGGGCTCGACCGAAGACGAGCAGTTCTTCGACGCCAAGCACGGTTGAGCACACCGAGACCGTTGATCCGAGTCAGAAACGTCAACTCCTGACTTTTGGGCCCGCCTCCATGGCGGGCCCTTTTTTCTGGGCCGGTGCGACCGGGCTGGCTCAGTTGCCGGTCAAGCGGAAGGCGCCGACCGCGCTGCTCAGTGTTACCGCCTGCTCGCGCAGGCTTTCGGCCGCCGCAGTGGACTGCTCCACCAGTGCCGCGTTTTGTTGCGTGACCTGATCGAGCTGCGTGATGGCGATGTTGACCTGGGCGATGCCGTCCGACTGCTCGGCCGTCGCGGTGGTGATCTCGCCCATGATGTCCTTCACGCGCTGCACGGCGCCGACCAGCTCCTCCATGGTCTTGCCGGCTTCGGCGACCAGCTTGGAGCCGGCCTCGACGCGATCCACGCTGCTGCTGATCAGGCCCTTGATCTCCTTGGCGGCATCGGCCGAACGGCCCGCCAGCGAACGCACCTCGCCGGCCACGACCGCGAAGCCGCGGCCCTGCTCGCCGGCCCGCGCGGCCTCCACGGCGGCGTTCAGCGCCAGGATGTTGGTCTGGAAGGCGATGCCGTCGATGACGCTGATGATGTCGGCGATCTTGCGCGAGCTGGCATTGATCTCGTCCATGGTGTGCACCACCTGGCTCACCACCTCGCCGCCGCGCTGTGCGACGCTGGCGGCCGACACCGCCAACTGATTGGCCTGGCCGGCCGATGCGGCCGACTGCTGCACGGTGCCAGTCAGTTGCTCCATGGCGCTGGCGGTCTCCTCCAGGCTGGACGCGGCCTTCTCGGTGCGCGCGCTCAGGTCCTGATTGCCGCTGGCGATCTCGGCCGCGGCCGTGTTGATGGACTCGGCCGATTCGCGGATGCCGCCTATGGTCTTGCCCAGCGTGTCGCGCATGCGGCGCAGCGTCATCTGCAACTGCCCGATCTCGTCGGAGCGCGCGGCCATGCCCGAGCCCGAGCGCATCAGGTTGCCGTCGGCCACGCGTTCGGCCAGGTCATTGGCGGCGGCCAGCGGCAGCGTGATGCTCAGCGTGATGCGCCACGCGGCCACAACGCCCAGCGCCAGGATGGCCACGCCCAGCGCGATCAGCAGCAGCCGGCCGCGCGCGCTGGCCGCGTCGATCTCGGCGGCGGCCTGGTCGATGCTCTTGCGCTGATGGTCCAGGAACTCCTGCATGCGTTCCATGTAGACCTTGGCGCCGGGCGCGAAGACGTCGGTCAACATCCTGTCGGCGGCCTCGGCCTGGCCATCCTTCTTCAGCTTGACGATCTCGTCGCGCGACGACAGGTAGACAAGCCGTGCCTTGCCCACGGCGTCGAACAGTGCCTGCTCCTCGGGCGAGCGGATCAGGCCCTCGATGCGCTTCTGCAACTCGGTCGATGCCCGGCTGGACTGCGCGTTGTCTTCCTTGAACATGTCGGCGAGCGACGGATCGGAACTCTTGGCGATGGCCATCGTGCGGCGCACGCCAGCGTGCAGGTTGCGGCTCCAGTCGGCCAGCAGCCGCTCCTTGGTCAGCGGCTCGGCCATCAACTGCCGCATGTCCGCGGCCGTCGAGGTCAACCGCCACGACGCCACCCCGATGGCTAAGGCCGCCAGCGCCAGCACCAGCGCGAACCCCAGTGCCAGCCGTTTGCCGATGGATAGCTTGATCATTCGAATCTCCGTCTTCTTCTCTTCCCACCATGCTGCGGGACCCAACAGACGATGCTATGCCCGCCACGGGCTGCGCGGCGCGGGCGCGCTGGGACTTCGATCACGGTTGCAGCCCGAACGCAGCGGCTGCGGCGCATGGGCTGCGCCGTCAGCGCGCTGCTGCGAGCAGCGCCCGATAGTCGTCGGCGCTGGCGACGCGCGGGTTGGTCTTGTGGCAGTGGTCCAGCAGCGCATGCTCCACGATGCGAGCGTCCAGCTCGGGCCCCACGCCCATGGCCGCCAGGCCGGCGGGCAGGCCCAGGTGGGCGTTCATCGTGGTGATGGCGTCGGCCACCGCGTCTGCGTCGCTGCCGGCTAGGCCCATGGCGTGGGCCAGGCGCGCCATGCGGTGTTCGCGCCTCACGCTGTCGGCATCGGCGTTGAAGCGGATGACGGCCGGCAGGAACACCGCGTTCAGCGTGCCATGGTGCAGCCGCGGGTTGAGGCCGCCCAGCGAGTGGCTCAGCGAATGCACCGCGCCCAGCCCCTTCTGGAAGGCCAGGGCGCCGTGCACGCTGGCGCACATCATGTCCAGCCGCGCGTCGCGGTCCTGGCCGTCGCGCGTGGCGCGCTCGATGCTCTGCCAGCCGCGCCGCAGGCCCTCCAGCGCGATGCCGTCGGCCGGCGGGTTGAAGGCCGGTGCCAGGAAGGTCTCGATGCAGTGCGCGATCGCGTCCATGCCGGTCGCGGCCGTCAGGTGGGCGGGGAGCGCCAGCGTCAGCTCGGGGTCGCAGATGGCGGCCTTGGGTAGCAGCTCCCAGTTGTGGAAACCCAGCTTGCGGCCGTCGTCGACGATGAGGATGGCGCCGCGCGCCACCTCGCTGCCGGTGCCGGCCGTGGTCGGCACGGCGATGACGGGCAGCACCTTCGAGCTGATGTTGACCGCGCCGCCCTCGATGGTGGCCCAGCGCTTCAGCGGCCCCTCGTGCGTGGCGGCGATGGCCACGCCCTTGGCCAGGTCGATGCTGGAGCCGCCGCCGACGGCCACGAGGCCGTCGCAGCCCTCGGCCTGCAACTGCTCGACCGCCAGGCGCACGGCGGCCTCGGTGGGGTTGGGCGGCGTGCGGTCGAAGATGGCGGGCTTGCCGGCAAAGGCGGCCAGCGCCAGGTCCAGCACGCCGGCGGCGCGCACGCCTGCATCGGTGACGACCAGCGGCCGGCGCATGCCGACGCGCTCGCACTCGGCAGGCAGCAGGCGGCTGGCGCCGAAGTCCATCTCGATGCGGGTCAGGTAGAGGATCTGGGCCATGGTCTTGGTTCCGCAGGTGTCTTTGTGCATCCTAGGCGGGTCTGCCTAGACTTGCCGTCATGCGCGCGACTCGATGGCCCTCCCTGTTGCTGTCCCTCCTGCTTGTGGCCTGTGGCGGCGGGGGCGAGGGTGGTGGCGCCGCGCCACCGCCGGTCGACGACCTACCGGGGCTGACCGACGCCACCGTCTACTCCTCCGCGCCGGAGGCCTCGCTGCCCGGCGCGGTCGAGGCGGCGGCGGTCAGCACGCAGACGCTCACGGCCGGCGGGCAGACGCTGAGCTACACGGCGACGGCCGGCCACTTGATCGCGCGCGATGCCAACGGTGCGGCGCAGGCCTCGGTGTTCTACGTGGCCTACACGCTGCCCGGTGCCGATGCGGCCACGCGGCCGCTCACCTTCTTCTACAACGGCGGCCCCGGCTCCGCTTCGGTGTGGCTGCAACTGGGCAGCTACGGCCCCCGGCGGCTGGTGACCGGCGTGCCCGACACGACGCTGGCGCGCCCCTTCGCGCTGGTGGACAACGCCGAGCACCTGCTGGGGCAAAGCGACCTCGTCTTCGTCAATGCGGTGGGCAGCGGCTACTCGCAGGCCATCGCGCCCTTCACCAACCGCAGCTTCTGGGGCGTGGACAGCGATGCCGCGCTGTTCCGCGCCTTCATCCTGCGCTATCTGGCCGCCAACAACCGCGCGGCCTCGCCCAAATACCTGTTCGGCGAGAGCTATGGCGGTCCGCGCACGGCCATCCTCGCGCGCCGGCTGCAGGACGCGGGCGTCATGCTGGATGGCCTGGTGCTGCTGTCGCCGGCCATGGACTACAACAGCAACTGCGGCATCACCGGCAACCTGGGCTGCGCGGGCTACCTGCCCAGTTATGCCGCGGTGGGCGCCTTTCACCGCCTGACGCAGCCGGTGCCGGCCGACCTGAGCGCCTGGCTGACCCAGGCGCGCAGCTATACCGGCAGCGTCTACGCGCCGGCCGTGCAGGCCTGGCTGGCCACCGGCCAATCCGCGCCGGCGCTGTGGCAGCCGCTGGCCGACCTGACCGGCCTGCCCGCAGCCCAGTGGCAGGCCAACCTGAACCTCGGCGCCACCAGCTTCCGCCAGCAGTTGATCGCCGGCCAGCTGCTGGGCCGCTACGACGGCCGCATGAAGGCCCCGGTCGGTGGCGCGCTGGCGGCCGAGGGCGACCCGTCCAGCACCTGGATAGGCGCCAGCTTCGCCCAGGGCATCGCCACGCACCTGCGCGACCAACTGGGCTACCGCAACGCGTCCACCTACGTCGTGTCCAGCAGCGCCATCAATTTCTGGGACTTCAGCCACGCCGGCAGGGCGCTGCCCGACACGCTGCCCGACCTCGCCGCCGCGCTGGCGCAGAACCCGCGGCTGCACGTGCTGGCCGTCAGCGGCTATCACGACCTGGCCACGCCCTTCCACCTGACCGAGACCGACCTGGCTCGCGTGGATGCCACCCGCGTGCAGGTCCGCAACTACCCGGGCGGCCACATGATGTACCTGGACGACACGAGCCGCATCGCGCAGCTGGCCGACCTGAAGGCCTTCTACGCCAACACGTTGGCGATGCGCGCCACGGTCGACCTCGGCCCCGAGCGGCGCGCGCTGGCGGCGCGGCCCTTCGTCATGCGCGACCGCGCCGGCACGCTGCAGGCGCCGGACAGCTTCGTCCCCACGCCGGAGCCGGCCTTCCAGGCGCCGCTGCGCGACCCCTGGGTGCCGCCGGGGACAATGCCGCGGCCATGACGCATCCCTTGTCTCCCCGCATGGCGGAACTGCTGGCGCGCATCCAGCGCGCCAAGCGCCCGCCCTTCCACAGCCTGACGCCGCGCGAGGCCCGCATCGCCTATCGCATGGGCGCCGAGATCCTGGACCTGCCGCGCGCCCCGCTGGCGCGCGTGCAAGACCTGCAGGTCGCCGGCCGCCCGGCGCGGCTGTACGCGCCCAGCGATGCCCAGCTGCCCGTGATGCTCTACCTGCACGGCGGCGGCTTCACCATCGGCGACCTGGAGACGCACGACAGCCTGTGCCGACAGCTCAGCGCACGCAGCGGCGCCGCGGTGCTGGCACTGGACTATCGCCTCGCGCCCGAGCACCGCTTCCCCGCCGCCGTGGACGACGCCTGGGCCGCGCTGGCCTGGCTGCACGAGCAGGCCCACACGCTCGGGCTGGACGGCTCGCGCCTGGCCGTGGGCGGCGACAGCGCCGGCGGCACGCTCGCGGCCGGCTGCGCCTTCTTCGCCCGCGACCGTGGCCTGCCGCTGGCGCTGCAACTGCTGATCACGCCGGGCACCGATGCCCACGCCAGCCACGACTCGCATCGCCGCTTCGCCGAGGGCTTTCTGCTGGACGCTGCCAGCATCGAATGGTTCTTCGGCCACTACATCGACAAGGCCCAGCGTGCCGACTGGCGCTTCGCCCCGCTGCTGGCCGACGACCATGCCGGCCTCGCCCCCGCCGCCGTGCTGCTGGCCGAGGCCGACCCGCTGGTGGACGAGGGCCTGGCCTACGCCGACCAACTGCGCGCGGCCGGCGTGCCGGTACAGCTGGAACTGGCGCGCGGCGTCACGCACGACTTCATCAAAATGGGCCGCAGCCTGCCCGAGGCCATCGACGCGATGGACTTTTGCGCCGCAGCCCTCAGGGAGCATCTACGACCATGAAACGCAGTGAATTCCGCCACCTCGAACCCCTGCGCGTGCGCTGGGCCGAGATCGACGCCCAGGGCATCGTCTTCAACGGCCACTACCTGACCTATCTGGACACCGCCGTTAGCGGCTATTGGCGGGCGCTGGCCATCCCCTACGCGCAGACCATGAAGTCGCTGGGCGGCGACCTGTATGTGCGCCGCGCGATGCTGGACTACCGCGGCTCGGCGCGCTACGACGACCGGCTGGACATCGGCATCCGCGCCCGCGAGTTCGGCAACAGCTCGATGATGGTCGACGGTGCCATCTTCCACGGCGAGCAGCTGCTGGTGCAGGCCGAGATGATCTACGTCTTCGCCGACCCCGCCACGCAGACGCCCACCCGCCTGCCCGATGCGCTGCGCGGCCTGATGCACGACTTCGAGGCCGGCCAGCCGGTCGTGGACGTGAGCCTGGGCGGCTGGGCCGAGCAGGGGCAGGCCGCGACCGCCATCCGTCGCGAGGTCTTCATCGAGGAGCAGCACATCCCTGCCGACATGGAGTGGGACAGTGCCGACGCCAGCTGCCTGCATGCGCTGGCGCGCAACCGCTTCGGCCTGCCGCTGGCCACCGGCCGCCTGCTGGAGCATGTGCCGGGCGTCGCCAAGATCGGCCGCATGGCCGTGCTGCGCGCCATGCGCGGCACGCGCATCGGCCGCCAGGTGCTGGACGCGCTGATGGCCGAGGCCCGGCGCCAGGGCTACCGCGAGGTGCTGCTGCACGCGCAGCTGTCGGCGGAAAACTTCTACCTGCGCGCCGGCTTCCAGCGGCGTGGCCAGCCGTTCGAGGAGGCCGGCATCGGCCACGTCGAGATGGTCAGGGCGCTCTAACCGAGCATTTCGAAGCGTTCGACCCTGCGCTCGCCGGCCAGCCAGGCCTGCATGGCGGCCGCGACCTGCGGCTCGCGGTGGGTCCAGCCCTCGGGGTAGATCTCCATCCAGGTCCACTGTCCCTCGGCGTTCGGTTCGGGCCGCTGCAGCAGCTCGATGGGCGCCTCGACGCGGGCCTTGCGGAAGGCGATGAGTGCGTCGTCGACGTGCTCGGCCGCCACGCGGTAGTAGACGTAGAGCTGCACGCTCATTCCTGCGGCGGGATTTCGTAGGGCAGGGCGCGCGGCTGCAGCGTGGCGCCACTGGCGCTGCCCAGATGCAGGCTGCCGCCTTCGAGCGCCGCGAGCTTGATCTCGGCGGCGATCACCGAGCGGCCGCCGCGCGTGCCGGCGCCGGCCACGATGCCCGCAGGTTGCTCGGGGTCGCCGCTGTGGAAAATCTCCTGGCCCACGGTCGCCGCGCCTTCGGTCTCGAACAGCTGCAGCCGGCGCTTCAGCGTGCCGCGGTACTGGCTGCGCGCGACGATCTCCTGGCCGGGGTAGCAGCCCTTCTTGAAGTTCACGCCGCCCAGCACCTCGAAGTTGATCATCTGCGGCACGAAGGCCTCGACCGTGGCGCCGCGCACCCAGGCCGTGCCGGCCTCGGCTTCGGCCCAGGACCAGTCGTCGGCGGTCATGTCAGCACCTGCCGGTGCCGGGGCGCCAGCCGGCTGGATGCGCAGCGCGCGGCCCGCGCCGGGCAGGGCGATCTGCGCCGCAGCGCCGTCGCGTGCCAGCGTCCAGGCTTCGGCGGGCGGCGTGCCCAGCAGCCCGTAAACCGAGAACTCGGCGCTCGCGTCGCTGAGCTTGCACTTGGCGCGCAGCACGAACATGGACAGCCGCTTCAGCGTGGCTGCCAGCGTTTCGGCCGGCAGCGCCAGCAGGATCTCGTCGTCGGCCTGTTTCCAGCCCACCATCGTGGCCAGCAGCCGGCCTTTGGCGGTGCAGAAGCCGGCGAGGCGCGCGTGGTCGCGGTCCAGCAGCGCGAAGTCCTGGGTCAGCTGGCCGTGCAGGAAGCTGGCGGCGTCGGCGCCCTGGGCGCGGATGACGCCCCAGTCGGCGAGGAGGAGTCGGGTCGGTTCAGGCATGGCGGGAATTATCATCGGCGCCCTTTTGACCGGGCGTTTCACAGGGCATCACAGGGCATGAAATGGTTGTGGCGGGCGCTGCTCGCGTTGTTGTTGATCGCCGCGCTGGCGGCGGGTGCCGCCTGGCAGTGGCTGCGCAGCCCGCTGGCGCTGGCCGCGCCGTCGGTGGAGTTGTCCGTCGAGCCCGGCACCAACCCGGCCGTGGTCGCGCGTGCCTGGGTCACGGCCGGCGTGCAGACCGACGAGCGCCTGCTGTACCAGTGGTTCAAGTGGTCCGGCCAGGCCAAGCAGATCCGCGCGGGCAGCTACGAGGTCCACGCCGGCGTCACGCCGCGCGAGCTGCTGCACAAGATGGTGCGTGGGGACGAGGTGCTGGAGCAACTGCGCCTCATCGAAGGCTGGAGCTGGCGCCAGGTGCGCGCCGCGCTGGCCGCCGCGCCGTCGCTGAAGGCCCGGACCACCGGCATGAGCGACGCCGACATCATGGCCGCGCTGGGCGAGCCGGGTGTCGCGCCGGAAGGCCGCTTCTTCCCAGATACCTACGCCTACAGCCGTGGCGTCAGTGACCTGACCGTGCTGAAGCGCGCCCACACGGCGATGAAGCAGCGCCTGGCGGCGGCCTGGGCGCAGCGCGCATCCGACCTGCCGCTGAAGTCGGCGGACGAGGCGCTGATCTTGGCCTCCATCGTCGAGAAGGAGACCGGCACCGCCGCCGACCGCGCCAAGGTCGCCGCCGTGTTTGTCAACCGCCTGCGCATCGGCATGCCGCTGCAGACCGACCCGACCGTCATCTACGGCCTGGGCGAGAGCTTCGACGGCAACCTGCGCAAGCGCGACCTCGTCACTGACACGCCGTTCAACACCTACACGCGAGGCGGCCTGCCGCCCACGCCCATCGCGATGCCCGGCGCGGCCTCGCTGAAGGCGGCGCTGAACCCGGCGGCGGTCAAGGCGCTGTACTTCGTCGCCCGTGGCGACGGCAGCAGCGAGTTCAGCGATGACCTCGACGCGCACAATCGCGCGGTCAACAAATACCAACGCGGCGGCAAGTGACTGGTCGGTTCATTTCATTCGAGGGCATCGACGGTGCCGGCAAGTCCACCCACATCCAGGCCGTGGCCGACTGGTTCCGTGCCCGTGGTGCCGACGTGCAGCTGAGCCGCGAGCCGGGCGGCACGCCGCTGGCGGAGACGCTGCGCGACATCGTGCTGAAGCAGCCCATGGGCTCGCTGACCGAGTTGCTGCTGATGTTTGCCGGCCGGCGCGACCATGTGGAGACCGTCATCAAGCCCGCGCTGGCCGCCGGCAGGACGCTGCTGTGCGACCGCTTCACCGACGCCAGCTTTGCCTACCAGGGCGGCGGTCGCGGCCTGCCGCTTCAGGTACTCGACGCGCTGGCCGACTGGGTGCAGGAAGGCACCGAGCCCGAGCTGACGTTGTGGTTCGACCTGCCCGCCGAGCAGGCCGCCGTCCGCCGCGCCAGTGCCCGCGAGGCCGATCGCATCGAGCAGCTGGACCTGGCGTTCTTCGAGCGCGTGCGCGCCGGCTATGCGGCCCGCGCCGCGCAGGCGCCGCAGCGCATGGTGCGCATCGACGCCAGCGGCACGGTCGAGCAGGTCGGCGCTGCGGTGCTGGCCGTCCTGACGCAACGCTACGCCGCATGCTGAACGCCGATCTGCCTTGGCTGCAGGCGCCGCTGGCCGACGCGCTGGCGCGTGCGCGTTCGCATGCGCTGCTCGTGCAGGGCCCGGCGGGCGTCGGTCAGCTGGAGCTGGCCGTGAAGCTCGCCCAGAGCTGGTTGTGCGAGGCGGCAGCCCCGGCCCAGCCGGCCTGCAACCACTGCCCCAGCTGCAAGCTGTTTGCCAGCGGCACCCACCCAGACTTCCAGTTGCTGCTGCCCGAGGCGCTGGAGGCGCCCGCGCGCGAATCGCTGGGCCTGCCCTTCGAGGAGCCCGACGCGCCCAAGGCCGGCAAGGCCAAGCCCAGCCGCGAGATCAAGGTGGAGGCGGTGCGCAGCCTGCTGTCCTTTGCGCAGGCGACGTCGGCGCGCGGCAAGGCCAAGGTGGTCGTCATCTTCCCGGCCGAGGCGCTGAACGGCGTTGCGGCCAATGCGCTGCTGAAGACGCTGGAGGAGCCGTCCGGCCTGCTGCGCTTTGCGCTGGCCAGCCATGACAGCGCGGCGCTGCTGCCGACCATACGCAGCCGCTGCCAGCCGCTGCCGCTGGCCCTGCCCGAGACGGGGGCCGCGCTGGCCTGGCTGGAGGCCAAGGGCGTGAAGGACGCCGCCGGCCTGCTGGCCGCAACCGGCGGCCGGCCGCAGCAGGCGCTGGAATGGGCCGAGGCCGGGCTGAGCGATGCGGCCTGGCAGGCGCTGCCCAAGCGCGTCGCGCGCGGCGAGGTGGCAGCGCTCAGCGACCTGGCACCGCCGCGCGCCATCGACGCGCTGCAGCGTCTGTGCCACGACCTGGTGCGGCGCAGCCATGGCCAGCCGGGCCAGTTCTTTGCCACGGCCTCGCTGCCCGCGCCGCGCCGGGCCGCGCCGCTGCTGGCCTGGGAGGCTGAGCTGCGCCGCGCCGCCCGCCATGCCGACCACCCGCTGAACGCCGGCCTGTGGCTGGAGGCGCTGGCGGCGCAAGCCCAGGCCGCCATCGCGGCCGCCGCGCGCTGAATACACTCGGGCCATGAGCGACGCGACTTCCAAGCAGGGCCCGGCTTCCCTGCACTTCCAGCCCAGCCAACTCGGCGGCGCACTGCCGCTGCCCACCGTGGGCGGCGCCGGCGTGGCATCGAGCGCGAGGCCCAGCGTCATCCAGCTGGTGTTCCGCGAGAAGTCGGCGCTGTTCGCGGCCTACATCCCGGCCTTCACGGAGGGCGGGCTGTTCGTGCCGACCAACCGCGACTACAAGCTGGGCGAGGACGTTTACCTGCTGCTGGCCCTGCCCGAGGACAACCAGCGCTATCCGGTGGCCGGCAAGGTCGCCTGGCTGACGCCGCCCAACGCCTCCGGCGGCCGAACGCAGGGTGTGGGCGTGCGCTTCCCTGGCGACGAGAAGACGCGGCTGATTCGCCTGCGCATCGAGGAAATCCTGGGTACGGCGATCTCGTCCAGCAAACCGACACAGACCCTCTGATCCCCGATGTTTGTTGACTCGCATTGCCACCTCAGCTTTCCCGAGCTGAAGGACAGGCTCCCTGACATCCTGTCCGACATGCGCGCCGCGCAGGTGGTGCAGGCCATCTGCATCTGCACGCAGATGGAGGAGTTCGAGACGGTGCACGCGCTGGCGGTCGGGCATCCGCAGCTGTGGTCCACCGTGGGTGTGCACCCCGACACCGAGGACATGCGCGAGCCCGATGTGGCGGAACTCGTGCACCTCGCTGCGCGGCCCAAGGTCGTCGCCATCGGCGAGACCGGGCTGGACTACTACCGGCTGAATGGCCGCAGCATCGCGGACATGGAGTGGCAGCGCGAGCGTTTCCGCACCCACATCCGGGCCGCGAAGCAGGCGGGCAAGCCGCTGGTGGTGCACACCCGCTCCAGCGCCGCCGACACGCTGCGCGTGATGGACGAGGAGGGCGCCGAACAGGCCGGCGGCGTGTTCCATTGCTTCACCGAGTCGGCCGACGTGGCGCTGGCTGCGGTGGAGCGCGGTTACCACATCTCGTTCTCCGGCATCGTCAGCTTCAAGAACGCGCAGGACCTGCGCGACCTGCTGAAGCTGCTGCCGCTGGACCGCCTGCTGATCGAGACCGACAGCCCCTACCTGGCCCCGGTGCCCTTCCGTGGCAAGACCAACTCCCCGGCCTATGTGCCCCACGTGGCCAAGGCCGTGGCGGATGCCGTCGGCCTGCCAGTGCCCGAACTGGCGGCCATCACGTCGGCCAACACGCGCCGGCTGTTCAAGCTGCCGGAGGCTGCATGAAGTTCTGGCTGGCTGCGCTGGCCCTTGCCGCATCGACGCTGGTGCAGGCTGCGTCCATCGAAGACTTCGTCAAGGCTGCCGAGTTCAACGACCCGCGTGGCATCCAGCAGCAACTGCAGCAGGGCATCGATCCCAACCTGACCGACTCGCGTGGCCGCACGGCGCTGTTCACCGCGGTGCGCGAAGGCTCCGAGCGTGCGCTGCAGGCGCTGCTGGCGGCGCCCCAGGTCAACGTGAACGCCGTCAATGCAAACGGCGAGACGCCGCTGATGCTGGCCGCCATCCGCGGCTCTCTGCCCATGGTGCAGGCGCTGGTGGCGCGCGGCGCGGCGGTCAACCGCGAGGGCTGGACGCCGCTGCACTACGCCTGCAGCGGGCCGGACAACGGCGTGGCCGCCTTCCTGATCGCGCGCGGTGCGGACCTGAATGCGCGCTCCGAGAACGGCAGCACGCCGCTGATGATGGCGGCCCGCTACGGTGGCGGTGACTTGGTGCCCCTGCTGCTGAAGGCCGGCGCCGAGCCGCGCGCTGCCAACGAGCAGGAACTGACGGCGGCGGACTTCGCCACCCGCGGCGGCCGCGACGCGATGGCCAAGGAACTGCGCCGCGCCATGCAGGAGCGCCAGCGCGCGGCGGACGCGGCCAAGGCCGCCAAGTAGTTCACGCGCCGGCGGGCGTGTAGGGAAAATTCTTACAGCGCCTCGCGCAAGGCGCCGACTGGTCCGACTCGGGGCCGCTGCCTACAGTGCAGCCATCGATTCCAAGCGAGGCTCACCATGCAGACCACCACCGCCCATCTGGCTGATCCCTTTGCGATGCTGCTCGCTCCCGACGAGGTGATGCGCGCGGTGGAGCATTCCGACCGGCTGGCCCGTCTGCAGCGCCGCGTCTACCGCCCGCTGGACCGGCCCTGGATCCCGCTGAAGGGCTCCGCGTCGGCCGCGTTCGACAGCGAGATCGATGCCGAGCCGGAAGTGCCTGACCTGTCCGACGACGCGCTGTAAACAAAGCAAAACGCCCGCTGATGCGGGCGTTCTGTTTGCGAGCGCGGAAACCGCTCAGACGCGCTTGCGGTACTCGTGCGTGCGGGTGTCGATTTCGATCTTGTCGCCGTTCTCGACGAACAGCGGCACGTTGATCTCGAAGCCGGTGCCCTTCAGGCGCGCGGGCTTCATGACCTTGCCCGAGGTGTCGCCCTTGACGGCCGGCTCGGTCTCGATCTCGCGCACGACGCTGGTGGGCAGCTCGATGGAGATGGCCTTGCCGTCGTAGAAGGTGACTTCTGCGGCCATGCCGTCTTCCAGGTAGGAGATGCCGTCGCCCATGTTCTCGGCTTCCACTTCGTACTGGTTGTACTCGGTGTCCATGAAGACATACATCGGGTCGGCGAAGTAGGAGTACGTGCACTCCTTCTTGTCGAGGATGATCTGTTCCATCTTGTCGTCGGCCTTGAAGACCAGCTCGGCGCCGGCGCCGTTCAGCAGGTTCTTCATCTTGATGCGCACGGTGGCGGCACCGCGGCCACCGCGGCTGTATTCGGTCTTCAGGACGACCATCGGCTCCTTGCCCTGCATGATCACGTTGCCGGCGCGGATTTCTTGTGCGAGTTTCATGGTGGTATCTCGAGGTGAGGCCGGCAGCGAAAAGCCGGCTGGGGTGCGCACCAGACTCCGAAAACATCCCGGCGTGGCGCGGCAAAGCCCGTCATTCTAGCTGGAAACCCTTGATGAACCTCAGCAGCTGGGTCAGCAGATCCGGCTGCTCTGCCAACTGCGCACGCCATTGCCGGAAGGGCGCGGCGCGCAGTTCCGGCAGCGGTGCGAAGCGGTCCAGCCCGTTCCAGCCGCGCCAGAACGCGGCCCAGTCCGCCGGCAGGCCGGCACGCGTCATGAAGGCCTCCAGCTTGGGGCCATGGGCGCCATCATCCTGCGGGTAGATGTGCCATATGAAGGGCTTGCCGGCCCACTGCGCGCGCACGAAGGAGTCCTCGCCGCGCACCAGGTTCAGGTCGCAGGACCACAGCAGCCGGTCGTAGTCGTCCTGCGCCAGGTAGGGCAGGGCGATGGTGCGCAAGCCCTCGCATGGCGTGATGCGCTGCTGCGCCCAGCCGGGGCAGGCCAGCAGCAGCGTCGGCTGGGCTGCCAGCGTGTCGAGCAACTGCGGCAGCTGCGGGTTCTCGTAGCAGAACAGGCTGACCAGGCGCTCGCCCGGCTGCGGCGCCCAGCCGTGTCGGGCCAGCCAGGCATGGCCGTCGAAGCCGTCAATCGCGTCCAGCAGCCCCGGTTCGCGCAGCAGCCCTCCGGTGCGCGACGTGAAGCCGGGGTAGAAGAAGCGCTTGTTCAGACCCGCGCCAGGGCCGTGGAACTGGGGTGACGCCAGTCCATGGCTGCGCTCCACGTAGTCCTCGGCGCTCAGGTACTCCAGGTTGATCCAGGCCGGCCGGCGCCCGGCCATGCGCTCGACGAAGGCTGGCGGCAGCTCGCAGCCGAAGGCCTCGATGACCACGTCGCCGCTGTCCACGTCGACCGGGCCGGACGGCCAGCCGCGCAGTTCGACGCCCTCCGGGCGCTGCGGAGCCATCCAGCCCAGTGCCGACGCATCGTCCACCCACAGCCGTGCGTGGTGCCCGCGCGCCGCCACGTCGCGGGCCAGCCGCCAGCACACGCCGATGTCGCCATGGTTGTCGATGACGCGGCAGAAGATGTCCCAGAGCATGGGGCTGGATTGTCCCAGGCCAAAATCCGGCGCCATGTCGACCCCGACTCCCCCTTCCAATACCGAACCCGGCGATCAGCAGTTGGCGCAATGGGCCAGTGAGCGCGCCGCCGTCGAAGCGGCCGAAAAAGTGCGTACCGCCGAGGTCGAGGCCGCTGCGCGCGAAGCGCGCGAGCGGCTGCTGGCCGAGGTGGCCGCGCTGCCCGCGCTGCCCGGCGTCTACCGCTACTTCGACGCCAAGGGCGAGGTGCTCTATGTCGGCAAGGCCAAGGAGCTGAAGAAGCGCGTCTCCAGCTACTTTCAGAAGAATCATGGCGGCACCCGCATCGGCATGATGGTCGCGCGCATTGCGCGGCTGGAAACCACCGTCGTGCGCACCGAGGCCGAGGCGCTGCTGCTGGAAAACAACCTGATCAAGACCTTGAACCCGCGGTTCAACATCCTGTTCAGGGACGACAAGAGCTACCCCTACCTCAAGCTCAGTGGCCATGCGTGGCCGCGCATGAGCTACTACCGCGGCGCGGTGGACAAGCGCCACCAATACTTCGGACCCTATCCCAGCGGCTGGGCGGTGAAGGAGGCCATCCAGCTGATGCAGAAGGTGTTCAAGCTGCGCACCTGCGAGGACAGCGTCTTCAACAACCGCAGCCGGCCCTGCCTGCTGCACCAGATCAAGCGCTGCTCCGGCCCTTGCGTGCCGGCCGGCCAGACCGGCGAATACGCGCGCAACGTGGACAGCGCCGTGCGCTTCCTGCGCGGCGAGACCGACGAGGTGATGGCCGCGCTGCAGGAACAGATGATGGCTTTCGCGGACGGGATGCAGTACGAGCTGGCGGCCGAGGTGCGCAACCAGATCCAGGCGCTGTCCAAGGTGTTGCAGCAGCAGGTGGTGGAGGAGAGCAGCGCCACCGGCCGCGACCGCGACGTGGACATCCTGGCCGTGAAGGTGCAGGGCGGCCGCGCCTGCGTGAACCTGGCCATGGTGCGAGGCGGCCGCCACCTGGGCGACCGGGCGTTCTTCCCCAAGCATGTCGACGACGCGACCGCGCTGCTGCTGGAAGGCGACGAGCCGTTATCGCCCGAGCGACAGGTGCTGGAGGCCTTCATCGCCCAGCACTACCTGGCGTCGCCGGTGCCGGGCCTCATCGTCGTCAGCGAGGCGGTGGACGCCGGTCTGGCGGAGGCGCTGGGCCTGCAGGCGGGCAGCCGCGTCAACGTGCAGGCGCAGCCGCGCGGCCAGCGCCGCATATGGCTGGAGATGTGCGTCAACGGCGTGGAGCTGGCGCTGGCGCGCTTGCTGGCCGAGGAGGGCTCGCAACAGGCGCGCACGCACGCGCTGGTGGAGGCGCTGGACCTGTCCGTCGCCGAGATCGACAAGTTCCGCGTCGAGTGCTTCGACATCAGCCACACCGCCGGCGAGGCGACGATGGCCAGCTGCGTCGTGTTCGAGGGCCACCAGATGCAGAGCAGCCAGTACCGGCGCTACACCATCGAGGGCATCACCGGCGGCGACGACTACGCCGCCATGCGCCAGGTGCTGACGCGCCGCTACAGCAAGATGGCCGAGGCCGCGCAGCTGGGCACCGGGCGCCTGCCCGACCTCGTGCTGGTGGACGGTGGCCGTGGGCAGGTCAGCATGGCGCGAGAGGTGTTCGAAGAGCTGGGGCTGGACCTGGGTCTCATCGCCGGCGTCGAGAAGGGCGAGGGCCGCAAGGTCGGCCTGGAGGAGTTGGTGTTCGCCGACGGCCGCGAGAAGGTCTACCTTGGCCGCGACTCGGCGGCGTTGATGCTGATCGCGCAGATCCGCGACGAGGCGCACCGCTTCGCCATCACCGGCATGCGCGCCAAGCGCGCGGCGGCGCGCACCGGCGGCTCGCGGCTGGAGGACGTGCCGGGCGTCGGGCCCAAGAAGCGCTCGCAGCTGCTGCAGCGCTTTGGCGGCGTGCGCGGCGTGGCCGGCGCCAGCGTGGAGGAGCTGGCCAGCGTGAAAGGCATATCAAAGGATTTGGCCGAGGAGATCTATCGTGTCCTGCACTGACCCCAAGAAAACACCCCCTGGGCCCGTCGTCTGGCTGGGTCTGGGCCTGATCGCCTTGCTGGC
>DASWWC010000178.1:0-5620 GCA_036401055.1 Roseateles sp.
TCCACCTTCCGCTGAGCGGCGCACGAAAGGCAAGCCATGGCCGAATCCAGCCTGCGCAGCCGTCGGCGGCGCACCAAGAACGAGATCAACATGGTCCCGTTCATCGACGTGATGCTGGTGCTGCTCATCATCTTCATGGTCAGCGCGCCGCTGATCACCACCGGCGTGGTGGACCTGCCCAGCGTGGGCAAGAGCAAGCAGCAGCCCGAGCACGTCATCCAGATCATCGTCGGCACCGACGAGAAGCTGAAGATCAAGCTCGACCAGCTGGAGGCCGAGAGCATCCCGGTCAACCGCCTGGCCGAGCGCGTGAAGAAGGCGCAGGGCAAGGACGCCAACAGTCCGGTCGTCATCTCCGCCGACAAGAACGTCAAGTACGAGGCCGTCGTGCAGGTCATGGATACGCTGCAGCGCGCCGGCATCCAGCGCGTGGGGCTGGCCGTGAAGAGCGGTGCCTCGTCGAACTGATGGCTGCCGCAATGCTGCGCCCCCCTGAAGCCGCCGGCCTCGGTCGCGGCTTCTCGTTCGCGCTGGTGGCACACGGCCTGCTGGTGCTGGCGCTGAGTTACGGCGTCAGCTGGCGCAGCGACTCATCGCCGGCGTTCGAGGCCGAGCTGTGGTCGTCCGTGCCGCAGGTGGCCGCACCGCGCGAGGAAGCCCCGCCCGAGCCGGAACCCGAGGCCCCCAAGCCCGACACGCGGGCCCAGCAGCGTGCGGCCGAGGAAGAGGCCGCCGAGCAGCGCGAGGCCGAGATCGCCATCGCCAAGGCGAAGAAGCAGAAGGAAGAAAAGGCCCGCGAGGAGGCCGAGAAGCGCGAGAAGGCGGCCAAGGACAAGGCCGCGAAGGAGAAGGCGGCCAAGGAAGAGCAGGACCGCAAGAAGCTCAAGGACGAGAAGGCCGCGAAGGATGCCAAGGAGGCGAAAGCCGCCAAGGACGCCGATGCCAAGCGTGAGGCGCTGCGGCTGGAGAACCTGCGCCGCATCCAGGGCATGGCCGGCGGCACGCCGGGATCGACGGGCAACGCTGCCCAGAACGCCGCGCCGTCGGCCGGCTGGACGGGCAAGGTCAAGGGCAAGATCAAGCCGCTGATCATCTACTCGGGCGACACCTCGGCCAACCCGAGCACTGACGTTCAGGTGGCGCTGGCGCCGGATGGCCGCATCCTCGGCAGCAAGATCGTCAAGGCCAGCGGCGATGCCGAGTGGGACCGCGCCGTGCTGCGCGCCATCGAGAAGGCCGAGACGCTGCCGCGCGACACCGATGGCCGGGTGCCGTCGGTCATCCTTCTGGGCTTCACGCGGAACGAGTAGCCAGCCAGCGGTCCACGGACCAGCGCCCCGCGCCCCACAGCGGGATAACGACCGCCAGCACACCCCAGAGCGTGTGCTGAGCCTCGGCGGCCGGCGAGAAGTCGTCGGCCGACAGCGACAGCGCCGCCATCAGGTTGACGACGAACAGCCCCGCGCCGGCAAAGCGCGTGGCCAGGCCCAGCGCCAGCAGCACCGGCAACACCAGCTCGCCGCCCGTGCCCAGGTAGGCCGCCAGCGCCGCTGGCAGCAGCGGCACCTGGTAGACGTCGTTGAACAAGGCCAGCGTGGACGACCAGTCACGCAGCTTGGTCAGGCCGGACAGAAAGAAGATCTGTGCGACGTACAGGCGCGCTGCCAGCAGCGCCAGCGACTGCAGGTGGCTGACGATGCCCTCCAGTGCTGCCGGCATCCGGGACGGCGTGAGCCCCGGGTCGGTGAAGGCGCGCAGCGCGAAGGTGACGAGTGCTTTCATGGCGAGAGGGCTCCGTGCGGTTGGGGCGTGGCCAGGACGGCCTGCAACCAGGCGTTCTGCAGCGCGGCCTGCAGCCAGGCGCCGAAGTCAAAGTCGGCTTCGTCGCCTGAACCTTTCACTGCCATCGCGGCGTCCAGCGCAGCGGCAAGATTTACCCCGTCCAGCAGCGCCCGCATGAAGGCCGCCTCGGGCGCCGGCAAGGCCTGCGACACACCGCGCCAGCCCTGTCGCCAGACCAGCACCGCCCCCTCGCGTTGCGCCAGCAGCGCCACGCCGGGCCTCAGCTGCAGCCGCAAGTCCTCCGGCGCCGACGTGCCCAGCAGGTTCAGCGACAGCGCGTCCAACTCGGCATCCGCCGCCCGCTCGGCGACATGCAGGGTCCAGTCCAGCCGGGCCAGGTCGGGCAAGCCGGAGTCCTCGCCCGCGCGCTCGATCAGGAAGGCCGCCAGCGCGCCGCCCCACTCGCCCAGATCGCCACAGGCGGGCGGATGGGCACGCCAGAAGCTCCAGGCCAACTGGGCGAACTCCTCGTCGCCCAGCGCCTCGCGCAGCCGGGCGTAGGGCACGGTCAGCGCCTGCGCGGACAGCACGCGAAGGTTGTTGCGGTAAGCCGCCAGGCCGCGCTCGCCGCCGATCAACGTGGCGGGCGCGTCGCCGCGCCCCAGCAGCGCATCGACGAAGGCCTGCTGCTGCGCCTTCATCGGTGCAGCGCCTCGGCCCGACGGGCTTCGGCCAGCAGCACGTCCAGTTCGGGCACAGCCGTGTCCCACTCCACCAGCGTGGGCGTGGGGCCGAAACGGGCGATGGCGTGTTCGTAGACGCGCCAGACCTCGTCGCGCACGCGGCTGCCGTGGTCGTCGATGACCAGGCCGTCATCCTGCTCGGCGTGGCCAGCCACATGGATCTCGCCGACGCTGCCGGGCCGGATCGCATCGACCCAGCGCATGGCCTCGCGCGCGGCGGCGTCCGGCGCATGGCCCGCGTTGCGCGCGTTGACGACCAGGTTGTTCACGTCCAGCAACAGGCCGCAGCCACTGCGCCGCGTCAGCTCGTTGAAGAACTCGGGCTCGGCCAGCGTGTCACCGGCCCAGCCCGCATAGGCGCTGAGGTTCTCGACCAGAATGGTGCGGCCCAGGCGCTGCTGCACCTGGGCTACATGCCGGCACATCAGCGCCAGCGACTCGTCGTTGAAGGGGATGGGCAGCAGGTCAGCGGCATGCAGGCCTGAGCCCACGCGCGCGAAGCAGGCGTGGTCGGACACCCAGCGCGGCTGCATGCGCTCGACCAGGCGGGCCAGCCGCTCCAGGTGCGCCGCATCCAGCCCGGCGGCCGAGCCCAGCGCCAGGCCCACGCCGTGCAGGCTCAGCGCGTAGGCGGTGCGGCCGGCTTCGAGCACGGCCAGCGTGACGCCGCCGTCGGCGAAGAAGTTCTCCGAATGGACCTCGATGAAGCCCAGCGCCGGTTTCTCGGCCAGCAGGGACTCGTAATGGGCATGGCGCCAGCCGATGCCGACGCAAGGGACAGGCGCCATCGGAGCGTGCTTACTTCTTGGCCGGGGCCTTGGTCGAGCCGCCTTCCTTCTCGCAGCTGCCCTTGGCGACGTACTTCCACTCGTTGGGGTCCTTGTCGGTCTTGGCCTGGCCGGCGCAGGAGTGGCTGCCGTTGGCCGAAGCGCAGTCGTTCTGGCCGGCCTTGGCGACACCGAAACACTTTTCCTTGGCGACCTTGTCCTGCGCCTGGGCCTGGGCCACGAGGCCGAGGGACAGCGCGGCGGCCAGGGCCGAGGACACGAGGGCTTGGTTCTTCATGAGTGGATCTCCAATGGGTTGGGGGGGTATGCAAAGCGGCCGATGATGCGGCGGCGGGAATGATGTCGCAAGAGCCCGCCGAGTCCTTACACTGCGCGCCGCCATGACCGACCCCGCGGACTACTGTCGCCAGATCGAAGCCCTGCGCCCGGTACTGCTGAAGTACGCGCGGCTGCAGCTGCGCAACGAGGCCTGGGCCGAGGACGCGGTGTCCGAGACGCTGCTGGCCGCTTTGGAGAAACCGCAGGCCTTCGGCGGCCAGAGCCAGCTCAAGACCTGGCTCATCGGCATCCTGAAGCACAAGCTCGTCGACCAGATCCGCAAGAACAGCCGCGAGCTGTCGACCACGGCCGGCGACGACGGCGAGGATCTGGAGGACCTGCTGTTCGCCAGTGACGGCCACTGGCGCGAGGCCCAGCATGACTGGGGCAACCCCGAGGACGCGCTGCGCCAGGTCGATTTCATGAAGGTGCTGGAGGCTTGCGTGGAGAAGCTGCCGGGCCAGCAGGGGCGTCTGTTCATGATGCGTGAATGGCTGGAGCTGGAGTCCGACGAAATCTGTAAGGAGCTGGCCATCTCGCCGACCAACCTGTGGGTCATGCTGCACCGCGCCCGCCTGCGGCTCAGGGAGTGTCTGCAGCTGGGCTGGTTCGGGGCGGCGCCCAGCGGAGCAAGGACGTGATCAAACCCGTGATCAGCTGCCGCGAGGCCACACGCATCCTGCTGCAGAGCGAGGATCGCAGCGTGCCGCTGACCGAGCGGCTGGCGATGCGGCTGCACCAGCGCACCTGCAGCAACTGCCGGCGGTTTGCGCGCCAGGTGGAACTGATGCGCAAGGCCAGCCAGCGCTGGCGGCAGTACTCGCAGGAGTGACTCAGCTGGTGGGCGCGCCCTCGTCGGGCGCCGCCGCCACGTTCACGGTGCCCAGCGCGATCTCCAGCGCCAGCTGCAAGGCGGCGATCTGCGCGCCCAGGCCCATGCTGGGCAGGCTGCCGCTCTCGCGCGCGGCCTGCTCGGGCAGCGCCGGCAAGTGGATGAAGCCGCTGCGCACGCCCTGCCCCGCCAGCCGGTGCTGCAGCGCGAAGAACACCTGGTTGCAGACGAAGGCGCCGGCCGTCAACGACAGCCCGGCCGGGTGCCCCGCGGCGCGCAGGCCGTCGCGCATGGCCTTGATGGGCAGCGTCGAGAAGTAGGCGGCCGGTGCGCCGGCAATGACGGGCTGGTCCTGCGGCCGGTCGCCGGCGTTGTCGGGAATGCGCGCATCGATCAGGTTGACGGCCACGCGTTCGATGGAAATCTCGCTGCGGCCGCTGGCCTGGCCCAGCGCCACGACCAGGCCCGGCCGGGTCTCGTCCAGCGCGCTCGCCAGCACCCGCGGCGCCGCGCCGAACGCGGTGGGAAGGCGCTGCGCCCGCACACGCGCGCCGCCCAGGTGCTGGCCATCCAGCGCCCGCGCCACCTCCCAGGAAGGGTTGATGCAATCGCCGCCGAAGGGCTCGAAGCCGGTGATCAGGATGTCCATGGCGACGATTGTGCGGCGTGGTCGGGATGCTGCATGTCGTCGCGGCCGGCACCGGCACGGCCCTCCATAATCGCCGCCGAGCCCACCCGCCCTGCCCATGAACGATCCATCCCAGCCCCTGTCCTGGCCTCATGGCAACGCCGAACCCGCAGCCGCCGGGCCGGGTGCCCCGGTGTCGGGCTTTCTGTGGCCCAGCCCGCCCTACGCCGCCTATCCCGAGCCGCAACACCAGCGCGGCCCCGAGACCTGCGAGATCCTGGGCCTGAACAACAGCCGCAGCAGCGGCCAGTTGCTGGAGCTGGACGCCGCCGAGCGCATCGTCAAGATCAACGTGCCGCCCGCGCGCAACAGCATGCCGCTGAAGTTCAGCCAGTTCCGCGCCGTCAAGCTGATGCGCGCGATCGGCGTGCCGCCGCGCGACGCGAGCGACGTGAACTCGCCCTTCAGCCTGGACCAGCGGCCGCGCAGCGATTTCCGCGTCGTGTTCACCGGCGGCGACGAGCTCAAG
>DASWWC010000179.1:0-3516 GCA_036401055.1 Roseateles sp.
CGCCGGGTCCAGCGTGGGTTCGCCGCCGCTGAACACGACGCCGTCCAGCCGGCCCAGCCGGCGCGCCAGCCAGTCGCGCAGCCCGGGCCAGCGCGGGCCGGCGCCCGGCCCCTTGGCCTGCAGATCGGGGTTGTGGCAGTAGCCGCAACGCCAGGGGCAGCCCTGCAGGAAGACCACCGCGGCCAGCCGGCCGGGGAAGTCGACGCTGCTGAAGGGCTGCAGGCCGGCGACAGCCAGGGCCTCCGCGCTCATGACGCGGCTCGCTGCTCCTCGAAGTGCAGCCGCTCGGCGAACTCGCCCTGCTTGCCGATGTTGAAGGACGCGACGGGGCGGTGGTAGCCCATCACGCGGGTCCAGACTTCGCAGCGCTGGCGTTCCTCTTCGCGCAGCGTGATGTCCTGTTCTTGGCGTTCGATGACAGCGTTCATGGGGTGTTCTCCTTCAGGCGGGTTGGGATTCGGATGTGCGGCGCTTGGCGGCCAGCCGCTCGGCGTCGCAGTGGGGGCAGAACTCGTGGTGCCCGGCCAGGTAGCCATGGGTCGGGCAGATCGAGAAGGTCGGCGTCACCGTGACGTAGGGCAGGCGGTGGTTCGACAGCGCACGCCTCACCAGTTCGCGGCAGGCCGTGGCCGAGCTGATGCGCTCGCTCATGTAGAGGTGCAGCACCGTGCCGCCGGTGTACTTGCGCTGCAGCTCCTCCTGGCGCTCAAGCGCCTCGAAGGGGTCGTCGGTGAAGCCCACCGGCAGCTGCGAGCTGTTCGTGTAGTAGGGGTTGGCATCGCTGCCGGCCTGCAGGATGGTGGGCCAGCGGCGGCGGTCCTCCTTGGCGAAGCGGTAGGTCGTGCCCTCGGCCGGCGTGGCCTCCAGGTTGTAGAGGTGGCCGGTCTGCTCCTGGAACTCCACCATGCGTGCCCGCACGTGGTCCAGCAGCCGCACGGCCAGCGCATGGCCTTCCGGCGCGGTGATGTCGTGCGCGCCGCACGTGAAGTTGCGCACCATCTCGTTGATGCCGTTCACGCCCAGCGTGGAGAAGTGGTTGCGCAGCGTGCGCAGGTAGCGGCGCGTGTAGGGGAACAGGCCCTGGTCGATGAGGCGCTGGATGAGCTTGCGCTTGAGTTCCAGGCTGTCGCGGCCCAGCTCCAGCAGGCGGTCCAGGCGCGTCAGCAGCGCGGGCTCGTCGCCGGCGAACAGGTGGCCCAGCCGCGCGCAATTCACGGTGACGACGCCCACCGAGCCGGTCTGCTCCGCCGAGCCGAACAGGCCGTTGCCGCGCTTGAGCAGCTCGCGCAGGTCCAGCTGCAGGCGGCAGCACATGGAGCGCACCATCTGCGGCTCCAGGTCGGAGTTCAGGAAGTTCTGGAAGTACGGCAGGCCGTAGCGCGCCGTCATCTCGAACAAGGCCTCGGTGTTGGGGTGGGCCCAGTCGAAGTCCTTGGTGATGTTGTAGGTCGGGATGGGGAAGGTGAAGACCCGGCCCTTGGCGTCGCCGGCCGTCATCACATCGATGTAGGCACGGTTGATGAGGTCCATCTCGGCCTGCAGCTCGCCGTAGCTGAAGGGCTGCTCCTCGCCGGCGATGACGGGCACCTGCTCGGCGAGGTCGGCCGGGCAGGTCCAGTCGAACGTGAGGTTGGTGAACGGTGTCTGCGTGCCCCAGCGTGAGGGCACGTTGAGGTTGTAGATCAGCTCCTGCAGGCACTGGCGCACCTGCTCGTAGCTCAGGCCGTCCTTGCGCACATAGGGCGCCAGGTAGGTGTCAAAGCTGGAGAAGGCCTGGGCGCCGGCCCACTCGTTCTGCAGCGTGCCCAGGAAGTTGACGATCTGCCCGACCGCGCTGGACAGGTGCTTCGGCGGCCCCGCCTCCACCTTGCCCGGCACGCCGTTCAGGCCCTCGTGCAGCAGCGTGCGCAGGCTCCAGCCGGCGCAGTAGCCGCTGAGCATGTCGAGGTCGTGGATGTGGATGTCCGCCTCGCGGTGCGCCTGGCCCACCTCGGGCGGGTAGACATGGTCCAGCCAGTAGTTGGCGACCACCTTGCCCGACACGTTGAGGATGAGCCCGCCCAGGCTCCAGCCCTGGTTGGCATTGGCGTTGATGCGCCAGTCGCGCTGCTGCAGGTACTCATCCATCGTGGCCTGAACGTCCACCAGCGTCTGGCGCGCATCGCGCAGGCGGCGGTGCTGCTCGCGGTAGACCGTGTAGGCGCGCAGCGTCTTGCGCCAGCCGGCGCCAAACAGCGTGGACTCGACGGCGTCCTGGATCTGCTCGATGCCCGGCAGCGTGCGGGCCATCAGCTCGGGCAGCACGCCGTTCTCGGTCAGCCAGCGCGCCTCGTCGTCGCCGAACTCGCCACTGGCGCGGCCGGCGGCGGCCAGGGCCTGCGTGATCTTGTTCGCGTCGAAGGCCTGCATACGGCCATCGCGCTTCACCACCTGCTGGGGATAGAGGGACATTGCGCTACCTATGGTGTTCGTAGCGCATGAGAAGCGCTACATCTAGTGGGTCGCAGTGTGTCCAGCGGGCATGGGCCTGTCCTTGAACCAGATCAAGCTTCGGGCATGGACAGGCGCCGCACCGCCTGCACGAAGCGCTGCAACGTGGGCGAGCGCGCGCCCGGCGCGAGCCGGACGTCGAGCAGCTGGAAACTGCCGCGCGTGGCCAGCGCCTGGCGCAGCGCCGCACCCAGCTCGGCGCGCGTGTGCACCGTATAGCCGTCGCCGCCCATGCCGGCGGCCATGGCCGCGAAGTCCCAGGCACCCAGGTCGTGGAAGCCGCCGTCGGGCATGAAGCTGCGCAGCATCTCCCAGCCGCCGTTGTTGAAGACGATGACGATGGGGTCCAGGCCCAGGCGCGCGGCGTGGCCGACCTCCCAGCCCGTCATCTGGAAGGCGCCGTCGCCAACCAGGATCAGCGGACGCTGGCCGCTGGCGCGCTGCAAACCCAGGCCGGCCGGCACGCCGTAGCCCATGGTGGCGTAGTAGCCCGGCGCCAGCAGCGCCGTGGGCCGCACGGCCATGGCGGTGAACAGGCAGTCGCCCACGTCGCAGGCGATGGGCATGGGCCCGCGGCGGTCGAAGACGTCGTTGATCGCACAGGCGATGTCGGCGGGCTCCACCGCGGCACCGTCCTCCACCAGCCCCAGCGGATAGGCCGGCGGCGCCGGTGGCGCGGCAACGGCCGCGCGCGGCAGCGGGCAGCGCTCCAGCAGCGCATCGACCAGCGCGGCCAGCGGCAGCTCGGGGTAGACGTGGTGGCCGACGCGCACCTCGTCGTCGTAGGCCACCAGCGCATGGCGGAAGTCGATGCGCCGCGCCGACACGGCGAAGTTGGTGTCCGACACGATGACGCCCAGCAGCAGCAAGGCGTCGGAGGCTTCGACGCGCCGGCTCAGCTCGGGGTCGCCGGCCAGGCCCAGATAGGTCCCGGCCAGCGGCAGGTCCGCGTCCGCCAGGATGCCGCGGCACATGAAGCTGGTCAGCACCGGCAGGCCCAGCCGCCGCGCGAGTTCGGCCACGCGC
>DASWWC010000180.1:0-3352 GCA_036401055.1 Roseateles sp.
TTGCTGACGCGCCCGCCGGCGCCGGCCGAGACCGCCGCACCGCCGGCCGTGCAGGCTCCGTCCACGGCGACTCCGGCCCCTGCACCGCCGGTGGCGGCCGCGCCGCTGGACCTGCACGGCCAGTTCCAGCAGCTCGTGGCCAGCCACACCGCCGGCTTCGACGTGCTGGCCCAGGCCGAGCGCACCCAGCTGCGCATCGACCGCGACGAGCTGCGCTTCAGCGTCAGCAGCTCGCGCGACGGCCATGTGTACGTGCTGCTGGCCGGCCCGGACGGCAGCCTGATGCAGCTCTACCCCAACGACAAGGCACGCAACAACCGCATCGCCGCCGGCCAGACGCTGAAGCTGCCGCAGGCCGGCTGGCCGCTGAAGGCCAGCGAGCCGGCGGGCCTGGAGCATTTCCTGGTGCTGGTGACGGCCGAGCCGCGCAGCTTCGCGCCCTGGTCCACCGGCAAGGACAGCGGCTATGGCCTGCTGTCGCTGCCCTCGGCGGCGCCCGCCACGGGCGGCGATCCGGCCGCGCCCAGTTGGCTGCTGGGCCTGCCCGATTGCGGCCGGCCGGCCTGCGCGGGCGAGTTCGGCGCGGCGGTGTTCAGCGTCGACGTGGTGCGCTAGGCGGAGCGCTCCCAGGCCAGCAGCTTGTTGTTGGCCGGCATGTCCAGCCGCTCCCGCAGGCTCAGCCCAACGGCCGCTGCTTGATCCGCCACGTCTTCGAGGCGCCGAATGCCCCACGCGGGGTTGCGTTCGCGCAGATCGGCATCAAACGCCAGGTTGCTCGGCGCCGTCGGTTCATGGTCCAGCAGATACGGTCCATAGGTGATCAGCAGGCCGCCCGGCGCCAGATGCCGCGCGGCGCCCTGCATCAATCCGGTGGTGCAGGCCCACGGCGCGATGTGGATCATGTTGGCGCAGTAGATCGCATCGACCCGAGCCGGCACGCCGGGCCAGTCGGGGCTCAGCACGTCCAGCCGCAGCGGCGGGCGCACGCGCTCCAGCCCGTCGCACCACGCGGTGATGGAGGGCAGGGCGGCGGGATCGTAGTCGCTGGGCTGCCATGTCCAACCCGGCAACCCGGCGCTGAGGAACGCCGCATGCTGGCCCGTGCCGCTGGCGACTTCCAGCATCAGGCCCGTGCGCGGTAGCAGGCGCTGCAACTCGGCCAGGATGGGCGGGCCGTTGCGTTCGGCGGCGGGGCTGTGGCGGCGTGTGTCGGGCATGGCGGGCATGGCGGGCATTGTGGTCGCGCACGGAAAGAATGACTTGCGGCGGGCGCCGTTTCGCGGCGCCGCGCGGCTGGGCACAGTGGAGCTGTCTTCAACGGAGTCTTCCCATGCCCCTCAAGCTCTACCGCCATGCGCTGTCCGGCCATGCCCACCGCGCCGAACTTGCGCTGTCCCTGCTGGGCGTGCCTCACGAACTCATCGATGTGGACCTCGCGGCCCGCGCGCACAAGACGCCGGAGTTCGTCTCGCGCCATCCCTTCGGCCAGTTGCCGCTGCTGGATGACGAAGGTCATTTCGTCTGGGACAGCACGGCCATCCTGGTCTACCTTGCAGCCAAGTACGACGACACGGGCCGCTGGCTGCCGCAGGACCCCGCCGGACGCGCGGCCGTGCAGGCCTGGCTGTCGGTGGCGTCGAGCCTGATCGCCTACGGCCCGGCCGCAGCCCGGCTGGTCACGGTGTTTGGCGCGCCTTTCAATGCCGACGAGGTCATTGCCCGTGCGCACGGGCTGTTCAGGGTCATGGACGGCGAGCTGGACCGGCGGCCGTTCCTCGTCGGCGACCACGCCACGCTGGCCGACATCGCCGGCTACAGCTACATCGTCAGCGCGCCGGAGGGCAACGTGGATCTGGCGCCCTATCCGGCGCTGCGCGCCTGGCTGGCGCGCGTCGAGTCGCTGCCGGGCTTCGTGCCGTTCAAGACGACCGCGGCCGGCCTGCGTGCGGCTTGATCGCCATGGATACGCCTTTCCACCCCGGCGAGGTCGCCGTGCAGGCACGCATCGGCATGGCCGAGCGCATGGCGGAGATCGGCAGCCGCGTCGTGCGCGACTACATGCCCGAGCAGCACCAGCGCTTCTACGAGCAACTGCCCTTCATGCTGGCCGGCAGCGTGGACGCCAGCGGCCGGCCCTGGGCCACGCTGCTGGTGGGCCGGCCGGGCTTTGTGCGCGCGCCGGACGACCGGCATCTGGACTTCGCCACCACGCCCATCCCAGGCGACCCGGCCGCGGCCGGCATGGTGGCGGGCGCGTCGCTGGGGCTGCTGGGCATCGAGCTGCACACGCGCCGGCGCAACCGCGTCAACGGGCAACTGCAGTCAGCCGGTCCCGCAGGCCTGCGCCTGCGCGTGCAGCAGACCGTGGGCAACTGCCCGCAGTACATCCAGGGCCGCGAGGTCGACTGGGTGCGCGACGCCGCCGATACCCGGCCGCGTGCCATCGAACGCGTGGCGGACCTGGCGGGGGATGCGGCCTGGCTGATCGCCTCGGCCGACACACTGTTCGTCGCCTCGCACGGGGGCGACGCGGGCGCCGATGTGTCGCACCGTGGCGGCCCGGCCGGCTTTGTGGTGCAGGAGGACGAGCGGACGCTGCTGGTGCCCGACTACTCGGGCAACCGCATGTTCATGACGCTGGGCAACCTGCAGGCCGCCGGCCGCGCCGGCCTGCTGTTCATCGACTTCGAGCGCGGCGACCTGCTGACGCTGACGGGCCGCGCGGACATCGTCTGGGACGGACCCATGCCGGACGGCGCCGAGCGCGCGTGGCGCTTCCATCTCGACGAGGGTTGGTGGCTGCGCGATGCGCTGCCGCTGCGCTGGCGGTTTCGGGACTGGGCGCCGCAGAACCGGGTGGTCGGTGCTGATGGCGGGTGATGCGTAGGCAGGCAGGGAGGGAGTGCTTTGCAATCTCGGTCGGCGCTTAGCACCCTGCGTCGGTGACCTGCCCACAGCGGACATAGGACCCATGAAGGGCTGAGTCTTGAGTGGCAATCGTTGGGCTGCACCTGTCGGCGGTTGGACTTCACGCAATCAAAGTCGCCGCCGGCAGGCAACCGTCGTCTGCTTCCCGCGTCCCGGAACTCACGCAATCGACCCTGAGCAGCCGGTCGCGCGTGCGAGGTAGCCCTCCCGGAGCCCGCCGCCCGACCACTGCCAGTGGCAACCTACGTCCACGAACCTTTACAGGCGTTGGGCGCGCCGAATGCTAGGGAAGGTCTGCAAAACCCGGGCTGCTCCGAGTAGCGAACTTTGCAGCTGAGCGGCACGATTGAGGTCATGAATCAGACGACGCTCGGCCTGGACCCGCTGCACAAGAAGACCCGCAAGGAAGTCTTCCTCGAAGAGA
>DASWWC010000181.1:0-18144 GCA_036401055.1 Roseateles sp.
CTTCGCGCCCGAGGCAACGGCGGCCGGCTGCGGCATCGCGGCTGAGGTGCAGCGCCGCCTGGCGCGCGAGCTCGCCGCCACACCGCGCGCGGCGGTCTACGGCCGCATCGGCACCTGCACGCAGCGCTTCGGCACGGTGAACTCCTGGCTGGTGGACCTGATCAACGCGCTGACCGGCAACCTGGACCGCGAGGGCGGCGCGATGTTCGCGAAGGCCGCGGCCTTTGCGGCCAACACGCAGAACCGGCCCGGCAGCGGCAAGGGCGTCACCACCGGCCGGCGCGTGAGCCGCGTGTCCGGCGCGCCGGAGGTCTATGGCGAGCTGCCCATCACCGTGCTGGCCGAGGAGATCGAAACCCCCGGCGAGGGCCAGGTGCGCGCGCTGATCACCATTGCCAGCAACCCGGTGCTGTCCGCGCCCGGCGGGCCGCGCCTCGCGAAGGCGCTGCAAGGCCTGGACTTCATGCTGAGCCTGGACATCTACGTCAACGAGACGACGCGGCATGCCGACGTCATCCTGCCGGGCCTGTCGCCGCTGGAGGACCTGCACTTCGACGTGGCCTTCCCGCAGCTCAGCTACCGCAACCACGCACGCTTCTCGGGCCCGGTGTTCGACGCGCCCGCCGGCATGCCTCAGGAGTGGCAGACCCTCCTGAAGCTGTGCGCCCTGCTGGAAGGCCGCGGGCTGGACGTGGACGTGCAGCAGCTGGACGACGAGGCCATTGCCGCCGACGTGCAACGAGCGGCCGGCGACGCGGCACCCGCCATCCTGGCCGCGCTGCAGCCCTGGCGCGGGCCCGAGCGCCTCATCGACCTGCAACTGCGCATGGGCCCCTACGGCGACCAGTTCGGCCGCCGGCCCGAGGGCCTGACGCTGGCCAAGGTCAAGGCCGCCGGCACGGTCGAGGGCGGCGGCGTGGACCTGGGCGCGCTGCAGCCCCGCATCCCCGAGCTGCTGCGCACGCCCAGCGGCAGGATCGAGCTGGCGCCGCCGGCCATCCTGGCCGACCTCGCGCAGGTGAGCGCCGCCCCAGCCCCGGCCTTCAGCCTCATCGGCCGGCGCGACACGCGCTCAGGCAACAGCTGGATGCACAACCTGCCGGTGCTGGCCAAGGGGCCGGAGCGCTGCACGCTGCTGGTCCACCCGGCCGACGCGGACCGGCTGGGCCTGGCCGAGTGCGCCAAGATCAAGAGCGCCGTGGGCGAGCTGATCGCGCGCGTGGAGCGCAGCGCCGACATGGCGCCCGGCGTCGTCAGCCTGCCGCACGGCTGGGGCCACGACCTGGACGGCGTGCAGCTGGCCGTGGCCCGCGAGCGCCCGGGCGTGAACCTGAACGCGCTGCTGGACGAGCGGATGCGCGACCCGCTCTCCGGCAATGCGGTGCTCAGCGGCGTGGCGGTGGAGATCGAGCCCGTCCCGGCCGCCTCCTAGAATCCCCGGCGTGCATCGCCTGGGTGACTCTTTTCGCGGTTCGCCCTGCCGGGGCCGCGACCTGCCGCGCGGCTTCTTCCGCGCCGTGGCGCCGCCCTGAGCTGCCGTTGCGCTGACGCCCTGCCCAGGGCACACGGCCCTCGCCTTTCTCCATCCTCTTCTTCCCGGCCGGGCCGACAGCGCCCGACCGCCGCATTGCCATGAATCTTTCCCGTCTGCGCCAGGACTGGCTTTCCAACGTCCGCGGCGATCTGCTGTCGGGCCTCGTCGTCGCGCTGGCCCTCATTCCGGAGGCCATCGCCTTTTCCATCATCGCGGGCGTCGATCCCAAGGTCGGGCTGTACGCGTCCTTCAGCATCGCGGTCATCATTGCCTTCGCGGGCGGCCGGCCGGGCATGATCTCGGCGGCCACCGGCGCCATGGCGCTGGTGATGGTGACGCTGGTCAAGCAGCACGGCCTGCAGTACCTGCTGGCGGCCACGGTGCTGACCGGCGTGCTGCAAGTGCTCGCCGGCCTGCTGAAGCTGGGCTCGCTGATGCGCTTCGTGTCGCGCTCGGTCATCACCGGCTTCGTCAACGCACTGGCGATCCTGATCTTCCTGGCGCAGCTGCCGGAACTCATCGGCGTGACCTGGCACGTCTACGCGATGACGGCGGCCGGTCTGGCCATCATCTACGGCCTGCCGAGGCTGACGCGGGCGGTGCCGTCGCCGCTGGTGGCCATCATCGTGCTGACGGCCGTGGCCGTCGTGCTGGGCCTGCCCATCCGCACGGTGGGCGACATGGGCCAGCTGCCTGACAGCCTGCCCGTGTTCCTGCTGCCGGACGTGCCCTGGACCTGGGACACGCTGCGCATCATCCTGCCGTTCTCGCTGACGCTGGCGGTCGTGGGCCTGCTGGAGTCGATGATGACGGCCGCTATCGTCGACGAGCTCACCGACACCCCCAGCGACAAGAACCGCGAGTGCGTGGGCCAGGGCGTGGCCAACATGGCGACCGGCTTCATCGGCGGCATGGCCGGCTGCGCCATGATCGGGCAGTCGGTCATCAACGTGAAATCCGGCGGGCGCGGACGCCTGTCCACCTTCGTCGCCGGGCTGTTCCTGCTGATCTTCGTGGTCTTCCTGGGCCCCTGGGTGAAGCAGATCCCGATGGCCGCACTGGTCGCCGTGATGATCATGGTGTCCATCGGCACCTTCCGCTGGGACTCGGTGCTGCACCTGCGCACCCATCCGCTCAGCTCGTCGGTCGTGATGCTGGCCACGGTGGCCGTCACCGTCGCCACGCATGACCTCGCCAAGGGCGTGGGCACGGGGGTGCTGCTGTCGGGCCTGTTCTTCGCCTACAAGGTCGGCCGCATGCTGCAGGTGGAGCGCAGCCCCTTGCCCGGCCCCGACGGCCAGCCCCACGGCCACCGCTACGACGTCGTGGGCCAGGTGTTCTTCGCCTCGGCGGATACGTTCATCGACAGTTTCGACTTCCAGGAGCGTGCCGGCCGCGTGGTCATCGATCTGAGCCGCGCGCACTTCTGGGACATCACGGCGGTGTCGGCCCTGGACAAGGTCGTGCTGAAGTTCCGCCGCGACGGCGCGGACGTCGAAGTGCTCGGGTTGAACGCGGCCAGCAGCACGATGGTCGAGCGCTTCGGGCTGCTGCACCGATCAGAGGCCCAGACCGCGCCAGGGCACTGAAAGCCGCGCCACGTCGGGCTCGTGGGCCAGCCACGGGTCCCTGGCCGTCGTCGTCGGCACGCAGACTGTGTCGCGCCCGACACAAGGCGGCTCAACGGCAGCAACACGGGTCGGCAACAGTCCACCGCAGGCCACGCGGCAGAAGTCACGCGCCCGCTCCAGGGCGGCGCGCACGCACCGGCCGCGATGCCTAGACTGCTTCCATCAACCCAGAGGGCAAACCCGTCGAAAGGCGGGGACGCAAAGCTTCCGGCCTACCGCACGTCGAGTGCCAGGGCAGCGGGGCCGCCAGGACCGCGAGGTCTTGTCCGGCGTGGCCCTCTTCACCGCAAGACCCGGCCATGCGCAGCAACTCCCTTTCCTGGACCCTGAGCCTCCTGACCGCCGCGGCGCTGACCGCCTGCGGAGGCGGCGATGGCGCCAGCAGCACCGCGACGGCCCAGGCCAGCGACGCGCCCGGCACCGCCGCGCTCAGCGTGCAGCTCGACGATGCGGCCGCGGGCGCCGCAGCCCAGCCGAGCTTCCACGCCGCCGCCGTCGAGCTGGACGAGCCCGACAACGCCGCCGAACCGCACCGCACGCAGGCCACGCCGGGTCTGTCCACCAAGGGCCTGACGCTGGACATGCTGGACGCCGCGGTGCGCCGCCGCGCACTGGGCGCTGACGTCGCGCCGCTGGCGACCACCACCACGGTCACGACCTACACGCCGGCCCAGGTGCGCGCCGCCTACGGCCTGCCGGCGCTGACGGCCTCCGCCGCCCAGCTGGGCGCCGGCCAGACCCTCTACATCGTCAACGCCAAGCACGACCCCAACATCGCCGCCGAGCTGGCCGCGTTCAACAGCAAGTTCGGCCTGCCCAGCTGCAGCATGCGCACGCTGGCGGCCAACGCCACGCTGCCGCTGGCCGCCGCGTCCGCCAGCGCCTGCGAGCTGGTCATCGCCTACAGCACGGCGGCCGGCGCGCTCACCGCCACGGCACCGGCCTACGACAGCGGCTGGGCCACCGAGATCGCGCTGGACGTGCAATGGGCCCACGCCATCGCGCCGCTGGCCCGCATCGTCCTCATCGAGGCGCCGGACGCCAGTGTCGGCAGCCTGTCCAACGCCGTCGCGCTGGCCAACAGGATGGGCGCCGGCGTCGTGTCCATGAGCTTCGGCGCCGCCGAGGGCAGCTGGACGACCGGCTACGACAATGTCTTCTCCACGGCGGGCATGACCTATCTGGCCGCCACCGGCGACGACGGCACGCAGGTGCTGTGGCCGTCGGTGTCCAGCAAGGTGCTGGCCGTCGGCGGCACGACGCTGACCTACAGCGGCAGCGGCACGACGCGCAGCGAGACCACCTGGAGCGGCACCGGCGGCGGCACCAGCGCCTACGTGGCGCTGCCCAGCTACCAGAGCGGCAGCATCGGTGGCTACGCGCGCCGCGCGGTGGCCGACGTGGCCTTCAACGCCGATCCCAACTCGGGCCAGTACGTGGCCCTCATCGCGCCGGGCACGACGACCCCGCGCTGGATCAGCGCCGGCGGCACCAGCCTGGCCACGCCGCAGTGGGCCGGCCTGGTCGCCGTGGCCAACGCGATGCGCGCGGCTGCGGCCAAGGCCCCGCTGGGCCAGGTGCACGCCGCCCTGTACCAGGGCATCGGCGTCGTGCCGACGACCTACGCCGCCGCGTTCAAGGACGTGACCACCGGCAGCCACGGCAGCTGCGCCACCTGCGCCGCCGTGACCGGCTACGACACGCCCACCGGCTGGGGCACGCCCAACGCCGGCGCGCTGCTGAGCAGCCTGGGCGCCGCCGCGAGTTCGACCAGCACGACCACCGTCACCGCCCCGCGGCTGACCACCACCCGCCTCAGCGGCGTGGCCGGCCAGGCGCTGAGCGCCAGCATCGGCTACAGCGCGCCCAGCTCCAGCTCGCTGTCCATCAGCATCGCCGGCATTCCCAGCGGCATGACGTTCGCGGCCGCCAGCGGCGCCATCACCGCCACCTGGGCCAAGCCGGTGACGGGCAGCTACACGCTGACGATCACGCTGAAGGACAACCTGGGCCAGACCAGCACCGGCACGGTGGCGGTGAACATCGCCGCCAAGTAAGGCGCGCGCGCCCCAAACGACAACGCCGCCCGGAGGCGGCGTTCGACACGGTCCGGCGCGATCAGCGCAGGCGGTCGGTCTCCAGTTGCACCTTGTCGACGCTGCCGTCGACATTGCGATGCAGGCGCACGCGGCGCATGCCGTCCGGGCTGACCAGCAACTCGCTGTTCTCGGCGCGCCAGCTTTCCAGCGGCGTCTCGTCAAGGGCGACGCCCACGCGGCGCACGCCGACCTGGACTCGCAGCGTGCGGCCGTCGTCGAGCAGGTACTCGCCTTGGGCCTGACGCAGCAGGATCCGGTCCGTCGCAGCAGGCACGGTGGGTTCTTGGGCACTCGCGGGCGCGGTCAGCGTCATCAGGGCGAGCAGGGCGGCCGACAGGGTGAGCGGGCGCAGATTCTTCATGGTGGTACTCCTTTTAACCCGAGGTCAGTCACCCCGGCACAAACCCTAGCGCAAGGCCCGTGCCAGCCTTAAAACCGGGATTTACCCTTGGTTTTGCCCCAACGCTGGGCCACGCTGCGCCGGCCTGGGGACAACGCGCCTCATGCCTGTGATGTGGGGCTGTCGGGCCGAGCGCCGGGCCGCGCCCAAGCCGGCCCGCCAGAGCAAGGGCTTCAAGTCCTTCCGGCCAGCAGCGTCGCCACCTCGGCCGCCGAGCGCACGCCCAGCTTGGCGAAGACGCGGGCGCGGTGGACCTCCACGGTGCGGATGGACACGTGCAGCTCGTCGGCGATGACCTTGTTGAGCTTGCCGGCCGCCACGCGGGCCATGACCTCGCGCTCGCGCTCGGTCAGGCTGGCCAGCCGCGCGGCGCGCTCGGCGGCCTGGGCGCCCTCGGCCTGCATGGCGGCGTCCACGGCCAGCGCCTGCTCGATGCGGTCGGCCAGCGCGTTGTCGCTGTAGGGCTTCTCCAGGAAGTCGAACGCGCCCTTCTTCAGCGCCTCGACGACCATGGGGATGTCGCCATGGCCGGTCAGGAACAGCACCGGGTTCCTCAGCCGCCGCGCCAGCAGCTCGTCGTGCAGCCGGGTGCCGCTCATGGGCTCCATGCGCACGTCCAGCAGGAAGACCCCGCGCGGCGGCCGGGCCGCCAGGTCCAGCGCCTCCAGCAGCGCGGGGCCGCTGGCAAAGGCGCGCACGTCCAGGCCGCGCGAGCGCATCAGAAAGGCGAGCGCATCGCGCACGCCGGGGTCGTCATCGACGAGGTGGACGCTGCCATCAACCATGGACATGCTCGCGGCTCAAGGGGAGGCTGAAGGAGAACAGCGCGCCGCCCCCCGCGGCCTCGCTGGCGTCGAGCACGCCCTGGTGGGCCTCGACGATGGAGCGGCAGATGGCCAGGCCCATGCCCATGCCGTCGGCCTTGGTGGAATAGAAGGGCGCGCACAGCTGCTCGACGCTGCGGCCGGCCAGACCGGGGCCGTTGTCCTGCACGTCCACGCGCACGAAGTCGCCGACGACGCGGCTGCTGACGGCGATGCGCCGCCCGCCGTCCTCGGGCAGGCGGGCCTGCAGCGCATCGGCCGCGTTGCGCACCAGGTTGATGACGACCTGCTCGATGAGCACCGCGTCGGCCAGCACCGGCGGCACGCCGGCCGCCAGCGCCAGCGCCAGCGTGACGCCGCGGCGCTGGCAGTCGCGGCCCAGCAGGTCCAGCGCGGCGCCGATGACCTCGTTGAGGTCGCAGGGCTCGTGGCGCGGCTCGCGCCGGGTCAGGAACTCGCGGATGCGCGCGACGATGCGGCCCGCGTGCGCGGCCTGCTGACCCAGGCGCTGCAGCGCGCCCAGCACCAGCTCGTCCTGCACGCCCATGCGGGCCAGCGAGTTGCTCACCCCGGCGCCGTAGCTGGCAATGGCCGTCAGCGGCTGGTTCAGCTCGTGGGCCAGCGTGGAGGCCACCTCGCCCAGCATGGTCAGGCGCGCGTTGTGGGCCAACGTCTCGACCTGGCGGCGCTCGCGCTCCTCCAGCCGCTTGCGCGCGGTGATGTCGATGATGCTGCCCATCCAGCCGATCTGGCGGCCGGCGGCGTCCACCAGCGGCGACTCGAACACCATCACGTCCACCGCACGGCCGCTGCTGTGCTGCCAGCGCGCCTCGAAGCCCTCGCGCGGCGCCTGGCCGGCGAGGTTGCGGCGGTTGCGCTCGGTGAGCTCGTCCAGCGCGTCCGGCGGCCAGTAGGGCATGGGCGGCAGCAGGCCCACCAGCTGTTCGGGGGGCAGGCCCACCATGTCGCAGAAGGTGCGGTTCACGTAGAGCAACCGGCCGTCGAAGTCGCGCGCGCGCAGCGCCACCAGCGCCGAGTCCTCCATCGCCCGGCGCCAGGCGGCCTCGGTGCGCCAGGCGCCTTCGGCGCGCTGCACGTGGCGCATCTGCCGGCGCAGCAGCCAGCTGGCCACGGCGATCAGCGGCAGGAAGCCGGCCACCAGCACCAGCGCCAGCGGGCGCACGCCGTCGGGCACGGGCTCGCGCAGCGTCAGCTCCAGCGCGGCGTCGGCCAGCGTTGCCTCGGCCAGCGGGCTGGCGCGCAGCGGGCCAGTCAGCGCCACGCGGTAGCTGGGCCGCGGCCCCTGCGCGGCACGCAGCGGCGACTCGGTGCTGGAGGCGATGACCTGGTCGGCGCTGTCGACCAGTTGCAGGTCGTACTTGCGCGCCAGCCACCAGGGCACGCCGCGCTTGAGCAGCAGGGCCGGCGCGTAGCGCACCACCAGCACGCTGTCGTCGGGCGCCACGCGCGCGGTCAGGTGCAGGGACAGGCCGTCTTCGTAGCGGTTGGCGGCGGACTGGTCCGGCACCTCGGCCAGCACGCGGTTGCGCGCATCCAGCCAGGTGACGGACAGCCACAGCCGCCGCAAGCCCGCGTTGGTCTCGGGGTGGCCGGCCAGCAGGGCCTGGCTGGGCGCCCGGCCGGCCAGCGCGGCGGCGAGGTCACGCAGATGGCCCTGCTCCTCGTCGATGCGGCCTCGCAGCTGGGCCTCGGTGCTGAGGGCGTCGGAGATCATCGTCTGGCGCTGCTGCTCCTGCTCCTCGATGCCGTTGGCGCGCACCCAGGCCAGCACGCCGCCGACGAAGATGAGCGACAGCACCAGCGGCGCCAGCCACAGGCTTCGGGACAGGAGCTCGCGCGGCTTCATAAGTGTGCGAGTCTAAGAAGGCCACCGGCCACCGACACTGTGGAACTCCACAACTGGCGACGCCCCCGGGCCGCCCCGAAGATGCCGACCCAGACCAAGACCGCCGCCGGAGACACCCGATGAGTTCGCGCCGCCGACTGCTCGCCGCCGCGCTGGGCCTGCCGCTGGGTGCGGCCCGGGCCCAGGCGCCCCTCGTCATCAAGTTCAGCCACGTCGTCGCGCCGGATACGCCCAAGGGCAAGGCGGCCCTGCGCTTCAAGGAGCTGGCCGAGGCCAGGACGGGCGGTCGCGTGCGGGTGGAGGTCTACCCCAACAGCCAGCTCTACAAGGACAAGGAAGAGATGGAGGCGCTGCAGCTGGGCAGCGTGCAGATGCTGGCGCCGTCGCTGGCCAAGTTCGGGCAGATGGGCGTGCGGGAGTTCGAGGTCTTCGACCTGCCCTTTCTGTTCCGCGACGACGCCGCCTTCCGCGCCGTCGCCGACGGGCCGCTGGGCGCCGAGCTGCTGCGCAAGCTGGAGCCCAAGGGCATCAAGGGCCTGGCCTACTGGGACAACGGCTTCCAGATCATGAGCGCCAACCGGCCGCTGCGCACGGTGGCGGACTTCAAGGGCCTGCGCATGCGCATCCAGTCCAGCAAGGTGCTGGACGCGCAGATGCGCGCCCTGGGCGCCATCCCGCAGGTGATGGCCTTCAGCGAGCTGCGCCAGGCGCTGCAGAACGGTCTCGTCGATGGCACCGAGAACGCGCCCAGCAACCTCTACACGCAGCGCATCCACGAGGTGCTAAAGCACATGACGCTGTCCAACCACGGCCACCTGGCCTATGCGGTCATCGTCAACAAGAAGTTCTGGGACGGCCTGCCCGGCGAGCTCCGCGGACTGCTGGAAGCGGCGCTGAAGGACGCGACGGCCCATGCCAACAGCATTGCCGGCAGCGAGAACGCCGCCGCGCTGCAGGCCATCCGGGCCAGTGGCCGCTGCAGCATCCACACACCCACGCCGGCCGAGCGGGCCGAGTGGAAGCAGGCGCTGATGCCGGTCCACCAGGCCATGGAGGCGCGCGTGGGCAAGGCCACCATCGCGGCGGCCTACCGGGCCGCGGGCTTCGTCGCGCCCTGACAAGGCACGCTACTTGCACTGCCCTGGGGCATGAATACGCCCCTCTTTGCCCTGCCCGGCCTGCGCGTGCTGCTGGCCGACGCCGGCCAGCGCCGCAGCCCCGTCATCCGCCTGGAACTGATACGCCTGCGCTGCCAGCTGCTGGACGTGCTGGACCTGATCGAGCAGCCCGGCGCGCTGGACGACGCGCTGACGCGCCAGGCGCCCGAGCTGCTCATCGTCGACTGCGACCAGCCCACGCCCGCGCTGCTGGAGCAGCTGGGCCAGGCGCTGCGCCGCCAGCCCCGCCCGGTGCTGCTGTTCGCCGAGCAGATGAGCGCCGCACAGATGCGCGACGCGCTGCAGGCCGGCATCAGCACGCTGCAGCTGGCCGGCCTGCCGCCGCAGCGCCTGGGTGCGCTGCTGCAGCTGGCGCTGGCGCGCTTCGAGCACGACCAGACCCTGCAGCGCGACCTGCGCCAGACGCAGACGCAGCTCGCCGAGCGCAAGCTGGTGGAGCGTGCGCGCGGCATCCTGATGCGCGAGCAGGGGCTGGACGAGGAGGCCGCCTTCCAGCGCCTGCGCCAGCTCGCGATGGACGGCGGCCAGACGCTGGCCACCGTCGCCACCCGCCTCATCGACGCCGACCACCTGCTCCGCACCCGTTGAGCGCAGCCACGCCGGACTGGGGCGCGCCGCACCAAGCCGCAACAGCCCGTCGCCCCGGAACCCGCACCGCCACGGCGCAAAACGCCCGTGGCAGCCGCAGCACTGCGCCAAGCGCGTGCGAAACATCACCGGCCGCCGCACGCAAAAGCTGGCACGCAATCTGCTGAAAGGGGTTCGAGGCCTGCAATGGCGCAGGCCTCTCGGGCCGGCCGGCTGTGAATCGGCCGGCACTTCGGGACAACGGCGTCCGACCTCCCCCATTGCGCTCTCGCTGCCCGGCAGCGCGGGCGGAGCACGGCCGCGACGGCGTTGAGCCCAGCATGACTCAGGAGCCCGTGATGACCGCCAGCGATAACTCGACCACCACGCCCAACCCGCAGCGCCGCAGCCTGCTCGCCGCAGCGGCCTCGCTGCCCTTTGCCGGCCTTGCCGGCGGCGCCTGGGCCCAGGGCTCGGACAAGCCGGAGAAGGAAGAAGTCCGCATCGGCTTCATCCCGCTGACCGACTGCGCCAGCGTCGTCATGGCCTCGGTGCTGGGCTTCGACAAGAAGTACGGCATCAAGATCATCCCCACCACGGAAGCCTCCTGGGCCGGCGTGCGCGACAAGCTGGTCAACGGCGAGCTGGACATGTCGCATGTGCTGTACGGCCTGATCTACGGCGTGCACCTGGGCCTGGGCGGCCCCAAGAAGGACATGGCCGTGCTCATGTCCCTGAACAACAACGGCCAGGCCATCACGCTGTCCAAGGCGCTGGCCGACAAGGGCGCGGTGGACGGCCCGTCGCTGGCCAAGGTGATGACCGCCAACCCGCGCGAGTACAGCTTCGCCGGCACCTTCCCGACCGGCACCCACGCGATGTGGATGCACTACTGGCTGGCCGCTGCGGGCATCAACCCGCTGAGCGGCGCCAAGCTCATCACCGTGCCGCCGCCGCAGATGGTGGCCAATATGCGCGTGGGCAACATGGACGGCTTCTGCGTGGGCGAGCCCTGGAACCACCGCGCCATCATGGACGGCATCGGCATCACCGCCAACACGACGCAGGACATCTGGAAGGACCACCCCGAGAAGGTGCTGGGTACGACGGCCGAGTTCGTCAAGAAGTACCCCAACACCTGCCGCGCCGTGCTGATGGCCGTGCTGGAGGCCAGCCGCTGGATCGACGCCAGCCTGTCCAACAAGCTCAAGATGGCCGAGACGGTGGCGCAGAAGAGCTACATCAACACCGGCGTGGACGCGATCAACCAGCGCATCCTGGGCCGCTACCAGAACGGCCTGGGCAAGACCTGGGACGACCCCAACCACATGAAGTTCTTCAACGACGGCGCGGTGAACTACCCCTACCTGTCGGACGGCATGTGGTTCCTCACGCAGCACAAGCGCTGGGGCCTGCTGAAGGCCCACCCCGACTACCTGGGCGTGGCCAAGCAGATCAACCAGACCGCGCTCTACAAGCAGGCGGCCGGCGCGCTGGGCATCAGCGTGCCCAAGAGTGACTTCCGGACCGCCAAGCTGATGGACGGCGTGGTGTGGGACGGCAAGGACCCGGCGAAGTACGCCGACAGCTTCAAGATCAAGGCGGTCTGATCATGGTTTCTGCAGTCTTCCATTCCCCCGGCGACACGGTCGCCAACACCTCCACGAGCCCGGCCGCGCCGACCACGGTCAGCCGACCGACGGTGGCTGCCAACGACGCGCCCAAGGCCAGCCCCAAGCGCGACCCCATCGACTGGCGCGGCATCGCGCTGACCGTGCTGCCGCCGCTGCTCAGCATCGCGCTGCTGGTCGGCATCTGGGGCCTGGCCACGATGAAGGGCGGCAGCTTCCCCACGCCCGCGCAGACCTGGGACGCCGCGGTCACGCTGTTCGCCGACCCTTTCTACAGCAACGGCCCCAACGACCAGGGCATAGGCTGGAACATCCTGAACTCGCTGGGCCGCGTGGGCATGGGCTTCGGCATGGCGGCGCTGGTGGGCATCCCGCTGGGCTTCATCATTGGCCGCTTCCAGTTCGCCAACCGCATGGTGTCGCCGCTGATCGCGCTGCTGAAGCCGGTGTCGCCGCTGGCCTGGCTGCCCATCGGCCTGCTGGCCTTCAAGAGCGCCAACCCGGCCGCGATCTGGACCATCTTCATCTGCTCGATCTGGCCCATGGTGGTCAACACCGCGGTGGGCGTGCAGCGCGTGCCGGCCGACTACCTGAACGTGGCCCGCGTGCTAAAGCTCAGCGAGTGGAAGGTCATCACCCGCATCCTGCTGCCCGCGGTGCTGCCCTATGTGCTGACCGGCGTGCGCCTGTCGGTGGGCACGGCCTGGCTGGTCATCGTCGCGGCCGAGATGCTGACCGGCGGCGTCGGCATCGGCTTCTGGGTCTGGGACGAGTGGAACAACCTCAACGTCGCCCACATCATCATCGCTATCTTCGTCATCGGCACCGTGGGGCTGCTGCTGGAGTGGATGCTGATGTCGCTCGCCAAGCACTTCACCTTCAACGAGGACTGATGCCATGACCAAGCCGTTCATCCAGGTCCAGGACGCCGAGATGGTGTTCACCACCCGAAAGGGCAAGTTCCACGCGCTGCAGAACGTCAACCTCGACGTGCAGCGCGGCGAGTTCATCACGCTAATCGGCCACTCCGGCTGCGGCAAGTCCACGCTGCTGAACCTCATCGCCGGCCTGCTGCAGCCGACGTCCGGCGCACTGATCTGCGACGGCCGCGAGATCGCCGCGCCCGGCCCCGAGCGCGCCGTCGTGTTCCAGAACCATTCGCTGCTGCCCTGGCTGACCTGCCTGGAGAACGTGCTGCTGGCCGTCGAGTCGGTGTTCGGCGGCAAGGAGCCCAGCGCGAAGCTGAAGATGCGCGCCCGCGCCGCGCTGGAGCTGGTGGGCATGAGCCATGCGCTGCACAAGCGTCCGCACGAAATCTCCGGCGGCATGAAGCAGCGCGTGGGCATCGCCCGCGCACTGGCCATGGAGCCCAAGGTGCTGCTGATGGACGAACCCTTCGGCGCGCTGGACGCACTGACCCGCGCCAAGCTGCAGGACGAGCTGCTGAAGATCGTCGCCCGCACGCAGAGCACGGTCATCATGGTCACGCACGACGTGGACGAGGCCGTGCTGCTGTCGGACCGCATCGTCATGATGACCAATGGGCCCGCCGCCACCATCGGCGAGATCCTCGACGTGGACATCCCGCGCCCGCGCGCCCGCGTCGAGCTGGCCGAGGACCCGCGCTACATCGCGGCGCGCAAGGAGGTCATCGACTTCCTGTACACGCGGCACGCGCACGTCGAGCAGGCGGCTTGAGCTTTCACAGAGCACGGCGGGCATCGCCCGCCGCCTCGGTCACACCCGGAACACGCTGACGGCCTCGACCAGCTTCGAGGCCTGCTGATTCAGGCTGTCTGCCGCGGCGGCGCTCTCTTCCACCAGGGCGGCGTTCTGCTGCGTCACCTGGTCCAGCTGCTGCACGGCGTCGCTGACCTGGCCGATGCCGGTGGTCTGCTCGCTCGTCGCGCTGCTGATCTCCGTGATCAGGTCGTTCACGCGGCGCACCTGCGCGACGATGTCGTCCATCGTGCGGCCGGCGTCGGCCACCTGCCGGCTGCCGGTCTCGACCTTCTCGACGCTGTCGTTGATCAGCGTCTTGATCTCCTTGGCCGCCTCGGCGCTGCGCTGCGCGAGCAGGCGGACCTCGCCGGCCACCACGGCAAACCCGCGCCCCTGCTCGCCGGCACGCGCAGCCTCCACGGCCGCGTTCAGCGCCAGGATGTTGGTCTGGAATGCAATGCCGTCGATGGTGCCGATGATGTCGCTGATCTTGCGGGAGCTGGTGGTGATGGCCTCCATCGTGCCCACCACCTGCGCGACCGCCTCCCCGCCCTGACGCGCCACCCGGCTGGCGTCCTCGGCCAGGCCCTTCGCGGCGTTGGCGGTGTCCGCGTTGTTGCGCACGGTGGACGACAGTTCCTCCATCGACGACGCCGTCTGCTGCAGGTTGCTGGCCTGCTCCTCGGTGCGCTGGCTCAGGTCGGCGTTGCCGGTCGCAATCTCGCTGGCACCGGTGGCAATCGAGTCGGACGCTGCGCGCACGGTCCCGACGATCTGGCGAAGCGACTCGGCCATGCGCGCCATCGCCTGCATCAGCTGGCCGATCTCGTCGTTGCTCGTCGCATCCAGGCGGGCGCTCAGGTCACCCGCCGCAATCGCCTCGGCGGCGCCATGCGCCGCGCGCACCGGCACCGTGATGGAGCGCGCAATCGCTACGGCCAGGCCGATGCCTGCCAGCGCGGCCAGCGCGCAGCCCGCCGCGAGCACCCAGGTGCCCTGCTGCGCCGCGGCCTCGGCTTCGCGGCGCGTCGTCTCCATCTGAGCAGACTGGTAGTCGACCAGCGTGCGCACCGCGCCCAGGTATTGCTGCGCGGCCGGGAAGACCTTGGCAATCACCTCGCCCCCCACGTCCTCGCCGGCGTCCCTGCGCTTCATCAGCGCGTTTCGCATGGCCTGGAACTCGTTGCGCTGCGCGGTGATCTCCGCGATCAGCTGCTTGGCCTTGTCGTCGGTGGTGATCAGCGCGTCCAGGCGCTTGAGGCGCGCGGTCTGCTCGGTCACCGTCTCCTGCATGTCGCCCTTGACGCGCTTCACGACCTCGGCGTCGGTGGCGAAGAACACCACCCAGGTGCGCGCGGTGTTCGACTCGATCGCGCGCAGCCACCCCTGTGTCAGCGTGACCAGCTCGGCATCGCGCGTTCCCAGCCGGTCGGCCACCTCGCGCACGGCATTGATGCGGCCGACGCCGATGGCGGCGGTGATGACGCTCAGCAGGATGAGGATACCGAAGCCGGTGGCCAGCCGTGCGCCCAGCTTCAGTCGGGTGAGTGCGTTCATGATCGTCGTCTCGTTGGAGGGGTTTGAAACGCGAACGGCACGCGGCGGGACCGCGGCGCCACGCGCCCGGTCACGGGATGCCATCGTTGCGACGGCGTCTCCAGATTCAGCCGGTGCCGCAACCGCGGCGGGCATTTGTTCTTCGCGCCGGATCATCGCCGTTGCACTCGGGAATGCAACACGGATGGCGTGCACTACATCACGTGGACGGCGTGGCCTCGCGTGCCGTTATCGCGGGCCGCACCGCCGCCAGCCCCAACCGCCCCTTCAGAACACCACTTCGGCGCGCAGCCCACCCTCGGCCCGGTTGCTGAGCGACAGCACCGCGCCCTGTCTTCGCACCAGCTGCTGCGCGATGTACAGACCCAGCCCCGTGCCGCCGGTCGCGCGGTTGCGCGAGCCCTCGACGCGACGGAAGGGCTGGCGCACCCGCTCCAGCTCGGCCTCGGGGATGCCGGGGCCGTCGTCCTCCACCACCAGCCGCGTCACGCCGGCCGCCAGATCCACGCGCACGCGGGCGCTGCCGGCATAGCGCAGCGCATTGCCGACCAGGTTGTCCACCACGCGGCGCAGCGCGACGGGGTCGGCGCTGACCACGGCCGAGGGGCCGTCGAAGCTCACCGCGGCACCGGTCTCGGCCAGATCGTCCACGGCCGACTGCGCCAGCGCGGCCAGGTCCACGCGCTGCATCGCCGCCACCTCGGCGGGCCGGAACACCTCGATGACGCTCTCCACCAGCTGGTTCATCTCGCGCAGGTCGTCGATGCAGCGCTCGCGCACCCGCGCCTCCACCTCGCCGGTCTCCAGCCGCAGCCGCATGCGCGTCAGCGGCGTGCGCAGGTCGTGCGAGATGGCGGCCACCATCAGGCCACGCTCCTCGAACTGGCTGCCCAGCTCGGCCGCCATGCGGTTGAACACGGCCGCGGCCTCGCGCACCTCGCGCGTGCCGACCTCCTCGCTCAGCTGCGGCGCGGCGCGGCCCTGGGCCAGCGCGGGCGTCAGCTGCTGCGCAGCCTGGACCAGCCGACGCACCGGCCGCGCCAGCCAGCGCGAGCCCCACCAGGCCGCCAACGCGATGATGAGCAGGCGCACGCCGTAGTCCACCAGGCTGGTGTGCCAGGGCAGTGACGACGGCGGCAGCGACGGAAAGGTGGGCATGCGCATTGCCATGCCCGGCGCACGCTCGCCGCGCGGCGGCGGGCCGGCGCCCTCGAAGCCGTCGTCATGCGCCGGCATCGGCGGCGGGCCGGCCTCGGCATGCAGCGGCGGCTGCATGAGGCGAGGTTCCAGGCCGGTGCGCATCTGCACGGCCAGGCTCCAGGCCACCAGGTGGCTCAGCGCCAGCGCCGCCCACATCAGCAGGAACAGGCGCAGGCCCAGCCGGTCCCAGTCCTTGAACCTAGAAACGGCAGTTGACCGCTCGCTACTCATAGAAAGTTCCGGTGGATCAAGACCTTGCGGCTGATGGGGCGGTCACCACTTCGGTGACCACCGCTGCCGTTTCTAGGTTGAAGCGGCTCAGCATGGGCTCACCTCGGCATTGAACAGATAGCCCTCGCCGCGCACGGTGCGGATCAGGCTGGGTTCGCGCGCCGTGTCGCCCAGCTTGGCGCGCAGCCGCGACACGGCCAGGTCGATGCTGCGGTCGTTGACCTCCACCCCGGGCGCGCGGGTCAGCTCGATGAGCTGGTCGCGGCTCAGCACACGGCCCGGGCGCTGCACGAAGGCGGCCAGCAGCCGGAACTCGGCCGCCGACAGCGGCACGCTGACCTCCTCGGCCGTGACCAGTTGGCGCGCCACGCGGTCGAAGCGCCAGCGCCCGAAGCGCAGCAGCCGGGTGTCGTCGCTCAGCGCCGCCTGGCCCTTGTGCACGCGCCGCAGCAGCGCCTGCAGCCGCGCTACCAGCTCGCGCGGCTCGAAGGGCTTGGCCAGGTAGTCGTCCGCGCCCAGCTCCAGGCCGATGACGCGACTCATGGTGTCGCCGCGCGCCGTCAGCATCAGCACCGGCGGCGCATCGGGCTGCGTGCCCAGCCAGCGCAGCAGCGCCAGGCCGTCCTCGCCGGGCAGCATCAGGTCCAGCACGATGACGTCGGGCCGGGCCACCGCCAGCATCCGGCGCATCACCTGACCATCGCCCGCCGCGCTGACCTGCCAGCCGTAGCCGCTCAGATAGGTCGTCATGCTGGTGCGAATCTCGGCGTCGTCGTCGACGACCAGGCAATGTCCAATCACGCGGAAATACCTACTCTCAAGGTGGCCACATAGCCCGCGCTGACCGAGCCGGCCACGGTGGCGATCTGCGTGCTGTAGCCGTCGCTGAAGATGCCGTCGCTGCTGAGGCTGATGGCGTTGTTGTTGGCCGCGCTCTGCCCATAGCCGCTGGTGGCGTAGACGGCGGTGTTGACGTCGGCCGGGAAGCACAGCTGCGAGGTGCGCAGCTTGTTGTTCCAGTTGGTGGCCGTGTTGGTGCTGCGGTAGATCTCGAAATGCATGTGCGGCACGCGGCCGGCGTAGCAACCGGGGTAGATGGTCGTGAACGTGGCCGTGCCATCGCTGCCGGTGGCCTGCACGCCGCGCAGGTAGTTCTCGCCGGTCACGCCGCTGGAGTACATGGAGTAGCGGCCCAGCGCGTCGCAGTGCCACAGGTAGATGGCATAGCCGGACAGGTCGGCGCAGGAGGCATTGGTGTTCACAAGCTCGATGATGACCTGAAGTGGCACGCCCGTGGCGGTGCCGCTGGCGCCGGCGATGCTGGAGCGGATGTCGCTGCGCACCACGCCCGACAGGGCCAGCACGTTGGCGATGCTGCCGTTGACACTGTTGGAGCCGTCGCCCGGGTAGGGGCCCTCGGTCTCGCTGGGGATGACGGAGCAGCCGCTGGCGGTGGTGGTGCTGCCGCCACTGGTGCTGGTGCCGCCACTCGACGAGCTGCTCGATGTCGACGCATCGCTGCCGCCGCCGCCGCAGCCGGCCAGTGCGGCCGCGGCCACCGCCGCCAGAGCGGCCGGGGAAATCCAGGAATGCATGGTCGTCTCCTTGGTGCGCCGGCACGGCAAAGGGTCCGGCAGCGGAGGAACTTAGTTAATGAACTAAATGAATCGAATGGGAGTTTCCCTATGGGATCTCCTCCAACC
>DASWWC010000182.1:0-4168 GCA_036401055.1 Roseateles sp.
CAGGCCGCGCAGCGCATGCGGCGTGCCCACCAGCGCCAGCCCGTGGGCCAGCGCCTCCACGCTCTTGATCTTCAGTCCCGAGCCGCTGACCACCGGGTTGATGGCCAGGTCTGACGCCGCATAGGCCGCGTCCAGGTCGTCCACCGGCCCGTGCACCTGCATGCCGTGCACCGAGCGCAGCCGCATCGCCGGCCCGATCTGTCCCACCACGTCCAGCTGCAGGCCCAGCCCGGCCAGCCGCGGCCAGACCTCGTGCAGGAAGCAATGCAGACCCTGCTGGTTGGGCAGGTAGGCGCTGGCGACGAACAGCAGCCGCTGCAGGCGCTCCCGGAAGGGCGCGGGCCGCAGCGCCTGCGCATGCGGCGCGACGATGACGCGCTCCGCGCCCAGCCAGCCGCGGAACACCGCCGCATCGGGCTCGCTGATCGCGATGACGCGGTCGAAAGCGCGCAGCTGCGCCTCCTCCTGCGCCGCCGTCAGCAGCGGCCGGTCCAGGCGTTCGCCGAGGGCCACCAGCTCGGCGTCGCGGCGGTGCACCACGTCGTGCGTGTCCACCAGCGTCAGCACGCCTGGCGGGATGGCGGCGCGCAGCCAGCCCAGGCTGAGGTACTCGACGATGCAGGCTTGCTGCGGCCGCTCGCGGAAGAACACGGCGAACGCCGTCAGCGCCTCCTGTTGCTGGCCGCGCGGTGGCAAGTCCAGTGTGTGCAGCGCCGCGCGCGGCAGCAGCGCAGCGATGGCGGCACGCACGCCGTCCGGTACGGCGGTCGGCAGCACGACGGTCAGCTCGACCCGTGCGGACAGTGCCGCCGCCAGCGCCTGGATGCGGGCGCGGTGCCCGGCACCCGTGTGCCAGAAGTCGACCGCCGTCAACAGCGCGACGCGGCGCGTCACGGGCGCGGCGCCAGCAGTGCGCGCAGTTGCGCCAGCATGCGCTGGCCCCAGGCCGCATCCTGGGCCTTGCGGGCCACGCGCTCCAGCCGCGCGGCAGTGTCGCCGCCGCCGGACTGCAGCAGCCAGCGCAGGAAGCGCGTCTCCCAGCCGTCGGAGAAGAACATGCGCTCGTCGGCGCGGGCCCGGCCGTAGGCGGCGAACAAGGCCTCGGCCGCCGCGGCCAGGTCCAGCGCCGGTAGCGGGCCGTGGCGGTCGGTGAACTGCGACAGCCACGATGCGTTGGGCGTCGCCTCGCGTGGCAGGCGAAGGTCCAGCAGGTTCTCGGCCAGCCGGCTGGCGCCCCCCATCTGCAGCAGGTAGTGGGCCAGCAGCCAGCCGGTGGCGCGTGACGGCAGCGCCAGACTGTCGGCGGCGAAGAAGGCGGCCAGCAGCGACGTGCGCCGCAGCACCAGCGCCGGCAGCGGCGGCAGCGGCCACTCGCGCAGCGTGTGCGCGAACGCCTTGATGCTGCCGCCGCTCCAGCCGGCGGCCGTCATCAGCAGGCCGTGGTGCACCAGCACGCCGTCGGCGTCGATGAGGCGCAGGTCGCTGGCCGTCAGCATGGGCAGCGTGCCGAAGCGGTGGGCGTTGACGTGCTTGGCGGTGAACAGCGGGTCGGGCCGGTCGCCCGCGCCCAGGAAGCACAGGTAGCCGCCGCGCGCAGCCGTGAAGCCGGCGCGCAGCCGCGCGTAGGCGTCGTCGGCTGCCTCTGCGCGCGCACCGGCGCAGGCGGCCGGCAGGGCGGCCAGCGTGGCGGCATCGCCCACCCAGACGGCCTCGCAGTGGCCGTCGCGTTGCGCGGCGATGGCCTCGGCCGTGGCCAGCGACCACGCGGGCGGCGCGTCCTGCGCATCGACGACGAAGCTCAGTAGCGGCTGCGGGTAGCGGCGGCCGGCCGGGTCGGCGCGCACCACGTGGGCCAGCCGGCCGAGGTAGCCCAGGCGCTCGGCGCGCTCGTGTTCGGAGAAGGGCTGCGCGTCCACCAGCAGTTCCAGGAAGCGCAGCTTGCGCGGCCAGCGGTCGTGCCAGATGGGCTTGGCGCGGAAGCGTCCGTTCTCGATGCTGGCCAGGTTGTTGCCGCCGTGCACTACGTAGCTGCCCAGGCGCCGCGGCAGGTAGTGCACCTCGCCGCACAGGATCATGGCCGTGTGGCCCAGGATGGCGTCCGAGCCCATGGGCCATTCCCAGGTGGGCACTTCCGCCATCGCGCGCTGCAGCAGCGCGCGGCCGTAAACCATGCCCGACGTGACCGCGAACGGGAAGAAGTGGTGGGCGGCGTTTAGGTGCAGATGCGACCCGAGGTGCTGCTGGCCGATGACCTCGAACCAGCCGCTGGCGATGGCCGGGCCGTCGGCGCCGTCCAGGATGTCCAGGTCGTGGCACAGGAACAGCCGCTCGGGGTCGCTGTCCAGCGTGGCGAGGTGGTGGGCGATCGCGGCCAGCTTGTACGGGTGGCAGCGGTCGTCGGCGTCCAGCAGGCAGACGTAGTCGCCGCGCGCGGCGGCCAGCCCCGCCGCGAACGCTGCGGTCTGGCCGCGATTCTGCTGGAACACCAACTGCACGCCCTCGCGGCCGGCCCAAGCCTGCAGCACCTCGCGCGAATCGTCGGTTGAGCCGTCATCGACGACGATGACCTCGCGCAGCGCGGCCGGGTAGTCCTGCGCCAGCACGCTCTCCACCGCCCGGCCCACCAGGTCCGCGTGGTTGTAGTTGGCGACGATGACGCTGAAGGACGGCTGCGGCATGGAACGATCTCGGGCGGCAAAGGCCCGGATCGTAGGGGCGCCTCAGCGCGAGCGCAGCCGCCGGTTCGCGGTGCCGCCCACCAGCGCCAGGCCGGCCAGCAGCATCGCCCATGTGCCCGGCTCGGGCACCGGCATGGCGCTGGTGACGAAGTGGCCGTCGGTGGCCAGGCCGTTGGCGGCGGTGAAGCCGTAGAACACCGATTGGCCCACCAGTCCCAGGTCCGCGAAGCTGACCGTGGCGCTGACGCTGTAGCTGCCGAGGTCCAGGTGCGTGATCGTGCCGGTCAGCGTGCCGGCGTTGTCGTCTAGGCCGGAGGGCGCGTAGCTCAGCGAGGCATACCACTGGTAGTTGGGGTCGTGGATGGCGTCGCCCAGGCCGGTCTCGGTCGCGGCCAGCGGCGTGACCGAGCCGCCGGACAGGATCTGCAGGCTGGGCGATACCGGCTCGCCGTCGAAGTGGAAGGTGTCTGGCCATCGCGATGCTGCGGCCGCTGAGGCCCTCGTAGCCCAGGCCCGAGCCGGCATTGCCCACACCTGCGACGTCGCTGAGCGTGAAGGTCAGGCCGTCGCCGCGCACACCGGTGCTGACGGGGACAAAAAGTGGAAGTCGAAGCGGAACGACTGGTTGAAGTCCAGCGTCAGCGCGGTGGGCGCAAAGCCCGCCCCGCCCATGCCGCTGCTGGCCGGCGGCGTCAGGATCAGGTTGCTGTAGGTGAAGCCGTTGCCCGGCGTGTCGTTCTGCGCTGTGGCGTTGCCGAACAACGTCCAGGTCGTGAAGTCGGTGTAGGTGCTGGCCAGGCTGACGCCTTGGCTGGCCTGGGCGGCCAGCGAGGTGCAGAGCAGGGCGGCGGTGAGCAGGCGGCGTGTGATCGTCATGGGGGTTCTCCTCTTGAGGCGTCGCCAGTCTCGAAAGCGCCCGTTAGGCAATCGTTAGCGGCGATGGCGCCACGGCCCCCGCGGTCCGGGGGGCGGCCTCTATCATTTCGCTCATGGCCCTCGCCCACACCAAGACCCGTGCGCCGCGCCCCCGCGACGGCCTGCTGCTGCCCCGGCCGGCGCTGCTGGCCGACATCGCACGAGCGCTGGACGACCAGCGCGTGCTGCTGATCTGTGCGCCCGCCGGCTACGGCAAGACGGCGCTGTTGACCCAGGCCCTGGCGGCCCAGCCCGACGGCGTGGCCGTCGCCTGGGTGGCGCTGGACGAGGGCGACGACCTGGGCCGGCTGCTGGACTGCCTGTTCGCGGCCTTCGAGCCCTTCGACCTGCCCTGGCGCACCGCGCCCGAAGGCCTGCGCGACGCGGCGCTGCGCGGCGGCGCCGAGATCGTCACCGTGGCCGACGCGATGCTGAACGCGCTGGAGGCCTGCGAGGTGGAGCGCGGCCTTATCGTGCTGGACGACGCCCACCATCTCGTGGATGCGGCGTCCATCCAGTTCCTGGACCGCTGGCTGGCGCGCATGGGCTGGCGCTGGCGGCTGGTGCTGTCGGCG
>DASWWC010000183.1:0-5551 GCA_036401055.1 Roseateles sp.
CCCCACCGCCGCCCCCACAACCCGCGACCAGCAAGCCGGCCGCGGCGACCATCCACCACCCTGTGTTTTGCGTCATCCGTGTCTCCTGCGAGCCGCTCTCGGGGCGGCAATGCGGGGCGGCAGTCTAGGCAGCGGGTTGCACGCCATGGTTTCCAACGCGGTACGGCGCAGACAGCGCGCCACAGGCGAAGAATTCACGTTGGATAGCGCTATCTTTCATCCCATAATGCGCGCGCCCGACGGGTGAAGACAAGGACGAGAGACCATGAAAATGCATCGATGGGCGCAGATCGGCGCGCTTGCCGTCGTGATGGCGCTGGGCGCCGGCAGTGCGCCGGCACACGCGGCGGACGCTGCGCCGCTGCCGGCCGAGACCTTCTTCCGGCATCCGGCGGTGCTGGAGGTCAAGCTCTCGCCCACCGGCCGCTACGTGGGCCTGACCCGCGTGCACGACAACCGCCGCGCCGCGCTGCTGGTGGTGGACCTGCAGGGCAGCGAGCCGGCCAAGGTGGTGGCCTTCTACGCCAAGCAGGACGTGGTCTGGTTCGACTGGGTCAACGACGAGCGCCTGGTGTTCCGGCTCGGCAAGATCGAGCCCGCCCGCCACACCACCCACCTGCCGGGCCTGTTCTCGGTGGAGGTGAGCAGCGGCAAGACCACGGAGCTGATCTGCAGCGAGATCAAGTCCTGCATGCAGCAGTCGGACTCGCTGAAGTTCGACCACGCGCTGCTGACCGTGCCCCGGCCGCAGCCGGGCGTGCGACCCGACGAGGTGATCGTCGGCCAGCTCGACTTCCAGCTGCGGCGTTTCGAGCCCAAGTGGCTGAACGTGCAGAGCGGCCTGGTGCGCAGGATGGACATGCCCAAACCGCCCGAGCGGGCGATGCAGTGGATGTTCGACAGCAAGGGCCAGCCGCGCGTGGTGCTGAGCCTGTACGAGGACGAAGGCCGCGGCGTGCTGCACTGGCTGGCGCCGAGGGCGGAGCAGTGGCGGCAACTGGCCAGCTTCAAGCTCGTGGACCCGCCCTTCATGGCGGTAGGCGTCTCGGACGACGGCACGCTCTACGTGACCGAACCCCGCGGCCCTGCGCGCGAGACCGTGCTGACCACCTTCGACTTCGCCGCCGGCAAGCCCGCCGAGACGCCGCTGGTGCAGGCGCCGGGCTTCGACTTCAGCGGCTGGCTGCAGCAGGGCGACCCCGGCCAGGGCGTGCTGGGCGTCAGCCTGCAGGCCGACTCGCAGGTGACCGTCTGGACCGACCCGGCCATGAAGAAGTTCCAGCAGGAGGTGGACGCCCGCCTCCCCGGTCGCGTCAACAGCATCAGCTGCCGGCGCTGCGGCGCGCCCGACATGCTGGCGCTGGTGCACTCCTACGCCGACCGCGACCCCGGCCGCCACCTGCTCTACCGCGCCGAGACCAAGCGCTGGGAGAACGTCTCGCCCGTCATGCCCGGCGTGAAGCCCCAGCAGATGGCCGGCGTGGACTTCCAGCGCATCAAGGCCCGCGACGGCCGCGACCTGCCGGTCTGGCTGACGCTGCCCCAGGGGGTGGAGCCGGGCAAGCCGGCCCCCGCCGTCGTGCTGGCCCACGGCGGGCCGTGGGTGCGCAACGGCTACTGGCGCTGGGAGCCGATGGCGCAGTTCCTGGCCTCGCGCGGCTACCTGGTCATCGAGCCCGAGTTCCGCGGCAGCCAGGGCTACGGCGAGGCGCACTTCAAGGCCGGCTTCAAGCAATGGGGCCTGACCATGCAGGACGATCTGGCCGACGCGCTGCTGTGGGCCCGCAAGGCCGGCCTGGCCACCGACCGTGCCTGCGTGATGGGCGCCAGCTACGGCGGCTACGCCACCGCCATGGGCCTGGTCCGCCACCCCGAGCTGTTCCGCTGCGGCGTCAGCTGGGTGGGTGTGGCCGACCTGCCGCTGCACCTGGAAGGTGGCTTCTTCGTGGTCGATGACCTGCACGGCTATGCGCGCCAGCATGCCTACCCCGAACTGATCGGCGACCCCAAGCAGGACCGCGAACGACTCATCGAGGTCTCGCCGGTGCACCAGGCCGCGCGCATCAAGGCGCCCATGCTGCTGGCCTACGGCGCGGAAGACCTGCGCGTGCCCAAGGACCATGGCCGCCGCCTGCGCGACGCGCTGGCCAAGGCCGGCAACCCGCCCGAGTACGTCGAGTACGAGAACGAAGGCCATGGCTGGCAGCAGATGAGCACACGGCTGGACTTCGCGAAGCGCGTCGAGACCTTCCTCGGCAAGCACCTGCAGCCCGCCGCGCCCTGACGCGGCTGTGGCGCGGCAACCACCCAGGCCGCCCTGGGGCATGCGCCCCGGGCGCGGCAGCGCTGCCTACACTGCGCCCGCGCCTCAGCCCTGAGGCGCCGGCCTGGACGACCCGGCCCGCACCCTCCCCCCGGCCGGGACGACCCGGCCTCGCGACTGCAGGAGACGGGCCATGGCATGGCTGGTTCTCGTCATCGCCGGCTTGTTCGAAGTCGGCTGGGCCATCGGCCTCAAGTACACCGAAGGCTTTTCGCGCCCCTGGCCTACCGCGGCCACCGTGGCGGCCATGGTCATCAGCGTCGCGCTGCTGGGCGTGGCCATGCGCACGCTGCCGGTGGGTACGGCCTATGCCGTGTGGACCGGCATCGGCGCGGTGGGCACGGTGCTGCTGGGCATCGTGCTGTTCCAGGAGCCGGCCACCGTCGCACGACTGGCCTGCGTGGGCCTCATCGTGGCCGGCATCGTGGGGCTGAAGCTGACGGCCTGACGGGGGCGCCAACGGGCATGCGCGGTCCCCACCCCTGCGGGAGTGCCGCCTGAGAAGTTGGGGAGGCGGGGTTCCCGCAGGCGCGGGGCACTCCCCAGTTCACAGGCTGGGCAGGGCCCGCAGCGGCCGGCCCAATACGGCCTTCTGCCGCAAGGAGAACCGCCATGCGAGTCCTTCACCACGTCCTCATCGCGCTTGCCCTGTCCACCACGGTGCCGGCGCGGGCCGCCACCGTGTCGGTCTACACCGACCTGGCCTCATGGGAAGCCGCGCTCAGCAGCCCCGCGCAGCTGCAGGACTTCTCTGGCTACGCCGACGACACCGACCTGACCGGCGTGGCCGTGCTGCCGGGCCTGACACTGAGCAGCAATATCGGCGGCCCCGTCCACGTGTCCGGCGTCAACAAGGTCGCGGCGGCGTTCGGCCCGGGCCGGCAGGGCGGCAATGCCTACTACGAAGGCGAGTACGCCCTGCCCTATCTGGCCGCCGCGCTCGACATCGCCAGCTTCGAGTCCGTAGCCGGCAACGACAGCACGGCCGTCGACCAGGGCCTGCTGCGCTTCTGGTTCAGCGACGGCACGACGCAGGACATCCTGCTGTCCGGCAATCCGGGCCTGCCCGTGCCGCTCGTCTTCGCCGGCGTGATCTCCGACCACGCCATCACCCGGTTCCGCTGGTTCGAGGCCCACGAGGGGACCGGCGTCAACGAGGAGACCACGCTGGACAACCTGCGCGTGGCCATGCGCACCACGGCGACGCCGCTGCCGCTGCCGCTGCCGGGTTCGCTGTCGCTGGCCCTGCTGGCGCTGGCGGCAGTGCCCTTGGCCCGCCGCCAGTGCCGGGGTCAGAAGAACCCAAGCGCGTTTGGCGAGTAGCTGACCAGCAGGTTCTTGGTCTGCTGGTAGTGGTCCAGCATGGCCTTGTGCGTCTCGCGGCCGATGCCCGACTCCTTGTAGCCGCCGAAGGCCGCATGCGCCGGGTAGGCGTGGTAGCAGTTGGTCCACACGCGACCGGCCTGGATGGCGCGGCCCAGGCGGTAGGCGCGGCTGCCGTCGCGCGTCCACACGCCGGCGCCCAGGCCGTAGGGCGTGTCGTTGGCGATCTGCAGCGCCTCGGCCTCGGTCTTGAAGGTCGTTACCGCCAGCACCGGGCCGAAGATTTCCTCGCGGAAGATGCGCATCTGGTTGTGGCCCCGGAAGAGCGTCGGCTGGATGTAGTAGCCGCCCGCCAGGTCGCCGCCCAGCTGCGCGCGCTCGCCGCCGATCAGCACCTTGGCGCCCTCCTCCTTGCCCAGCGCCAGGTAGGTCTGGATCTTGTCCATCTGCATGGCCGAGGCCTGCGCGCCCATCATCGTGTCGGTGTCCAGCGGGTTGCCCTGCTTGATGGCCGCCACGCGCTGGAGCGCCCGCTCCATGAAGCGGTCGTAGATGCCCTCCTGGATCAGCGCGCGGCTGGGGCAGGTGCAGACCTCGCCCTGGTTGAACGCGAACAGCACCAGGCCCTCGATGGCCTTGTCGAGGAAGGCGTCGTCCTCGGCCATGACGTCGTCGAAGAACAGGTTGGGGCTCTTGCCGCCCAGCTCCAGCGTGGCCGGGATCAGGTTGGCCGCCGCCGCCTGCGCGATGTGCCGGCCGGTGGCCGTGCTGCCGGTGAAGGCGATCTTGGCGATGCGCTTGCTGGTGGCCAGCGGCATGCCGGCCTCCTTGCCAAAGCCGTTGACGATGTTCAGCACGCCCGCGGGCAGCAGGTCGGCGATCAGCTCGGCCAGCACCAGGATGCTGATGGGCGTGCTCTCGGCGGGCTTGAGCACCACGCAGTTGCCGGCGCCGAGTGCCGGCGCCAGCTTCCAGGCCGCCATCAGGATGGGGAAGTTCCACGGAATGATCTGGCCCACGACGCCCAGCGGCTCGTGGAAGTGATACGCGATGGTGTGGTGGTCAATCTCGCTGAGCGCACCTTCCTGCGCACGCACGCAGCCGGCGAAGTAGCGGAAATGGTCCACCGCCAGCGGGATGTCAGCATTCAGCGTCTCGCGGATGGGCTTGCCGTTGTCCACCGTCTCGGCATAGGCCAGCAGCTCCAGGTTGGCCTCGATGCGGTCGGCGATCTTCAGCAGGATGTTGGCGCGCTCGGCCGGCGGCACCGCGGCCCAGCCCGCGGCGGCGGCATGGGCGGCGTCCAGCGCGCGCTCGATGTCCTGCGCGCCGGAACGGGCGGCCTGGGTGTAGACGCGGCCGTTGATCGGCGAGACCACGTCGAAGTACTGCCCCTCCACCGGCGGCTGGAACTTGCCACCGATGAAGTTGTCGTAGCGGGGCTTATAGGCGATCTTGGCGCCGGGCTGGCCGGGTGCGGCGTAAACGGTCATGGCGATGTCTCCTGGATGAATGCCCGGCGTCGTCGGATGGCGCGGGTCGGGCCCTTCAGCGCAAGGCGCATGCCAGCGGCACTTCGGTGCGGCAACGCCCGGCGCGGTGCGCAAAGCCGCGGTTTGCAGCCGGCGGACTGTTCCGAAATGACACACCCCGGTGTCACGCTGCGCCGGTTTGACACGGATCAGCCCCGCCGCGCGCCAAGCGCTTGACGGCCCCCGCCGTCAGGCTAGCGTCCGCCTTCGAGAGCAGGCTCTAGCCTGCCCAAGGAGACACATGCCTACCGCCCCCAACCCGCTGCGCACCGCCCGCCGCCAATGGCTGGAGCAAGGCCAGGTCGAGACCGGCCTGATCCCCGAGACGCTGCGCGCCAGCTGGGCCCGCTGCCGCGCCTTCGGGCTGGAGCCG
>DASWWC010000184.1:0-5094 GCA_036401055.1 Roseateles sp.
GCATGTCCAGCCCGCGCTCGCGGCCCAGCGCCGCGCAGCCCTCGAAGCTGGCCTGGGCCAGCGCGTGCAGGTCGAACTCGATCTGCTCCAGCTCCAGGTGACCTGCCTCGATCTTCGACAAGTCCAGCACATTGGACACGATCTCGTTGAGCGATTCGGCGGCGCCGACGAGGTGGGCCAGGTACTTGTCGCGGTGGTCGTCGGCGGGGCCACCCTGTTGCAGCAGGCGCGCCAAGCCCAGCACGCCATTCAGCGGCGTGCGGATCTCATGGCTCATCGTCGCGAGGAAGGCACTCTTGGCGTGGCTGGCGCCCTCGGCCTGCTGCTTGGCGGCCTGCAGCTCGCGTTCTTGGCGGCGGCGCTCGGTGACGTCCTCGGCAAGCCATAGCGTCGCGCGGTCGGCATCGTCCTCGCTGCGACTGGCCAGCGTGGCCGGCAGGCCGCGGGCATTGAACTGCACGGTGATGCGCTGGCCTTCGGGGTGGAGGAAGTCGCGCTCAAAGGCCTGTGCGGCGCTGGCCACCTGCTGGGCGGAAGGCAGGCCGGCCTGCCCGGCGGCGAGCCGGGGTTCGGTGCCGCCGAAAATCTCCTGCCAGTGGCGGTTCACTCGCTCGAAGCGCTCGCCACGCGTCAACGCGATGCCGATGCTGGCGTGGTCGAGGATGGCCTCGGCCTCGATGCGGTCCCGCTCACTGTCTGTGATGTCGCGCGCGATCATCATCGTCGCGGGCTCGCCGTCCCAGTCCAGCGACGCGGCTGACACCAGCAGGTCGCGCCATTGGCCGTTGACCAGGATGGCCGAGCGGAAATCGCGCACCAGCCCGGAGTCGGCCAGCGCGGCGGCCAGCCGCCGCGGCTCGGTGCTGTCGGGCCATAGACCCAACTCGCGGGCAGACCGGCCCATCAGCTCGTCGCGAGACAGGCCGGCCAGCGTGCAGAAGCCTGAGTTTGCGAAGCGAATGCGGCCATCCTCGATGTGGGCCACGCAGATGGCGTCGGGGCTGGCGCGCAGCACGCGATCGAGCATGCTGGCGGTGCGCTGGTGTTGCTGCAGCGCGAGGCGCTCGCCCGTGATGTTGTGGCTGACTCCGTGCCAGCCGGTGTGGCGACCGGCGGCGTCGAAGACGGGCTCGCCCGAGCTCAGCGTCCACAGCAGCCGACCATCGGGCGCGCGAAAGCCATTGATGCGGTCGCGGTAGGCGCGCTTGGCGCGAATGTCCTCCAGCAGCGCCTGAAACTCGGCGTCCTTCACGAGGGCAGCCCCTCCGGGCTGGCCCATGCGCAGGAAGTCCTCGCGCTTGTGGCCCGACAGCGCCTCGAACTCGTCGGACAGGTGGGTCACCCGGAACTGCGCGTCAGCCTCCCAGGCCCAGTTGTGCGCGGCCTGCACGAGGCGCGCCAGCCGGGCCTCCTCTCCGATGGCGCGCCGCAGTGCGGCGCCCAGGATGCGGTTGAGCAGCAGGGCCGAGGCCAGCCCGCCGACCGTGATCAGCAGGTGACCGATGACCCTACCCTGTACCGACGGTTGCAGCGCGACGATCCGGCCAGGCAGCCAGCCATGGGTTTCGAGCGCAGCCAGGCCGAGGATGGCGGCGACATGCAGCGCGGCCAGCGCGAGGGCGGCGGCGCTGCCAGCGACGCCGCCCGCCACGGCAATCAGCACGGGGCTGGCGGCCAGCACCAAGGTGTGCACGCCAAGTCCGGTGGCCACGGAGTGGGCGACCAGGCTGAGCTGGGTGCCCCCCAGCACCAGCGTCATGGCCAGACGCAGCCAGCCGGCCCGGCGCACCAGCGCCGCCAGACCGCCCAGGGCCAGCAGGGTCACGCCGATGGTGAATCGCTGGTCGCCCCAGGGCAGGGCGCCTCTGGACGCGTGCAGCATCAGGCCGGCCGCGGCCGCTGTCGCGCCAACGATGCTGACGATGGCGACCAGCGTTCGTGCGGCCTTGTCCTGTAGCGTGTCGCGCGAGTCGAGGGCGTCAGTCGGCACTGAAACCATCGCTTGCGCGCATGCTGTCGCAGAAGGGTTTGTCCTTGGCGGCCTGGGTTGGAATCGTCATCGGAAACGCGTCCTCGTGGCTGCGCGCGACATTAGCACGCAGGGGCGGTGCCGCCTCTTGTGGTTTCCTGGGTCTGCCGCGCAGACCCGTCGCGCGCGGAGGGCTTGTTCGCCGCTTGCACGGGCCGCCGTTCACGCCGCGCGTAGGCGCGGCAGCCAGGCCAACGGGTCCAGGCGCGCGGCCGGCGCCTCCACCCAGCGGTGGAAGGGCACCGCCAGGCAGTTGGCCACCAGCCAGGTGGCCAGCAGCAGCATCAGTCCGACTTCCGGCGTCGCGCCGGGCAGTTGGGTCAGCAATGCGTTGGTGAGCAGCAGCACCGGGAAGTGCAGGAGGAAGAGGGCATAGGACGGCGTCGAGGCGCGGGCCAGCACCTCGGCCCAGGATGCCGGCAGGAGTGGCCGGCCCTCGGCGTGGCGCTGCTGCGCCCAGGCCAGCCACAGCGCCGTTGCGAGCGCGAGGGCCAGGCGGTCGCGCCAGTCCAGCAGCAGTGCAGCACCCATTGCCACGGCCAGCAACACCAGGCCGGCGTGGCGGTGCTGCCACAGACCCAGCCAGTGCACCAGTGCGCCGAGGCCGTAAGACACGAAGAAGTAGGGCGCGAAGGCGTCCAGCTCGGGCTGTCGGTTGAAGACGAAGGCCGAGGCGAGCACCAGGGCGGCGACGAGCAGCGGCCCGACGACGAGGCGACCGGGATGGCGCCAGCCGCGCCGTGCCAGCCACAGCAGGCCGACAAGGAGCGCGAAGAGTTGCAGGTCGATGGCCACGTACCAGGCGCCCACCGTCAGCGCCTCGTAGCCGAGCACGTCGTGCAGCAGCAGCGCGTGGGCGAGAAGCTGTCCGAGGCCAATGCCGGCCGGCACCAGCTCGGGCCAGGAGGAAGAGATGAGGCCGCAGGCTCCCAGCGTCAGCGCCAGCGCGGCGAGGAAGGGCAGTGTCAGGCGCAGGTAGCGTCGCCACAGCAGCTCGGGCAAAGGAGCCTGCAGGGCCCTGCCGCGCGGGGACAGGCCGCGTGCGCTCAGGAAACCACCCACGACCAGGAAGATCTGCACTGCCATGCGGCCGTACTGATGCATGGCACCGGCCAGCCATGGCAGGGCTTCGTGGGCGGAGCGGGCGATAGGGCCGTAGCTGACGAGGTGGTGTAGCACGATGACCTGGGCGGCCAGGGCCTTCAGGACGTCGATGTGCGGCAGGCGGCGGGAACAGTGGGACATGACGAAAAAGAACGGGCCTGCGCTGAGGCAGGCCCGTTGTTTCGGACATGTGAAATTGTACCGGCGCCGCCCCTGGGGAAACCCCGTTGTTTCAGGTGGTCACCAAGCGGCGGATGCCACCGCCGGGTGAGGCACTTCAGCCGACCAGGCGGCGCAGCCAATCACGCAGGCGACGCAGCAGGTTCGGCGTTGCTGCCGGGGCGGTCGCAGGCACCTGAACGGTCGCGGGCACGGCTGGCGGATGGCGTTCCAGCAGCCCGGCCTGGAAGCGGGCGAAGAAATCCTCGGCCAGTTTCTGCGCGGCGAGGTCGACCAGGCGCGAGCCGATTTGCGCGAGCTTGCCGCCAACGCTGGCGGTCACCTCGTAGGTCAGTCGCGTCTGCCTGGGTGCCAGGGCCTCCAGCGCGACGAGGGCCTGGCCCTTGCCGTGGCCGGCAGCCCCCCCCGAGGCGTCGAAGGCGAGGCGGTAACTCTGCGGTGGCACCAGGTCCGACAGCTGCAGCCGTCCCTTGAACCTGGCCTTGACCGGGCCGATGGAAACGGCCATCAGCACATCGAACGCGTTGTCGCCGGCCGGCGTGATGGCCTCGCAGCCGGGCACGGCGGCCTGCAGCATCGTGATGTCGTTCAGCGCCGCCCAGGCCTCGGCCTGGGCGACGGGCAGGGTTTGCTGGCCGGTCAGGTTCATGCGTCGATTCTGACGGCCGGCGAAGGAAAACACACGGCCCGCCGTGGCGGGCCATGTGCCGGCGTCACTTGCCGGTGATGGTCAGCTGGTTGTCGACTGACTTCACGCCGTCCACCGCCTTGGCGATGGCCTCGGCGCGGTCCTTCTCGGCCTGGGTGGCCACCTTGCCAGTCAGCTGCACCCAGCCGTCGGCATCGGTCTCGACGTGGACCATGGCCAGCGACGACACCTTGCTCGCAGCCAGCTGGGCCTTGATCTTGGTCGTCACTACTGAGTCCTTGACCCAGGTCTTGGTCGTGCCGGCGGGCTTGTCCGCCGCCTGGGCGGCGAGTGGCCCAACGAGGGCGCCAACGATGAGGAGCGAGGCGAGTTTCGAGATCTTCATGGAAGTCCTTTCAGCGCAAGCGGCAGCACCCGATGCGCACCGCTGAAACCAGAATCTAGGCAGGGCGCCTGGCGCAGCGCGGCAGACGGTGTGCCGCCTGGATGTAGGACGGCAGCTCAGCGTGTCAGCGCGTCCAGCAGGTGGTCGATGCTGTCCAGGTTGTGCACGGGCAGGTGGCGGGTCACCTGGGGCAGCAGCGCCCGCACGCCAGCGGCGCGTGGCTCGAAGCCGTCGAAGCGCAGCAGCGGATTGAGCCACAACAGTTCCCGGCATGAGAGGCGCAGCCGCTCTGCCTCGCGAGCGAGGTCGGGCGTGTCGCCGTCGTGGCTGCGTTCCAGCCCGTCGGTGACCAGCAGTACCGTGGCGGTGCCACCGGCCAGCACGCGGCGCGCCCAGTCGCGGTTGAAGGCACGCAGGTTGTGGCTGATACGGGTGCCGCCGGCCCAGTCCGGCACGGCCGCCGCTGCTGCGGCCAGCGCGGCGTCGGGGTCGCGGCCCTGCAGCTGGCGTGTGATGCGCGTCAGCCGCGTGCCGAAGACGAACGCCTCGATGGTGGGTCGCTCGCGCAATCCGGGGCCCGGATTGAGCAGGCCATGAGCCACGTGCAGCAGCACGCGCGAGTAGCGGCCCATGGAGCCCGAGATGTCGACCAGCAGCACCAGCGGCGTGGCGCGCGAGCGAGGGCGTTCGCGCTGCGGCGGTGCCGGCTCGTGACGGGCCTCGGCGCGCAGCGTGGCGCGCCAGGCG